>DASSVX010000337.1:0-18528 GCA_035705655.1 Casimicrobiaceae bacterium
TGAGGTAGATCAACAGCGACACGAGCACGCCGACGAGAATCGCCACTTCGAGGCGGATCGTCAGCGTGGCGATGAACGTCACCGCCAGCGTCAGCGCGTCGGCGCGGCTCGTGCGCCACACGCGGCGCATCGCCTGCACGTCGATCAGGCCCATCGCGACGATGAACAGCACGGCGGCCATCGACGCGACCGGCAGGTAGCCGGCGAGCGGGCGCACGAGCAGCAGGATCACGAGCAGCAGCACCGCCGAGAACACGCAGGCGAGCGGCGTGCGCGCGCCGGCCTCGTAGTTCGCGCCGGTGCGGTTGAACGAGCCGGACGTCGGATAGCTCGACGTGAACGCGCCGACGATGTTCGCGAGCCCCTGGCCGATGAATTCCTGGTTGCCGTCGATGCGCTGTCCCGATTTGAGCGCAACCGCGCGCGCGCTGGAAATCGCCTCGGACAGGCCGATGACGGTGAGCGCGAGCGCGATCGGTGCCAGCGTTTGCCACGTCTGCAGCGACATCTCGGGAACCGACAGCGGCGGCACCGCCGACGGCAGCGCGCCGATCGTCGGCACGTTCGCGACACCGGTGAGCGACAGCACCCACGCGCAGAGCGCGCCGGCGACGATGCCGGTCAGCATGTACGGCACGCGCGGCAGCAGGCGCCTTCCGACGATCGCGGCAACGAGCGTGAACACGCCGACGCCGAGCACGGCGGGGTCGGTTGCGCCGAGGTGCGTGACGAAATCGCGCAGGCCCGCGATGAAGCTCGCTTGCTGCGGCACGTCGATGCCGAAGAAATTGCGCAGTTGCGCGCCGATGATCAGCAGGCCCGCGCCGGCGGTGAAGCCGATCACGACGGACGTCGAGATGAAGTTGACGAGCGATCCCAGGCGTGCGACGCCGAGCCCGAGCTTCACGATGCCGACCATCAGGTTGAGCGTCAGCACGATGGCGACGTACGCCGGCGTGAACGGCGCCGCAAGCGCGCTGACGGTGGCGAACACCATCAGCGACGTGGCGTTCGTCGGCCCCGACATCAGATGCCACGACGAGCCCCACAGCGCGCCGACGATCGCGGGGAGCATCGCACCGTAGAGGCCGTATTCGGGCGGCATGCCGGCAAGCGTCGCGTAGGCGACGCCCTGCGGCAGCACCATCACCGCGCCGACGAGGCCGGCGAGCACGTCGGCGCGCAGCGTGACGCGGTTGACGCGGTGGCGCCACGCAAGGAACGGGAAGACCTTCAGCGCGAACGGCGACATCGGACCGCTAGAAGGGCCGGTTCGGAAGCGTGGCGATCAGCACCGAGGTCGAAGCGCGCAGCGAGCCCCGAAACACTTCAGACCTTGCCCTTCCAGGGCACGACCAGATGCTCGACGTAGCGCATCAGGAGATCGAAAAGGTAGGCGACGACGCCGATGACGATGATGCCCATGATGACGACGTCGGTCCGCAGAAAGTTCGACGCGTTCAGCACCATCTGTCCGAGACCCACTGTAGCCGCCACCATTTCCGCCGCGACGAGCGTCGTCCAGCCGAAGCCGATCGCGATCCGCATGCCGGTGAGGATCTCGGGCATCGCGGCGGGAATCACGACGTGGAAGATCACCTGCCATTTCGAACCGCCCATCGAGTACGCCGCGTTGATCTGCTCGATCGTCACGCTGCGCACGCCCGCGCGCGCCGCCATTGCGAGCGGCGCGAAGCAGGCGAGGTAGATCAGCACGACCTTCGCCGTCTCGTCGATGCCGAACCAGATCACGATCAGCGGCAGGTACGCGAGCGGCGGCAGCGGCCGGTAGAACTCGATCGGCGGGTCGAAGATGCCGCGCGCGATCCGTGAAACGCCCATGGCGACGCCGACGGGGACGGCCGTCAGCACCGCAAGCACGAACGCGGCGAAGACGCGATAGAGGCTCCACCAGAAGTGCTCGGCCAACGGCTTGCCGCCCTGGATGTCGCCGCGCCACGCTTCGCCGAAGCTCGTGACGATCTTCTCCGGCGTAGGCAGGAACAGATCCTTGATCCAGCCGAAGTGCGTTGCGACCCACCAGAACGCGAGGAGCCCGACGACGGTGACGACGCTGATCAGCGTGCTCGGACCTTCACCAGGCAGGCTGTAGCCCTTGATCGTGCGCATGCCGCTCGCGGACGTTGCGGCGTCATGCGACGACGCCACGGACGCCGTGCCGGACGCGCCATCCGATTGCGGGATGTCGGCCGCGGGGGTGGGGATCGAGCTCATGTCAGTGGCGCCGGGCCGCCCCAAGCCACTGGCGCGCCCCCGTTGGGGGCAGCGAGCGGAGCGAGCGTGGGGGTCGTTTCATCAGCGATCAACGCTACGCCGCCGCCTCGGCATCCGCAGGTGCCGAATGGATGAGCTGCAGCACTTCCTCGCGCACGGCGATGAACCTCGGGTCGGCCTTGACCTTGCGCGCGTCACGGCACTCGACGAACTTCCGGCCGAAATCGAGGGTATAGCGATGCGCGATGCGGCCGGGGGAGGGCGTCATGACGATGAGCTCGGTCGCGAGGAACAGCGCTTCCTCCACGCTGTGCGTGATGAAGAAGAACATCTTGCGCGTCGTTTGCCACAGGTAAAGGATCAGTTCCTGCTGCTGCTCCCGGGTGAGCGCGTCGAGGGCGCCAAGCGGCTCGTCCATCAGCATCACTTCGGGATCGCTCGCGAGCGCACGCGCGAGCCCGACGCGCTGCTGCATGCCGCCCGAGATCTGGTAGACCGGATAGGTCACGAACTTCTCGAGCCCGACGAGCCGCAGCTTGTCGAGCGCGACGGCGCGCCGCTCCCCTTTCGGCACGCCGCGCATCCGCAAGCCGAACTCGACGTTCTCGACGACGTTGAGCCATGGCATCAGCGCGTGCTTCTGGAACACGACGCCACGTTCCGCGCCGGGGCCGATCACCGGCCTGCCGTCGAGGACGATCTCGCCGGCGGAAGGCTGCATGAAGCCGGCGATGCACGACAAGAGCGTCGTCTTCCCGCAGCCTGAAGCGCCGAGTGCGACGACGAAGTCGCCCGGGTCGAGACCGAGGTTGACGTTCGACAGCGCGAGCGTGGTGCGGCCGGAGCTGCCGGCGTACTTGACGCTGACGTTGCGGATTTCGAGCTTGCTCAAGAGAGGGCTGCCGGTGACCCAACAGCCCGCAAGGTTACCGCGACGGCGCGCGATGCGCGAGCAAAAGCGCGTTATCTCCTCAATCGTCCGCGTGCCGGTCGCCGCTGCCGGCGGCGGGTACGGTGCGCAGGATCAATGACCGAACGAGGACGCCGGCGCTCGAAAGGCGCTTGCGCCGGTGCCCGGCACGTTGCCGGGTTGTGCCGGCGCGCCGGCTGGCGGTGCAGCGGACCAGTCGGGCGGCGTCGGCGTTCGTGCCTGCGTTTGCGCGTCCGACGTAATGTCGAAGCTGACGCCGTCGCTCCAGGCGCCAGTCGGCGATGTCCGCACACGGAGCAGCGTCGGTCCGGCAAACGTTCCGCTGATGCTTCGCGGCACGACTGCCCCCTGCGTCAATTGCGCGAGCGGCACCTGCCATGACGCGACCTTTGCGGTGCCCGATGCCGCCTGCGCGCGGCTGGCGGCGCGAGGCGCAAGCGCGCTGAGCTCGACCGTCGCGACGCCATTCGACGTTTCGGCGCCCAGCGCTGCGTCGCGAATGCGAACGCGAATCTGCCCTTGCCGCACGCTGCTTCCGGGGGCTGGCTCGAGGATCGCGATCGTGCGCATCGCGGCGCCCGTCGCTGGCGCTGAATGGGATGCGCCGGTCGCCGGCTCCGGTGTGCGAATCGTCGTTCCTCCCGCCCGCAATGCCGACAACGCGCCGACTTCCTTGCTGCGCGGCGACGGCGCGAGCGCAGTGCCGCCCGCCGACATCGTCTGCGAAGGCGCTGCATTCGCCCTGCCGGAGTCCAGCACGACGCCCGTCCCGGGATGCTCCTCGACGCGCTCGTGCAGACGATGGATCGAAGCCAGATATTGCTGCGTGACCGCTGCACGCTGCGCGTCCGTCATATCGGACGTGAAGGGGCGCCGGCGTTTGCGCACGAGGCTGTCGACGAAGTATTGTGGGATCGTTTCGGTGGCGCTTACGCTCGTTACGCCGCAATCGATCGTCGCCTTCTGCCAGGGATCCGCGCCGCAGCTCAGCGTCGACGTGATCGTGCCGTAGTAGTCATGCGTTGGGATTTCGAGCCCGCCCTTGACGATGCGAATCGTCTCGCTGGCTTCGTTAGTCGATGCGTCGTAACGACCCACCGCGCTGAACGGAACGTGCACGGGATACGCATCGCCACGCCCGTTGGTCTCGTCGCAGTGGCCGGTCGCGTTGTACCAGTTGTCGGTGTACTGGATGCGCTCGATCCAGCAGCGCTCTTGCGCCTCGGGTGCGTAGATCAGGACGCCCACCGCCGATGATGACTGCGGGACCGCGACGAGCGCGCATGTTGCGGAAATCGCGGCGAGCAGGTTGAACGCACTCATACGGTGATTTGCCACGGTGTCCTCGCTTTTCGCGATCGAGCTTGCGTGCGGCGCGGCGTTCACGGCGTGATGCCGACCGGGCCGTACACGGTGAGCGACGTGATCGCATACCCGGAGAGGCAGATGTCGTGCGGGCCGCTCGTGTGGATCACCGGCTTCGGCGGCGTCGTGAACGGCACTGGCACCGATGTGCCCGGAATTTTTCCGAGGTTGAACACCGCGGTGCCGAAGGCGGTGATCATCGGGAACTCGAGCGGATCGAAGAACTCGACGTCGAGCGAGAAGCCGGGAGACGTATGGCTGCGGAAGATGCCCCAGCTCACCGGCAGCGCGCTGACGAACGTCGCCGGCGCACCGATCGATCCGTCGCCGGTATAGCGCGAAACGACTTCGTCGCGCCACTCGCCGAAGGCGTAGCCGGGGGAATAGACGCGACCGCCAGCGTTGCCGGCCATGTCGCGATCGCCGCTGTCGGTTCGCGCATGGACCATCGAGGCGCCCACGACCTCGAAGCCGTTGACGTTGCGAAATCTAAGCGTGTCGGTGCCGGTGCGCGGGCAGTCGATGCTCTCGCCGTCGATCCAGCGGGCGACGGCGTTCTTCGCGATGCTCGCCTGTGGCCACGTCGGCCCGGCGTCGACATGCAGGTATTGCGCGATGCGGTCGGCGTCCTTGACCGTCGCCTCCGCGCGAGCCGCGACGAACGTGATGCCGTCGAACCGATACGTGGCGCCGCTCGCGGTCTTCACTTCGAGCACCGCCTTCGGCTCGTCCGGCACGCCGCGCGTGCCGCCGGGGATGTTCGCTTCGATCGCGCCGGCGTTCCATTTCGCGACCAGCAACGGCACGGGGTTGGACGCGAGCGCGCCTCCCGTGAGACGCGCGCCGCCCGGCCGATCGCCGAGCGCATTGCCGGCGATGACAAGCTTGCCGTCCGGCATGACGCGTATGTCCTGGATGCGGCCGTTGACGCTGACGATGCCCGGGTCGCCGACTGCGTTCGGCCGCGTCCCGACGGACGTACGAAGCGCGGCGGGATTCGCCGGAAAATTCGTCGCGGCGGTCGCGCTCGCGGCCACCGTCGGGTTCTGCGACGGCGGACGGAACCCTGCGGCGACCGCGTCCTGCCCCTCGCGCAGTTGCGCGTATTCGCGCTGCAGGTTCGCTCGCTTCTTCGCGACGATGCTCAGATGCTCGTTCGCGACGAGGCTCACGCGCGCGGGACGCTTCGCTCCCTGCGTCGCGCCGGCGCTGGTTGCGCCGGCGGCCGTTACACCTGCGGTGGTTGCGCCCGTCGATGGACGCGTTGCGGGCGGGTCGACGCCCGCGTTGGTCGCGGCCGCCATGCCCTTCACCGAGGGCGGCTTCGTCGTGCCGAGCTCGCGCTTCAGCGTCGCGGCCGGTGTCTGCCTGCCGCCGACGATGATGATCGCGTGGTCGTCGAGCGCGAGCACGCCGCGCTTCACGTCGGCCGCATTCACCTGCTTGCCGCCGACGATGATGATCGCGTTGTCGTCGAGGTGCGCGAGATCGGCCGGCAGGTTCGCCTGTTGCAGGTCGTGCGCCGGGAGCACGGCGGAAGCGCCGTTCGCCGCGGCCGCGCGTGGCGTCCACGCCGGCATCGCGCCGGCGGATGCAGGCGCCGAAGGCGCACCGCCGCCGTGCAGCGAAGAGGCGGGAGAGCCCGTGTCGACGCCTGCGCCCTGGCGCAGGCCGCTCGCGGGAAACTGCGCGTGGGCGAGAACGACCACGGCGGATGCGCCGAAGGCGACGAGCGCCGTGCATGTCATGCGGGACCGACGGTTCATCGAAGCGTCTCCTTGCGACTTCTCAGAGGCTCGTCATTGGATGTCCGAACGCCGAAGCCGGCGCTTGGCAACGACGTCGTCGCGCTGCCCGGCGTCGCGGCGACCACGTTGAACGCGACGATGTCCTGCCACGTCGACGTTCCACTCGGCCGCACCTTGAGCGTCGCGCGGCCGTTCGTGCAACTGCAGATCTTGTCCGCGGGCACGACGAATCCGGCGGCGAGCTGTCCGAACGAGACCTGCCAGGTCTTGCTGCCTTGCACGGTCACCAACGATGCCTGCATCGGCGCACGCGATCGCGAACGATGCGTACAACGCGCGCGATGCCGAACGAAGAGATGCGTTCATGTACGCCACGATCGCTCCCCCAGGTCAGTGTCCGAAGCGTTCACCGAGCGTCGCTACTGCGGCTTCGATCGCCGAGCGCAGCGCCTCGTCGACGCTTTCGCGGTGTTGCTGCTGGACGTGGACGTCGGGGACGACCGGAATGCCGTATCCGCGCGAGCCTGCGACGGCCGACAGCAGGTTGCCGACGCCGGAGAGGCTCGACGACGTGGCGGTGACGCTGCCCTGCGCGGTGACGACGTCGAGCACTTCGCCGCTCGACGCGTCGACGACGCGAACGTCGATCGCGAGCGTGTCGCGATTGCTGCCGCCGCCGACTTCCATGCCGCCGACGCCGATCCCGCTCGCGCGCTGATCCTCGCTGGCGTTGGCTTGTGACACCGAGCCTTCGAACACGAAGCGCGCGCCTTGAAGCTGCGTGCTGCCGACGTCGCCGGTCGCGAGCCCGTTCGCGTTGAGCTGCTTTTCGCGCACGACGCCTTCGTTCAGCCGCGACCGCTCGACGACCCGGAAGCGGCCGCTCTTGACCAGCGCGGTGACGAACATGTCGGTCGCCCCTCGCGCGCCGATCTCCGAGACGCCGGAACGGAACTCGTAGATCGTGACGACCGGTCGCGACGCGCGGTCGGCGGCCGTCGCGGGCGGCGCTGCGCCGACTGCTCGCGCGTCGGCCGCCAGCGCCGGCATCGACGCGGCGAGCGCGACTGCGACGAGCATCCTGCCGATCCGATATCTAGCATCCATGGCCATGTTTCCCGGGAGAGCCGCATCCGATCCCGACGGATGCCCGCGATTTCAGAACGCGCCCTTGCAATCGCCGCCGATCCAGCGGGCCTTCTGCTGCATGTGCATGTCGTTGCCTGTCCCCCGGGACGTCATGTCGACTGCATAGTGGTCGGCCGATATGTCATAGACGCGCGTGTCGACCTCACGAGTGCCGCCTTTAGGGTTGCGGCAAGTGGCGTGAATGCGGACTTCACTCACCGACTCGGAGAGAATTTTCGACTTGCAATTGCTCTCGTCATTCAGGCCCTTCAGGTAACCACTGGACGATTGCTCGGCGAGATCTTCCGGTGTCAGGCAGAAGCGCATTTGTCCCACCGGCGCGCCGCCGGGCCCCGTGCCGCGCTGCTTCATGAGTGCCTCCACGCGAGCCCGCTTCTCGGGCGGCATGCTCGCGAGCTCGTTTCGGAAGCGCTCCTGCTCGGCCTGCATCGCAGGACCCTCAGCCGTGTACTGAAGCTCCCACAGGCCCGGCTTGCGCTGCTTCAAGCCCTGCGCATCCGCGGCGCATGCGATCGACAGCAGGACGAGCGACGACAAGAGCTTTCCAAACGTCATGGCAATCTCCTCCGAGAGGCGCGCATCGGCAGAACGGGGGAAGCGCATGTTCGGCGGCCCGTCAATCGCGTGTCGGCTGTTCGTCGTTCCCATCCGCCGCCCCTTGCACGGCCGCGCCGCGATGCCGTCGGCTCGTCAGCAGTCGGGTCAGGAGCTGACGCGCGTCCGAGAACGCGACACGGTCGCCCGATTCGACGTGCTCCACCGTGCCGGCCGGCTCTTCCGCGCCGCGCGCGACCTTGCGATAGATGCGAACGATGAACGTATCCATCCGTGCCGACATTCACCGGTCGAGGCAAATGGAAGCCGATACCCGGACGCGAGATTGCGCGCCGGCATCTAACGGCGGACTAACGGGACCGAAAAACCGCGACGACCGAAGCGAAGCTGCGGTTGGCTACCGTGCTCCGAGAGTGGCAACGAGCGCGAGGGTGTCGGCGGACGGCCGAACCGACAGCACGATCGACAACTGCTCCCGGCATCGGCGGAACGCCCGCATCGCGTCGGCATGGCGACCCTGCGCGATGTGGCATCGAATGGTGCCTTGATAGAGCTCTTCGGCGAGCGAGTCCTCCGCGAGCGCGGCCTCGTAGACCGCCAGCGCGTCGGCGAATCGGCGCTCCGATTCGAGCTCGCGACCTCGCTCTACGGTTCGCCGCAGGAACCGCTGGTGCAACCGCTCGCGCGCGGACGCCCACCATGGAGCGACGGCCTCGTGACCGAAGAGCGGCCCGGCATAGTGCTCGTTCTCGCCGAAGGCGAACGCGTAGGCGTCGATCCAGACAAACGCAGGATTGAAGCCGATGCGCCCGGCATCGAGCGTCAGCGCATCGTCGCGGCCGAGGAGCTTCCGCAGCCGCATCAGCGTCATGTCGAGCGACGCGCGCGCCGCGCCGCCCTCGGCGTCCGGCCACAGCGCATCGAGGACAAGCGCCGCGTCGACGGGAGCGGGCCCGTGCGCGACGATCGCTTTCACGAGGTCGAGCGGCTTGCGCTGGGCACGCGCACCGAACACGAGCGGCTGGCCCTCGACGACGATGCGCAAGCCGCCGAGCGCATGGATGCGCACGGGCCACGGCCAGTTCGCGTCGTACGGCGAGGGCGCGGGCAGCCGCTTGTCGCGGATCAGACGGCGCGCGAAGTCGGGTTCGATGCCGAGGCGCAGCGCTTCGGAGCAGATGCGCGCGACGACCGGGCGCAACAGCATGGCGATGCCGCGCCAGTTGTAGGCACGCGTCCGTTCCATGATCTTTGCGACGAGCGGTGCAGGAATCGCGCCGTGCGCTTTCCACTCGATGTCGGCGAGGGCGACGTCGGCGAGGACCACCGCGAAGTCGCGCCGCAAGCCTTCCGGATAGCCGGGAGCATCGCGCAGGAGCCCTTCGCGTGCACGGGCGGCCTCTCCGCTCGCGATGAGGACGCGATAGCGGGAGAGCGACCGGTTCCAGTAGTCGTCCTCGGGATGCGCGTGCTCGCGCGCCAGCGCATCGGCGCGCTCGAACGTCGCGATCGATCGCCGCCATTCGCCGGCGAGCCCGAGCACCGCCGCTTCGGTCGCAAGCAGCGTGACGGTCTGCACGACGTGCCGGGGATTGGCGCTTTCGCGCTGCCGCTCGAGCCAATGCCGGGCACGCGGCAGGTCGTTGTCGCCGATAGCGCCATGGCACAGGAAATCCGCGGCGATGAATGCGAGCGCGTCGCCGCCGTGCGACCGCGCGAGATCGTACGCGAGCTCGAGACTCGGATTGCCCCCCGCGGCGGGCAGCCTGACGCCCGGCGACGGCCAGTGCTTTCCGAGCCCCGCGTACGAATTGAGCCACATCGCCTTCACGAGCGGTGCCAGATCCGGATGCTGGAGCCACGCCGCGGTCGCCGTGATGGTCGCCTGGAAGCGCGCTTCGTCGTGTAGATTGTAGCCGCTCGATTCGACCAGCACGGCCGACGTCGCGACGATCTCGTCGACTGAAACACCGGGCGGCGGATCGCGCACCTGCGCGAGGACGCGATCGAACAGCGCGGGCCGGTCGCACAGCGAATCGTCCCAGAGCTGGTCGGCGGTCTGCAGCCACGTGCGGTCGATGCGAAGCACGTCGTGCGGATCGGTGATCCGCTCGCGGGCGCCCAGGTGGCGACGCAGCCGATCGGCCCACGTTCGCGTGCCGTCGTAGCTCTGCCAGCCTTCGAAGATCGCGTTCAGCGCGCTCGACGCGAGCAGCAAACCGTCGGCCGACGGCGTTTCATCGTCGATCATCGCGTACGCGCGCTCGAAGCAGGCGACCGCCGAGCTCGCGTGGTTGCGTTGCCATGCGCTTTCGCCCAGGGCGATCTGCAGCACGCGGCTGCCATGCGCTTCTTCGGGCGACAGTGCGGCAACGACCGCGTCGAGCTCGGCGAGGCGATGAGCGCGTACGAGGCTTCGCGCATGCTCTTCCGCGATGCCTTTGGCACGGGATCCCTCGTTGGCGTCGAGATACATTTGCACCGCGTCGCGAACGTGACCGGCGGCGGCTGCGAGCGGTGCGGCAGCGAGCAGCGCCGTCCGCCTCCACGCTGCGTCGGCGATCGTGCGAAAGCGCGCTCGCAGCGCGTCGCGCAGAAGATCGTGCAGGCGCCAGCTCGCAGGGCCGCGTTCGAGACGAACGACGAAGGCGTTTTCGCGCCGCAGGCGCTCGAGCAGTTGGCCGGCGCCGCCGTCGAGACCGAGTCGAGCCAGCGAGGCAGCGTCGACTTCCGGCAGAAGGCTGACCACCGCCAAGGTGCGAAGCTCGGAATCGTCGAAGACCGCGAGCACCCGTTCGTCGAAGTAGGCCGCGATGCGCGCGCTCGCCGCGTGACGGGCCGGCGCACTTTCGCCCGATTGCGCGAGCAACAGCATGCCAGCGGCCCAGCCGTCGGTGCGCGCGTGCAGTCGGCGCGCGGTTGCGGCGTCCATGCGATGGGCGAGCAGCGAGACCGCCTCCGACGCGTCGAACGCGAGCGCCGCCGTGTCGAGCACATGGACGCGGCCGCTTGCAACATCGTCGAGCAGCGGGCCGGCCGGTTCGCGTCGGCTCAGGACGACGACCGCGACGTCGGGCGGCGCCTCGCGGATCGCCGCCGCAAGCAGCGTCAGGAACGCATCGCCGCTCGCTGCGTGCGCATCGTCGACGACGAGCGTCGAAGCCGCCGGCACGACGCGAAAGAACGTGCGGAAGAACGCCGTCGCGAACAGGTCCAGGCGATCGATGTCGCGCGGACGGTAGGAGGGCAATCCCTGGGCGCCCTTCGACGTGCCGGCGAGCTGCCGGAAATAGCCGAACGCTTCGGCGGGATCCGCGTCTGCTGCGTCCGCGCGGAACCAGAGCAGCCTTCCCGCGCGCGGCGTGGCCCAGGTGACGGCGAGTGTGCTCTTGCCGGTCCCCGGGCCGGCGGCGATGAAGGCAGCGCCACGCTCGACGGCTTCGTCGAGCAGCCGATGCAGGCGCGCACGCACGAGCGCGGTACCGGTGCGCGGCGCCGAGAGCTTGGCGAGGCGAGGCGAACTCGGCATGCGGAGCGAAGGCTACATGAATCGGGACGGCAAAAAAATCGGGACGTGCGCGACGTCCCGATCGTTTGCACCCGCGCGCGTGGCGGTCGCTATTTCATCGCGTCCTTGACGTACTGGTCGGTAACCACGGTCGAATAATCGGGCAGCGTCTTCTCGATCTGCTTTTGCGACAGCTCGAACTTCGACGTTGCCTCGAGCGCCTTCGCCGCGACGCTGCTCTTGCCGCCGCCCAGCCATTTGCTGTTCTGCTCGGCGAGCGTCGGAAAGCGATAGAGCGCCATGCCTTCGGGCACGCTCTCAGGCTTGGCGCCCGACCACTTCGCCACCGCCTTGACCTCGGGCGAATCAGGCGTCCACTTCGCCTTGTTCGTGCGGTACTGCTCGTCGGCCGCGGCGAGCACCTTGACGAATTTCACCATGAAGTCGTGGTGCTGCTTCGCCCAGTCCTTGTTGACGACGTAGCCGTCGAACGTCGCCTTGCCCGTTTCGGCGGAAAGCTTGCCCGACGTCAGGATGACCTTGCCGTCCTTCTTCACCTCGGAGAGCACCGGGTCCCAGATCCACGTCGCCTGGATGTCGCCGCGCTGCCAGGCCGCGCGCACTTCGGGGGGACGCATGTTGAGAATCTGCACGTCCTTCGGATTGATGCCCGCCTGCTCGAGCGCAACCATCGTGTGGAAATGCGTGGTCGAGTTGAACGGCATCGCGATCTTCTTCCCCTTCAGATCCTTGACGCTGTTGATGCCCGACCCGTTCTTCGCCACGAGCGCCTCGGCGTCGCCGATGTCGTCGAGGATCCAGAAGAGCTCGAACGGCTCGCCACGCGACACCGCCGCGGCGATGCCCGCGGAGCCCACCTCGCCGATCTGCACGGCGCCCGACGCCATCGCCTTGATGACTTCACCGCCGCCGCCGAACTGTTTCCAGTTGATCTTGTAGCCGGTGGCCTTCTCGAGATCCTTCGCGTCCTGCGACACCCGATACGGGTCGAGCATGTCCTGGTACGCGATGGTGACTTCCTTCTGCTGTGCCGAAGCGATCCCCGCGCCGAACGCAAGCGCCAATCCGATGAACCAGACTTTCCTCATGCCGGTCTCCCTGTTTTGATGGTCCGCGAAGACTAAAGCGCGGATACCGTTTTGCGCAAGATGTCGACGATCGTGTCGACGTGCTGCCGCTCCGAAATCAGCGGCGGCGCGACGAGGGCGCAGTCGCCGGTGTTCTTGAGATTGAGCCCGTTGTCGAACAGCTTTTTCTGCAGCACGTTGCCGCGCCGGCCGGGTGCGCCGTCCGATTCGACGTCGAGAGCCGCGAACATGCCGTAGCCGCGGACATCGGTGACGTTCTTCGTTCCCTTGAGCGAAAACATCGCGTCCTGAAAGTAGGGTGCGAGCTCGCGCCCGCGCTCGAACAGGCCTTCGTTGCGGTAGATGTCGAGCGTGGCGAGGCCGGCAGCGCACGCGGCCGGGTGTCCGGAATAGGTGTAGCCGTGGAAGAACTCGATGGCGCCGTCCTGCGCGGCGGCCATTACCGTGTCGTGGATGCGCTCGGAGATGGCCACCGCGCCCATCGGCTGCGCGGCGTTGGTGAGCGCCTTCGCAATCGTCATGATGTCGGGCGTCACGCCGAAGCTTTGCGCGGCGAACGGCTGCCCCGTGCGTCCGAAGCCGGTGATCACCTCGTCGAAGACGAGCAGGATGCCGTGGGTGTCGCAGATCTCGCGCAGCCGCGCGAGATAGCCTTTCGGTGGCACCAGGCAGCCGGTTGAGCCGGCGATCGGCTCGACGAAGCAGGCGGCGATGTTCTCGGCGCCGTACAGATTCACGAAGCGCAACAGGTCGTCGGCGAGCTCTGCGCCATGCGCGCCCTCGCCCGGCGTGTAACGATTCTGCTCGAGCTGTGTGTGCCGCATGTGCGCGACGCCGGCGATCCCCGGGCCGTACTTGCGCCGGTTGTTGACGATGCCGGAGAGTGCGACGCCGCCGAAATTGACGCCGTGATACGCGCGCTCGCGCGACACGAACATCGTGCGGCCGGTCTGCCCGCGCGCCTGGTGATAGGCGAGCGCCGCCTTCATCGCGGTGTCGACGGCCTCGGAGCCGGAATTGACGAAGAAGATGCGGTTGAGATCACCCGGGGTCAGCTCGGCGATGCGCGAAGCGAGCTCGAAGCTCTTGGGATGACCGCGCAGGAACGGCGCGACGAAGTCGAGCTCGCCGAGCTGGCGATGCACGGCCTCGCTGATCTCCTTGCGGCAGTGGCCCGCCGCGACGCAGAACAGGCCGGACGACGCGTCGATGATCTTCTCGCCGCGGTCGTTGTAGTAATACATTCCCTCGGCGCGCACGACGATGCGCGGATCGGACTTGAAGTCGCGGTTCGGCGTGAACGGCATCCACAGCTCGTCGAGCGAGAGGGGTTTTTGCGCAGGCTGGTTTGCAAGGGTGAATTCGGCGTGGCCCATGGTTCTCGGAGGTCAGATGACAGAGGACAGGTAACGGAGGCTGGGGATCGCGGCGCACCGCGGCCCCTGCCGCGCTGGTTCATCATATGCCTTTTAGCGCCAAGCCTTGCCAGGCACAAGGAGCCAGACGGGACTGCCGAACTGGGCCAGGGGTGCTGTCGGGGAGTGCGCGGATCGGCAAACCGAAGCAGGGTCAGAGACGACTTTTCGTCGCCGGCCACTTCTCTCACCCGCTTCGCCTGAAAAGTCGTCTCTGACCCTCTATGTGGAACCAGCTCATCCAGCTTTCCTTTCGCAGCAAGGTCGGGCTGCAGGCGCAGATCCGGGAGATGCTCGTCGCGGCGATCCTCGACGGCCATATCCCCGTCGGCGTGGCGCTGCCGTCGACGCGCGTACTGGCGGCGCAGCTCGGCGTTGCGCGCAACACCGTCGCGCTCGCCTATGAGCTGCTGGTCAACGAAGGCTACCTGCTGACGAAGAGCCGCAGCGGCCACTACGTCAACCCCGAGATCGTCGCCGGCCGCGTTGCGCTCCCGCGTGCACCGGGCGTGGGCGACATGCCCGCCCAGGTCGATTGGGCGCCACGACTGCGCGGCGGCGTGCTGATGCAGCGCAACATCGTGAAGCCGCGCGACTGGCAGCGCTACCCGTATCCGTTCATTTACGGACAGTTCGATCCGGGACTCCTGCCCATTCCCGGTTGGCGCGAATGCAGCCTGCAGGCAACGTCGGTGTCGGAAGTGCGCGGCTGGGCGGGCGACCTGATCGACGCCGACGACGCGCTTCTGATCGAGCAGATTCAGACGCGACTCCTGGTGCGTCGCGGCGTGTTCGCGGCACCCGACGAAATCCTCGTGACCGTCGGCGCGCAGCACGCGCTGTTCCTGCTCGCGACGCTGCTCGTCGACGCCGCCACCACCGTGGGCATCGAGAATCCGGGCTATCCCGACGCGCGCAACATTTTCGCGTCGCGGACCGCGAGCATCGTGCCGCTGCCGCTCGACGACGCGGGTCTCGCACTCGGTCCTGCGCTCGAGAGCTGCGAATACGTCTACCTGACGCCCTCGCATCAATGCCCGACGAACGTCACGATGCCGCTCGCACGGCGGGAAGCGCTGCTTGCGTGGGCCCACGCGAACGATCGCATCCTGATCGAGGACGACTACGAAATCGAGCTCGGCCTCGAGGGTCACGCGCATCCCGCGCTGACGAGCCTCGACCGCAGCGGTCACGTCGTCTATGTGAGCAGCCTGTCGAAGACGCTCGCGCCCGGCATTCGCAGCGGCTTCATCGTCGGCCGCCGCGAGCTCATCCGCGAACTGCGTGCGTTGCGGCGCCTGATGCTGCGCCATCCGGCGGCGAACAACGAGCGCTCGGTCGGCCTCTTCCTCGCGATGGGTCACCACGATGCGTTGCTGCGGCGCCTGCGCCAGGCGTACGCCGAGCGATCGCGGGTGATGGCGGCCGCGCTCGCGACGCATCTTCCCGGCGTTCGCTTCTCGACCGTGTCCGGCGCATCGTCGTTCTGGTTGCGTTTTCCGACGCACGTCGACACGCGGGTGCTCGCCGATGCCGCGGCGCTCAAGGGCGTGCTGATCGAGCCCGGCGACGTGTTTTTCTCCGGTGGCGGCGAGCCTGCGCCGCGCAATTACGCCCGCCTCGGCTTTGCGTCGATCGACGCCGCGCGCATCGACGCCGGCATCGCGACGCTTGCCGGCGCGTGCGCCGAAGTGGCCGCCGCGTCCGCCTGACACCACACCGGCGCATCCGCTGGCCCTATCGGCGTCGTCGCGCCGCGCGTAATCTCACGCCCGTTCCGTTCCGCGAGGAAGCGCGCATGCGCATTGGCGTCCCGAAGGAAATCAAGGTGCTGGAGAACCGCGTTGGCCTCACACCCGGCTCCGTGCGCGAGCTCGTGCATCGCGGACACGAGCTCGTGATGCAGGACGGAGCGGGGCAGGGCATCGGCGTCGCCAATGCCGACTACGCGCGCGAAGGCGCGACGATTGCGCAAAGCGCCGCGGATGTCTTTTCGTCGTGCGACATGATCGTGAAGGTGAAGGAGCCGCAGGCGGCAGAGCGCGCGATGCTGCGGCCGGGACAGATCCTCTTCACGTACCTGCATCTGGCGCCCGATCCTGCGCAGACGCGCGATCTCGTCGCGAGCAACGCGGTTTGCATCGCCTACGAAACGGTGACGTCGCCCGCCGGCGGGCTACCGCTGCTCGCGCCGATGTCCGAGGTGGCCGGCCGGCTCGCGGTGCAGGCAGGCGCGCACTATCTCGAGAAGCCGCACGGCGGGAAGGGCATTTTGCTCGGCGGCGTGCCGGGCGTTGCGCCGGCGTCGGTCGTGGTGATCGGCGGTGGCGTGGTCGGCACGCATGCGATCGAGATCGCGCTCGGCATGGGCGCCCGCGTCACCGTGCTCGACCGGAGCGTCGATGCGTTGAAACGCCTGTGGACGCAGTACGGCGCGGCGCTGCAGACGCTGTTCTCCACCGTCGACGCGATCGAGCGCCAGGTCGCGGCGGCCGACCTCGTCGTCGGCGGCGTGCTCGTGGCCGGTGCCGCGGCGCCGAAGCTCGTGACGCGCGCGATGGTCGCGAAGATGCAGCCGGGATCGGTCGTCGTCGACGTCGCCATCGACCAGGGCGGCTGCTTCGAGACGTCGCATCCGACGACGCACGCCGAGCCCACGTACGTCGTCGACGGCGTCGTCCACTACTGCGTCGCGAACATGCCGGGCGGCGTTCCGCGCACGTCGACGTTCGCGCTCAACAACGCGACGCTGCCGTTCGTGGTGGCCATCGCGGACAAGGGCTGGAAGCGCGCGCTCGCCGAGGACGCGCACCTTCAGCAGGGACTGAACGTCGCGTTGGGCAGGGTGACGTGCCGCCCCGTGGCCGACGCGCTCGGTTACGCGTGGACCGACGCAGCCTCGTTCCTGGCGTGAGGCAGCGCCTGCAGCGGCCGACGCTTATTGAGCATAACGGAACTCCATGACAATTTGGAGAGCACCGTCGTTCCCGCGGAAGCGGGAACCTAGCGTCTTTCGCTCGGACGCGCCACTGGGTCCCCGCCTTCGCGGGGACGACGAAGCTTCGGAGCCTCACGTCAGATAATTATGTAGATCTCAACAGGCGATCGCGATCGTGCGTCCCGTTGCGTCCGATTCGCGAATCGCATCCAGCACTTGCTGGCAGCGCAGGCCGTCGGTGAAATTCGGCGACGGCGACGTGCCCGCATCGATGCCGCGGGTGAAATCGCGAACGAGCAGCCGGAATGCCATCAGCCGAGGGTCGCGTCCGTCGGTGAACGGCGTGAATTGCGACGGAGTTTCGAGCGGCCGTAGCGGTTCGCCATCGCGGCTTGCGATGACGCGCCCGTCTTCCGGGGGATTTGGCCCCGCCTGCTCGGCGATCAGCGTTCCGCGATCGCCCATCACAGCGATCCTCGCGCCGCGCGCGGGTGTCGCTGCGAACGAGCACGTCATCGTCGCCATCCCCCCGTTCGCGAACGCGAGCGTGAACACGAACGCGTCGTCGGTTTCGCCTTGCAGCTCTCGCCCCGTTGCCGGATCGACGAGATCGGGACGCAGCGTCATGAGGCGCCCGCTTGCCGAGACGACGTCGCCGAACCAGTCTCGCAGCCCGTCGATGTAATGCGACCCGAGTGCCCCGAGAACGCCGCCCCCTTCGGAACGAAACGCCTGCCACGTCAGCGCGCGCGGCTCGCGCGTGACGTAGCGGTCGAGGAAGAGCTCGACCGTGCAAAGCTGGAAGCGGCCGATGTAGCCGTCGTCGAGCAGCTGCTTGATGTAGCGGCGCTGCGGCGCATGGCGGAATTCGTGGCCCACCATCGCGGTTTTCCCGCTGCGCGCCGCGGCCCGTGTCATCGCGATCGCCTGCCCGGCATCGAGCGCGAACGGCTTTTCGCACATTACGTGCTTGCCCGCGTCGAGCGCGGCAATCGCAAGGGCGCAGTGCGTGCCCGGCGGAGTCGCGATGCCGATTGCCGAAAGGTCGTCGCGGCCGATGAGCTCGAGCGGGTCGGTGTGGATGTCGCGGATACCCGCTTCGTCGGCGGCCTTGCGCGTCCGGTCCGCATGCCGGCTGCAAAGCGCCGCGACTTCCCAGCCCTCGGAGGCAAAGCCGGGGACGTACGCTTGCATGCCGAAGCCGATGCCGATGATGCCGATCCGCCGATTCGAGCTCGCCATGAAACCTCCGGAGTCTGTTGCGACGGCAGCTGAGGGGACGCGCGGCCGGCGATCGCAATGGGCCGCGAGCTGCGCCGAAGGATAATGCCACGGCGTGCTGGACTCAATGTTGCCGTTGCTCTGGCCCTACCCCCGCGTCGCTCACGGCGTCACAATCCCACGATTCGACGCCTCGAGGACGCAACGCCATGAACACGATGACCGATTCCAGGAATCTCGCCGTGCAGGGTCGGCAGAAAATGACGCCGTCCGAGGCGTTCGTCGAATCGCTCGTTGCACAGGGCGTCAAGGACGTCTTCGGCATCGTCGGCTCCGCGTACATGGATGCACTGG
>DASSVX010000338.1:0-8376 GCA_035705655.1 Casimicrobiaceae bacterium
GCAACTGGAACTGGCCCGACATCGCCGACGCGTTCTCGCAAGGCACGCTCGGCTGCTACATCGACGCGCATTCGTCGGCGTCCGTGCTCGTCAACCCGGAGAAGTCGAAGGTCGTCGGCAAGATTGCATTCGCGCGCTGGCCGAAGGGTCCCACCGGAAAGCGCTGCACGTCGATCTGGAACTGGGGCTTCCCGATCAATGCCGCACTTTCCGACAAGCAGAAGCGCGCGACATGGCTGTTCATCTCGTGGGCGGCGTCGGCCGAGACGCAGGCGCGCACGTCGTGGAAATTCGCCGGTCCGGCGAAGCGCACCGGGCTCAATCGCACGTCGCTGTGGAAGTCGCCCGAGTTCGTTGCGCTGACGAAGGAGATCGGACCCAATTTCGTCGATGCGGCGCTGACGTCGTTGCAGCAGGACACCGACGTCGACTGGCGCCCGCGCGTGCCGCAATGGCCGGCGATCGGCGACACGATGGCCACGGCGATCCAGTCGGCGCTCGTCGGACAGAAGAAGTCGAAGCAGGCGCTCGAAGAGGCGCAGGCGCGCATCGACCAGATCCTGAAGGGATAGGGCGCTGGGGTCAGATACGATTTTCCGGGTCGTTTCCGGAAAATCGTGTCTGACCCCATTTCGGTTGTCGCACGACTGTTGCATCGCTGCACGCCACGCCTCACTCGCATGCGTTTCGGCGAGGCTTTCCTTGTCGCGGGCGCACTGGCGACGCTACAATGCAAGCACTCGCGAGCGTTGACCCGCGCATCCGCATTCACGACATGACCCACGAACGGCACATCAGTTGCGCGATCACCTCGGACCCGAGGGTCCGCGCTGTCCGCGTCGCCGTTTCGCAACGCCTCGTGTCGTCGTGCGCCGCCCTTTCCGGCGGCTTCGCCGCGACGTAACGCCTCCCGGCCTTCGACGTTCGCCGGGCGGCCGGCGGCACCGTCGAAAGGTCTCGCGATTCCTTCGATCGGTGTCATTTGCGGCTTCGCTGCCGCGCTGGACGCACGCGCGCGTCTTATCGACAGGAGCATCGACAGCATGAGCGACATTTTCCACACAGGTCTGCAGGCAAGTGCCAGGAGCGCTGTCGGCTGAAGCGACGCATCGTCTTTGTCGTTGTGAAGCCCGGCACGCATGAATGGCCGGGCTTCGTCGTTCTGGCGCCCGGATTCGCACAGAAAACATCGAACGAGGCGACACATGAATTACGAACCAGCGATGCACCGGCGGCCTTATCGACGCGGCGATTTTCACTTCGTCGCACGGCCGCAGGAAGGCGCCTATTGGCGATCGCGCGAGGGCGTCATCGTCCGCGTGGCGAGCGGTGAAGGCGAGTTGCCGCAGGCGCGGCGCAGCGCGCCTGCGTGGCTGGGCGCGCTCGCGTTCCTGCTTGCGCGCACTGCAAGGTCGTGAACCCGTCGGCGCAACGGGGCCCTGTTGCGTTAATACCGCACGCCCACCCCGGCGCGGCGTCCGCAGGTCGGGCGGAGCCGCGCCGGCCGGTCGGCGCGACCGACTCGAATTACAATCCGCCCATGGACCCGCTCGTCCTCACCGTCGACATGGCCGGCCTGCCGCAGTCCTGGGTGGCCCTCGAGGAAGCGATCACCTATCACGCGAAGCAGGCGGTCGCGTGGTCGCTCGGTGCGGTCGTGCGCGAATTTCGCGGCGGCTTCCAGCGCGACGGCTCGCGCTCGCGCATCTCGACGAAGTCGATCCTCGCCATCAAGGGCAGTGCCGGGCGGCCGCTCGCGCACACGCCCGGTCTCACCAATCCGATGCTGTTCGCACGTGACCGGCAGGTGTGCGCGTACTGCGGCGGCCGCTTTCAGTATCGTGAGCTGTCGCGCGATCACATCATCCCTGCGTCGCGCGGCGGCCGCGACACGTGGATGAATTCGGTCACCGCCTGCCGCAGCTGCAATACGCGCAAGGGCAACCGCGCGCCCGAGCAGGCCGATATGCCGCTGCTCTACGTGCCGTACGTGCCCAACCGGCACGAGCACTTCATCCTGCGCAACCGCCGCATCCTCGCCGACCAGATGGAGTACCTGCTGGCGGGCGTGCCGCGCACGAGCCGCCTGCACCCGCAACCGCGCGCGTACGCCGCCTAGCACGCTGGCCGGCGCGAGCGTACAGCGCTGCATTGCGCGAAGCGCATTTGCGGAATCGTTCAATCGCATCCGATCGCGATTTGCGATCTGCACGAACTCTCGTGGCGTCGCGCTTTCCAATCGGTGGGATTCGCGACCGCCGATGCGACCCGCTCGTTCCATTCCATAGCGGTCGATCGCGGTTGTTCTCGTGGCGCCCGGCACCCCGGGCGATTGCTTCGCAGTCGAACTTCGCAGGAGACATCATGGCGAACGAAAATCCGTCGCGCGAAAACCCAGCACGACAGCAAAGCGCCGAGCGCGCGCAAACCGGCACCTCCCAGCAGGGCACGGGTGCGCAACAGGGTACGAGCCAGGGCGGCAGTCACGGCACCGGCGGGTACGGCCAGGGAACGGGGCAGGGCACGCAAGGACGGACCGGTTACGCACCGGGAAGCAGCGGACAGAATCGCAACAGCGAGCGCGGTTACGAACAGGGGCAGGGGCGTTACGGACAGCAGGGCACGGGTCGCGGCAACTACGGTCAGGGTGTCGGCACGTCCACGTGGCAGGGCGGCCGCCAATCGGGCGGGCCGCTGTCCACGCGCGGCGGTTCCTCGATGTCTCCGTACGCCGGCGCGTCGGGATACGGCAGCGGCCCGTTCTCGGTCATGCGCCGCATCAGCGACGAGATGGATCGCCTGTTCGAGAACTTCGGCATGGGTCGCGGGTTGTTCCAGGGCGAGCCCGAGCAGGGACGCGCGTGGGACGCGGGCGGTTACGGCGCGGGCGCGCCGTCGATGTGGTCGCCCCACATCGAAGTGTGCGAGCGCAGCGGCAAGCTGTTGATCCAGGCCGACCTGCCGGGGATGAAGCGCGACGACGTCCACGTGCGCATCGAGGACGACGAGGTGATCATCCAGGGCGAGCGGCGACAGGAGCAGGCGCAGGACGAGAGCGGCTATTACCGCAGCGAGCGCAGCTACGGCAGCTTCTACCGCACGATTCCGTTGCCCGAAGGCACGAATGCCGAATCGGCCAGCGCGACGTTCAAGGATGGCGTGCTCGAAATCGAGATCGACGCGCCGCGACCGCAGCAGCGCGGGCGCACGCTCGAAATCCGCGACGCCGGCGCGTCGCAATCGGGCGGTCGTTCCGGCACGGGCAGCGGCACGACCTACGGCAGTGGCACGAGCGGCGCGATGGAAGGCACGTCGGGGACGAGCGGCGGGCAGCACCCGCAGTCGGGCGCGAGCGCGTCGCAGCACGCGACGGCCGGAACGAGCGGCACGCAGCACTCGGCTTCGGGCACGAGCGGCACGCAGCAGTCGTCGGGCAGCGGTACGATGTACAGCGGATCGGGCAATCCGTCGGTGGGTGCCGCGGGCATGGGCGGCAGCCAGGCAAGCTCGAGTGACAAGTCGTCGCGCGGCTCGAGCACCTGAGCCGACGTTTCGTTCGACGCGGATTGCGGGGCGGGCGGATGATCGACCCGCCCATTCTTTTGGTGCCGGACGTCGCGGGCGGCGCTTTATACTGCGCGATCGGCGGCCGATTGCCGCGCTTTCCGAACGGCAGTTCAAGCCCGAGGCCCGCAAATGCACGTCGTGACGTTCGCCGCTCCGCCGGCCGTTCGCAACCCGGATGATCCGCGGCGCGCGAACCGCGCGCAGATCGCCACCTGGAGCGTGGTTGCGTACCTGCTTCTGGTGCTCGCTGCGTGGTCGGCCCCGTCGCCCGAAATCGCCGATGCCCCGCCGCAGCCCGAGCACGGCATCAAGGCCGCGTTCCTCTACAAATTCCTCGGCTACGTCGAATGGCCCGCCGTGGCGCTCAACAATGCAACGGCACCGATCGTCATCGGCGTGCTTGGCGCCGACGACATCGCCGACGAGCTGCGCACGATCGTCGCCCGGCGGCGCATCGCGCAACATCCGATCGAGGTCCGCCGCGTCGACGAAGCCGACGCAGTCGACGGCGTGAACGTGCTGTTCATCGGTCGCGATGACGCCGCCGCGCTGCGTCGCCTCGCACCCGCCGCACAGGCGCGCTCGGTACTCCTCGTCAGCGACTCCGACCGCGGCCTCGAGGAAGGCAGCGTGATCAATCTCGTCGTAGTCGACAACCGCGTGCGCTTCGAGGTCTCGCTCGAAGCCGCCGAGCGGAGCGAGCTCAAGCTGAGCTCCCGAATGCTGGCCGTTGCGATGTGGGTACGGCCTCCCCGCTGAAGCGGCCCGCACGAAGGCGCGGATGCGCAATCCCGGGCAGTCGATACGCAGCAAGCTGATGCTCGTCGTGCTGGTCACGACGGCGACTGCGCTCGTCGTCGTCGCGATTGCGCTCGTCGTCTACGAGTCGCGCGCTTACGAGCAGGGAAGCGCGAACGCGCTGATGACGCAGGCGCAGATCCTCGGCCGCGCGAGCGCCCCCGCGCTGGTGTTCGACGATCCGGTCGCGGCGCGCGAAAACCTGGCGCTCCTCAAGGTGCAGCCGCGCATCCGCGCCGCCGCCATCTACAAGCCCAGCGGCCGGCTCTTCGCGAGCTATGGCGCAAGCGACCTGTTCGGCCCCGGCTTTCCGCGCACGGGACAGGCGGACGGCTATTCGATCGAGGGCAACGAGATCGTCGTCTACCGGCGCATCGTCGAGGGGGGCGAACCGCTCGGGACCATTTTCCTGCGCTCGAGCTACGAGCTCGACGCCCGGCTGCGCGATTATCTCGGCATCCTCGGGATCGTGCTGATCGCGAGCCTGCTGCTCGCGCTGCTGCTGTCGGCCGCGCTGCAGCGTGCGATCACGCGACCGATCCTCGCCGTCACCGATGTCGCGCAGCAGGTGATCGAGCGGCGCGACTTCTCGTTGCGCGTCGCCAAGACCACGCACGACGAGGTCGGCGTGCTCGTCGACGCCTTCAACGCGATGCTCGCCGAAGTCGGCCGGCGCTCGGAAGCGCTCGAAGCGTCGAACGCGATCCTTTCGCGCGAAACCGCGGAGCGGCGCGAAGCCGAGGAGGCGTTGCGCATCGCCAACCGGCGCAAGGACGAATTCCTCGCCATCCTCGCGCACGAGCTGCGCAACCCGCTCGCACCGCTCCGCAACGCGCTCGAGATCCTCAAGCGCAGCGGCGGCGAATCGACGACCGCGCGCGGTGCCCGCGAGATGATGGAGCGCCAGCTGCGGCAGATGGTGCGGCTCGTGGACGACCTGCTCGACGTGTCACGCATCACCACCGGCAAGCTCGCGCTGCGCACCGAGATCGTCGAGTTGCAGGACGTGATCAGGAGCGCGATCGACACCGCGAAGCCGCTGCTCGAGCAGCGCCGGCACGCGCTCGGCGTGGTGCTGCCGCCCGAGCCGCTGCAGGTCGAGGCCGATGCGACGCGCCTGTCGCAGGTGTTCTCGAACCTTCTCAACAATGCAGCGAACTACACCGAGCCGGGTGGCCTGATCGAGGTGCGCGCGGACGCCAGCGACAGCGAGATCACGGTGTCGATCCGCGACAATGGCATCGGCATCGCGCCCGACATGCTGGGGGCCGTCTTCCGCATGTTCGCGCAGGCCGACGCGTCGCTCGAGCGGGCGCAGGGCGGGCTCGGCGTGGGCCTGACACTGGCGCGCCATCTGATCGAGCTGCATCACGGGTCGATCGAGGCGAAGAGCAAAGGCGTCGGGCACGGCAGCGAATTCATCGTGCGCCTTCCGCGCGCGCATGGCGGCCTCGCTCCCGCCGTCGCCGTGCCGCACGCGCCGGCGGCCCGTGCGCAGCCGACGCGCGCAGGCGCACGGCGCATCCTGATCGCCGACGACAACATCGATTTCGCGATGAGTCTCGAGGCGATCCTGAAGCCGCTCGGTCACGACGTGCGCGTCGCGCACGATGGCATCGCTGCGCAGGAGCTCGCCGCGAGCTTCGTGCCGCAGATTGCGTTTCTCGATATCGGACTCCCGGGTTGCAATGGCTACGATCTCGCGCGCAATCTGCGCCGGTTGCCGCAGACCGCGCACGCGCGGCTCGTCGCGATCACCGGGTGGGGTCAGGAAGACGACCGGCGACGCTCGCGCGACGCGGGTTTCGACGTGCATCTGGTGAAGCCGGTCGAGCCGTCGCAACTCGTCGACATCATCGACACCGACATTCCGCTGCACGCGGCGGTCTGACGCTCGTCTGCACATGGCGCCTGCTGGCATGGCGTTTGCGGCGTCGTGGATCATGACGGGGTATATTCAAGCGTTTTGCGAAAGACATCGATGAGCAGCATCGACCTGCCGGCCCCTGCAAGGCACATCCGGCTCACGTCGCACCATCCGCACGAGGGTGCGCACGCCGCGGCGCGAATCCAATGGGGCGCCGCCGATCCGCTCGTGCGCGGCCCGGTCGTCGGCACCACGACCGAGCGCGCCCGGCGCAATGTGATCGGAACGCACAGCGGCAGCTATGGCGTATATCGCGCGCTTGCCGTCGCCGCGAAGTCGCTGACGCGGGGGCACCGCCCCGATCTCACGAATACATCGCCCACCGATAGCATCGGACCGTACGCGCAGTGGTATGACGCAGATCGCATCGTCTCGCTCGATCCATGGGGCGGCGTCGTCGCTGACGTCTACAAGACGTTTCTCGCGAACGGCGACGACATCCGGCCGACGATCGCCATCACCAAGGCGCATATCGAGCTGCCCGAAGTGCACGAAGCGATCGCCGCGGGCCGGCTGGTCCCCGACGGGAAGCTGCTGTTTGCCAATGGCGCTGCCGTGGTCACCAAGGCTGCGATCGAGCCGGTGTGGTGGCTGCCGGGCATTGCACGGCGGTTCAACGTCGGCGAAGCCGATCTGCGGCGTGCGCTATTCGAGGAAACCGGCGGCATGTACCCCGAGCTCGTCACGCGCAGCGATCTCGAGGTGCTGCTGCCGCCGGTCGGCGGGCTGACCGTCTACATTTTCGGCAATCCGCGCGACCTGGCCGATCCTGCGGTCACGCTCACCGCGCGCGTGCACGACGAATGCAACGGGTCCGACGTGTTCGGATCGGACATCTGCACCTGCCGCCCATACCTGACGCACGCCATCGAGGAATGCATCCGCGGCGCGCAGACGGGCGGTGTCGGTCTCGTCGTCTATTGCCGCAAGGAGGGGCGCGCGCTCGGCGAGGTGACAAAGTTCCTGGTCTACAACGCGCGCAAGCGCCAGGCGGGCGGCGACCGCGCCGACAACTACTTCCTGCGCACCGAATGCGTGGCCGGCGTGCAGGACATGCGCTTCCAGCAGCTGATGCCCGACGTGCTGCACTGGCTCGGCGTGCGCACGATTCACCGGCTCGTGTCGATGAGCAACATGAAATACGACGCGATCGTCGCATCGGGCATCGACGTCGGCGAGCGGGTGCGCATTCCCGACGACCTGGTCCCGGCCGATGCGCGCGTCGAGATCGATGCGAAGGTGGCCGCCGGCTATTTCACCGACGCCCGCGTAAGCGGCTGCGACGTGCCGGCCGACGCGAAAGGAAGGCCGCTCTGATGCTTGCCGTCGCACCTGCGGCTGGTGCCGACCTGCTCTCCGCTTCGGCGATCCGCGAGCGTTCGGCGAACATAACGCGCGCTGTCGAGGCGGGGAGCTCCACGCACTTCAGCGTCGACCGCAGCCGGCTGCAGCCGGCGGCACGCCTCGTCGCCGACGTGACGCGGCGTCGCTATCGCGATCTCGTCATTCCCTATCACAGCCGATGGCGTCACTTCGATGCCGGCGGGCGCAGCCGGATAAGCGAGCTCAACCGCCATCTCGCCTGCTACGCGCCGCCGGACCGGTTGCGCGCGCAAATCGATCTCACGGTCGTCAGCGTGCTGCTCGACGCCGGCGCCGGTGGCGCGTGGCGCTTCCGGGAGCCGGGGACGATCGACGACTACACGCGCTCCGAGGGGCTCGGCGTGGCGAGCTTGCGCGCGTTCGTCGGGGGCGCCTGGTCGGCGTCGCCCGGCGAGCCGCTTCGCGTCGACGCCGCAGCGCTGACCGGCATCGACGCGGCAACGCTCGCGCACTGGTTCCAGGTGACGCCGCGCAACGAGCTCGTGGGACTCGAAGGTCGTGCCGCCCTGTTGCGCCGCCTGGGCGACGTGCTCGAGACGCGTCCCGACCGCTTCGGGTTGACCGCGCGTCCCTCGGCCCTGTTCGACAGCATGCTGCGCGGCACGACCGTTTCCGCGCCGGCGATCCTGCGCGCGCTGCTCGATGGTTTCGGCGACATCTGGCGCGGACGCCGGACGAACGGCCACGACGCCTCGGGCGAC
>DASSVX010000339.1:0-5417 GCA_035705655.1 Casimicrobiaceae bacterium
CGTCGTGCTCGGCATCGTCGGCAGCAACTATCTCGGCAAGAGCGAGCAGGCGAAGGCAAAGGCCGCCAAGATCGAGATCGAGCAGATTTCCCAGGCGCTCGACTTGTTCAAGCTCGAGCTCGGGCGCTATCCGACGACGCAGGAGGGGCTGCAGGCGCTCGTCGCGGCCCCGCCGGGCCTCGCCAACTGGGCCGGCCCTTACTGGAAGAAGTCGACGACACCGAAGGACCCGTGGTCGCACGAATACAAGTACGCGTCGCCAGGGACGCACGGCGCGTACGACATCATTTCGCTTGGCGCCGATGGTGTCGAAGGCGGTGAGGGCGCGAACAAGGATGTGACGAATTGGGAGTAAGAACCGGCCCATGCAGTGACCCGCGGGCGAAGGGAATGAGCGTACGTCGGTGCTCTTTCGGCGTGACGCTGCTCGAGCTTTTGATCGTCATCGCGTTGATGGCAATCGTTGCCGGCTTCGTGCTGCCGATGTTCGGCGGCCCGGTGTCGACGAGCGAGCTCCGCGCAACGGCGCGCCAGCTCGCCGCCGGGTTGCGCCTTGCGCGAAGCGAAGCGCTTGCCGAGCGTCGCGAGACGTTCCTCGTCGTCGATGTTGCGGGCAGACGATTCAAGGTCGACCGCGATCCTGCCGAGCACAAGCTTTCGTCGAAGATCGACATCAAGCTCTTCACCGCGCAGAACGATCTCGTCGACAACAACATCGGGTCGATTCGATTCTTTCCCGATGGCGGCAGCAACGGCGGCCGCATCACGGTTGCCTCTGGCGAGCGCAAATTCGACGTCGACGTCGACTGGCTGACGGGTCGCGTCGCGATCCTCGATTGACATGAGTGACGCGCGTCGCAATCCTCATCGCGGGTTCTCGCTGCTCGAAGTGCTCGTCGCCTTCGTCATCGTCGCGCTCGTGGTCACCGCGTTGTTTCGCCTCTTCGGCGGCGCGCTTGGCAACGCGTCGGCGGCCGATGAATGGACGCGTGCGCTGCTCGTCGCGCAGAGCCGGCTCGCCCTGGCGGCGTCGGCGCAGCCGCTGCGCGAGACGACCGATGCAGGGAGCGAGGCCGACGGTCGTATCGATTGGCGAACGTCGGTGACTCCGTATGTCCCGCCTGATGGCGATCCCGACGTCGAGCGCGCATCCGAAACGATGGCGACGCGACTGTTTCGCGTCACTGTCGACGTGCGCTTTCCAGGAATCGCGGGCCAGACGCGAACGCTGACGCTGTCGACGGTGAAGCTCGGACAAAGGAACCCAGCATGAGGACAGCGGTTCGAGGCATGAGGACGGCGCGCACCGTGCGCGGCTTCACGCTGCTCGAATTGATGATCGCGCTGACGCTGCTGGCGCTGCTATCGGCCGTTCTGTTCGGGTCATTGCGTCTGGCGGGACGCAGCACCGATGGCGGCGACGCGAAAGTGGAAGCGGCGGCATCGATGCGGCTTGCGCAGGAATTCCTGCGGACGAACCTCGAAGCGCAACATCCACTGCGGATGCGGAAGATCGTCGATTCACCGCTTCTCTTCAGCGGCACGCGCAACGAATTGCGCTATGCCGCCGAGTTGCCGCCGCGCGTCGCCGGAGGCGGCATCTGGTTCTATCGGTTGTCGCTTCGCACCGAAGACTCCCGCGGGCCATTGACGCTCGAGCGCGTCGTCCCCGACCTCGCCGCCGATGCGATACCCGAGTTCGCGAACGCCGACCGGTCGGTGCTGGCCGACGGCATCGCGGAATTGACGCTCGGGTATTTCGGTCGCGATACCGACGCGGCGACGACCGTTGCGCCCACGTGGCGCGATCACTGGGACAACGTGCAGCAGCTGCCGATGATGATCCGCATCGACGTCAAACCAAAGCAAGGTCCGGCATGGCCGACCCTTTATGTGACGCCGCGGGAGGCACCCGAGGCTGGGTGCCGTGCGTGGGACATCGCGCGTCAGCGATGCGCAGCGGTTTGATCACGAACCGCCGACCACTTCGTTCGCGAACGCGCAATGCGCAGTCGGGCATCGCGCTCGTGCTCGCACTGTGGCTTACCGTGTTGTTGACGGTGCTCGCGAGTGGCTTCGCGTTCAGCATGCGCACCGAAGCGCTCGCGGTGCGCAACGCGGTGTCGCTTGCACAGGCGCGCGTGATCGCCGACGGCGCCGTCGAGCGCACGGCGTACGAGCTGATGCGTCCGCAGATCGCGAACGTCTGGAAGCCCGACGGGCAGCCGCACCGGTTCGTCGACGGCGAAGCCACCGTCACCGTCACGGCCGTCGACGAAGCGGCGAAGATCGACATGAATTCGGCGCCCGATCCGTTGCTGAAGAACCTGCTGATCGTCATCGGCGGACTCGACGAAGCAACGGCAGGCAACCTCGTCGACGCTATCGACGACTGGCGCGACCCCGACGATCTGCGCCGTCCCAATGGCGCAGAGTTACCGGAATATCGCGCCGCCAATTTGAAGTACGGCCCCGCGAATGCACCATTCGAGACGATCGGCGAAGCGGCGCGCGTGCTCGGCATGACGGCCGACGTGTACAACCGGATTGCACCGGCCATCACCGTTTATTCGCACCAGCCCGGCGTCAATCCGGCGACGGCGTCGCGCAGCGTGCTGCTCGCGCTGCCGAATGCGACGGCGGATACCGTCGACGCATTCATCGCGCAGCGTGCGCAGGCGCTGGCCGACAAGCTGCCGGTGCCTCCATTCCCCCCGGCGCAGGCATTCGGCAGCGGGCCGGTGCAGATCTGGCGTATCCGCGCCGAGGCGACGCTGCCCGATGGTGTAACCTTTGCCCGCGAAGCTGTGCTGCGCCCGTCGCCCGACGCGCAGCGGCCGCTGATTGCGCTCGCATGGCTCGAGCCAACCCGATCAGTTGCCGCGCCTTCCCTTTCTGAACCCACTGCTGATGGCCGCCGTCGCTGACTCGACATCGTTCAACAAGCCCGGATACGCACGGGACGTCGCACGCCGGCTCGGGCTGACCGGGTTCGGTCACTGGTGGGCGCGCGAGCTTGCCGCGCTGATGCCGTCGCGATTGCGCGCCGCCGTTGCGCATCGGCACGCGCGACCGCTGCTCGCGTTCGACGGCGCGCAGGCAACGCTGTGGCGCCCGGTGACCTCCGCCGGGCAGGTGACGATGGTCGAAGCGGCGCGCATTCCACTCGACGGCGACCCTGCGACAGTCGCGGCGGGTGGACGCGCAGCGCTCGCGCCGCTGACTCGCGGTGCGAATGGAGGAGCGCCGGAAGTCGTCATTGCATTGTCGCCGCGCGCGTCATTGCGCAAACGGTTGACGTTGCCGGCGGCAATCGAGCCGAACTTGCATCAGGCGCTCGCCTACGATCTCGATCGGCACACGCCATTCAAATCGGGCGAGCTCTATTTCGACGCCGCGATCGCCGATCGCGATCCTGCAAACAACACATTGCATGTCGATCTCGCGGCCGCTCGCCGCGCGATCGTCGATCCGATGCTGCGCCATGCAGAGAGTTTCGGCGCACGCGTCGTCGGCATCACCGTCGATCCGCCGGCGATTGCATCGACTTCGCGGCTCGATCTGCTTCCCGTCGAACGCGAGGATCGCACCGAGCGCTCGCGCTGGCGGGTGATCGTTCCACTGGTGCTGCTCGCGATTGCGATTCTCATAGCACTCGTGCTTCCCGTCTGGCAGAAGCGCGAGGAGGCGATTGCGCTCAACCAGCTGTCGGACCAGGCGCGGCAGCGCGCCGGCGCTTCGGACGCGCTTCGCACCGAGCTCGAGCGGAAGACGAGCGAATACAACTTCGCGCTCGAGCGCAAGTACGCGTTCCCGGGAACCGTGCAGGTGCTCGACGACGTCACGCATCTCCTGCCCGACGACACGTGGCTCACGCAGCTCGAAGTGCGCAGCGTTCGCGGCAAGGAGGGACAGCGCGAGCTCACGCTACGGGGGGAATCGGCGAATGCCGGTCGGCTCGTGTCGCTGCTCGAGGATTCGAAGCTCTTCACCCAAGCGGCCCCGCGTTCGCCCACGACCAAGATCCAGCCGGGCCCCGGCGAGATTTTCGATGTCGGCGCTCAGCTGAAACCCGCCGCCATGCCGCAGCCGGCGCCACTTGATTTGACGGCACCACCGCCGCAAGCGCCGCAGCGAGCGCGCAGCAATCCGGCCACGCAGCCTTCGACGCCGGCAACCGCCGCGACACAGGCGGGTGCAGCGGCCCCTGCCGCCGCGCCCGCGGCAGCACCGACCAATCCACCGCCTGTCCCGAATCGCCGCTCCGTCATCACGCGCAGTGCGCCGCCCGCGCCTGCTGCGGCACCAGCAGGGGCCGCACCGCAGCCGGCGCCCGGAGCACCACCGGTAACTGCAGAGCCGGAGCCCGCCGATGGCGAAGGAGCAACGCAATGACGCCGCCGGCGCTGAAGGGGTTAACCGCTGCGCAGCAGCGCGCGCTTGCCGCCGGGCTGTTGTTCGGTGGCATTGCGGCACTGCTCTTGATCGTGCTCGTTCCGATCGTGCTCCTGCATCGGCATTACGACGCGGCGATCGCCGACACGTCGGACAAGCTGCAGCGCTACCAGCGAATCGCTGCGCAGGCGCCCGCCTTTCGGACGGCGCTCGATGCGATGCAGCAGCGCGATGGCCGCCGCTTCTTCCTGCGGAACACCGCGTCGAACCTCGCCGGCGCCGAGCTGCAGGAGCTGGTCAAGGCGGCGATCGAAGGTAACGGTGGCCGGATCACGACGAGCCAGAACACGAGCCCGCGGGAGGACGGGCGCTTTCGCGAGATCGGCGTCAACGTCCAGTTCTTCGCGACGACGCCGGCGCTGCAACGAATCCTGCTCGCGATCGAGACGCACCAGCCGTACCTGATCGTCGAGAACCTGACGGCGCGGCCGCTCAACGCATTTCGTGGCTTCAAGCCGGCACCCGGCCAGGAGCCTGAGCTCAACGTGCAACTCGACGTCGGTGCGTGGGCTTTTCCCGAGCCTGCGCGGCAGACGGCGCCGCCGAAAGCCGCGTCATGAAGAGCGCGCTGACGAGGAGAAACGCATGAACGACGCCAGTGCGCTTGCGCGGACGTTGATCGTCTGGATCGTTCCGTTTGCCATCGCTGTCGCGGCAATCGGCATCGAGACGGACTGGGGCCGCTCGCTCAATCGCGATACGCCGGCACCGACCGCTGTAACGCCTCAACCGGTGGCGGTTGCGTTGCTCCCCGAGTATCGAATCGACGGCGGCACCGAAGCGCGGCGCGAGACGGTCGATCGCGTGCTGTTCAACCCGACCCGACGCCCGGCACCGCCTGCGAACCAGGCTGCCGGCGCCGCATCGGCGATGAAGCGAGGCCAGTACACGCTGACGGGAACCACGGTAGTCGGGAATGTCGCGACGGCTTTTTTGCGCGAGGTGAACGGCGGCAAGTCGCG
>DASSVX010000340.1:0-2632 GCA_035705655.1 Casimicrobiaceae bacterium
TCGACAGCAACCCAGGATCGGGAGACGTCATGGGGTCGTGACCGCGTTCGCGTCAGCCGTCCACACCGTGCAGCGCGAGCAGCGTTCGCATGCGCGACACCGCGCGCTCGGGATCGGACAAGAGGCCCGCGCGATCGGCCAGACGAAAGAGCTCGGCCAGATGCACGACGCTGCGCGCACTCTGCTGTCCGCCGACCATCGTGAAGTGCGACTGGTGACCGTTCAGCCACGCCATGAACACCACACCCGTCTTGTAGAAGCGCGTGGGGGCGGCGAAAATGTGCCGCGACAGCGGTACGGTCGGCGCGAGCGTCTCGTGGAACGCATCGATGTTTCCGTCGGCGAGCTCCGCCAGCGCGGCGGAAGCCGCCGGCGCAATGGCGTCGAAGATGCCGAGCAGCGCGTCGGAATAGCCCTGCTCGTCGCCGGCAATCAGCTCCGCATAGTTGAAGTCGTCGCCGGTGTACATCTTCACGCCGGCCGGCAGGCGCCCGCGCAGGTCGATCTCCTTGCCCGCGTCGAGCAGCGACACCTTGATGCCGTCGATCCTCGACGCATTGTCCGCAATCACCGCCGCGCAGACGTCCATCGCGGTCGCATGGCCGGGATCGGCGCCGGCGTCGCGCAGCCCGCTCCAGTAGCCGGCGAGCGCAGGATCGAACATTTCGCCGAGCCAGTGCAGGATGACCGGCTCGCGCACCTGCGCCAGCACTTTCGCGTAGACACGCACGTAATCGTCGGGCGAGCGCGCAAGCCGGGCGAGCGCGCGACTGGCCATCAGCACGATGCGACCGCCGAGCGCTTCGATCGCTTCGATCTGCTGCTCGTACGCGGCGATCACGTCGTCGAGCGAACGCGCATCGGCGAGTGCGAGGTGATCGGTTCCCGCACCGCTCGCGACCAGCGCGCCCGGCACGTCGCGTGCCGCGTCGAGCGTTCTGCGGATCAGCTCGAGCGACGTCGGCCAGTCGAGTCCCATGCCGCGCTGCGCGGTGTCCATCGCCTCGGCCACGCCCATGCCGAGCGACCATAGATGGCGGCGATAGGCGATCGTCGCGTCCCAGTCGATCGCGACATCGAGCGACGGGTCGACAGCCGCCAGCGGATCGGACACGACGTGCGCCGCAGAATAGGCAACGCGCGTGAATGCGCGCGCCGCACGCTGCGGAAAATGGCGCGGCTCGCGCAGCTCGTGCGTCGCCAGTCGGCCGCCGGCCTCGGGCAGCACGATCCGAACGCCGCTGCGGGTGGAAACGTCGTTCATCGTGGCGCTCTTTCGCTTTGCATTGCGCGCTCAGGCAGGCAGCGCCGGCACATCGACGAAGCGTCGCTCCTTCCACGACTGCAACGCGAGCTCGACGAGCTGCACGCCCTTCGCCGCTTCGCGCAGCGTCCACTGGAACGGCGCGTCCTCGACGACATGGCGGATGAACCGTTCCCATTGCACCTTGAAGCCGTTGTCGTAGAACGTCGCGTCGGGCACCTCGTCCCAGCCGGCATGGAAGTCGATCGGCTGGCGCACGTCGGGATTCCAGATCGGCCGCGGCGTGTTGACGCGCGCCTGCGTGAGACATCGCTGGAGTCCCGCGACCGCCGAACCATGCGTGCCGTCGACCTGGAACGTGACCAGATCGTCTCGGCGCACCCGCACGCACCAGCTGCTGTTGATCGTCGCGACGATGCCGCCTTCGAGCTCGAACGTCGCGTACGACGCGTCGTCGGCCGTCGCCTCGTAGGGCTGGCCGTTCTCGTCCCAGCGCTTCGGAATGTGGCGGGCGCCAAGGCAGCTCACGCTTTTCACCTCGCCGAACAGATTGTCGAGGACGTAGCGCCAATGACACATCATGTCGAGGATGATGCCGCCGCCCTCCTCGGCGCGGTAATTCCACGACGGGCGCTGCGCCGGCTGCAGGTCGCCCTCGAACACCCAGTAGCCGAATTCGCCGCGCACGCAGAGCATGCGACCGAAGAAACCCGCGTCGCGCAGCATCCGCAGCTTGAGAAGCCCGGGAAGGAACAGCTTGTCCTGCACGGCACCGTTCCGGACACCGGCGCGCTCGGCGGCACGCGCGAGATCGAGCGCGTCGGCGAGGTCGACCGCGATCGGTTTTTCGCAGTAGACGTGCTTGCCGGCGGCGATGGCACGCTTCAGCAATGCGGGCCGCATCTGCGTCGTTGCCGCATCGAAGAACACGGTGTCGTCGCGGTTCGCGAGCGCGCGCTCGAGATCGGTGCCGTAGCGCGCGATGCCGTGTGCCTGCGCGAGCGCGCGCAGCTTGTCGGCGTTGCGTCCGATCAGGATCGGATCGGGCATCACGCGGTCGCCGTTGCGAAGCGGCACGCCTTCCTGCGCGCGTATCGCGACGATCGAGCGCACCAGGTGCTGGTTCGCGCCCATCCGTCCGGTGACGCCGTTCATGATGATGCCGAGACGATGCTGGGCCATGGGTAACCTCGGTTTGCCGATATTTTTCTACTTCAGCAGCAGGCTGGGAAGCCAGAGCGACAGCGCCGGCAGATATGTGACAAGCAGCAGCACAACCAGCATTGGCACGTAGAAGATCAGGATCGAGCGCGACACCGCCTCCATGCTGACCCGTCCGATCGCGCAGCCGACCACCATGGTCGGGCC
>DASSVX010000341.1:0-4513 GCA_035705655.1 Casimicrobiaceae bacterium
CTGCTCGGCACGGTGTTCAACTTCAACAGCCTGTTCGTGAATCTTCCCTGCGCATGGCTCGCGAGCCGCGCCGGACGCCGGTGGCGCGGTCAGGCGGATGCGCTGCACTGGATGCGGCGCATCGTCGGCGGCGTGTTCGTATTGCTTGCCGTGAGGCTCGCGGCGCTGTCGCGCGACTGACGCTCGCCGTTCGCCTCACCAATGGAGCCGCGATGCCCATCGTCGAATCGAAGCTGAATCCGCGCGATCCGACGTTCGCGCGCAACCGCGACGCGATGGCGGCGCTCGTCGCGGATTTGCGGGAGAAAATCGCGTCGATCGAACAGGGGGGTGGCGATGCGTCCCGCGCGCGGCACGTTGCGCGTGGCAAGCTGCTGCCGCGCGAGCGCGTGCGCGCGCTGATCGATGCGGGCAGCCCGTTTCTCGAGCTGTCGCAGTTCGCCGCCTACGGCATGTACGACGACAACATCGCCGGCGCGGGTCTCATCACCGGCATCGGTCGCGTGTCCGGGCGCGAATGCGTGATCGTCTGCAACGACGCGACGGTCAAAGGCGGCACGTATTTTCCGATGACGGTGAAAAAGCATCTGCGCGCGCAGGAGATCGCGCGGCAGAACGGCCTGCCGTGCATCTATCTCGTCGATTCGGGCGGCGCGAACCTGCCGACGCACACGGACGTGTTTCCCGACAAGGAGCATTTCGGGCGAATCTTCTACAACCAGGCGACGCTGTCGGCTGCAGGCATCGCGCAGATCGCCGTCGTCATGGGCTCGTGCACGGCGGGCGGCGCGTACGTGCCGGCGATGTGCGACGAATCGATCATCGTTCGCAACCAGGGAACGATCTTTCTCGCCGGACCGCCGCTCGTGAAAGCCGCGACCGGCGAGGTCGTCACCGCCGAAGAGCTCGGTGGCGCCGACGTCCATACGCGGATATCGGGGGTTGCCGACCATTACGCGCAGAACGATCACCATGCGCTCTCGATCGCGCGGCGGATCGTCGGCAACCTGAACACGCGCAAGCCGGCTGAGCTGGACGTGACCGAGCCCATCGCGCCGCGGTACGCGGCCGATGAACTTTATGGCGTCATCAACGCGGATATCCGCAAGCCGTACGACGTTCGCGAAGTGATCGCGCGCATCGTCGACGATTCGAACCTCGACGAGTTCAAGGCGCGCTACGGAGCGACGCTCGTCACTGGCTTCGCGCGAATCTGGGGTTATCCGGTCGGCGTCGTCGCGAACAACGGCGTTCTCTATTCGGAATCGGCGTTGAAGGGCGCGCATTTCATCGAGCTTTGCGTGCAGCGCGGCATCCCGCTCGTATTTCTGCAGAACATTACCGGCTTCATGGTCGGCAAGAAATACGAGGCGGGTGGCATCGCGCGCGACGGCGCGAAAATGGTCACGGCCGTATCGTGTGCGCAGGTGCCGAAGTTCACCGTGATCATCGGCGGCAGCTACGGCGCCGGCAACTACGGGATGTGCGGACGTGCGTTCAATCCACGCTTCTTGTGGATGTGGCCGAATGCGCGGATTTCGGTGATGGGGGGCGAGCAGGCGGCCACGGTGCTCGCGACTGTTCGCCGCGACGGTGTCGAGGCGCGCGGGGAGTCGTGGAGCGTCGAAGACGAGGAAGCATTCAAGACGCGGATTCGCACGCAATACGAGCGCGAAGGCCATCCGTATTTTGCAAGCGCTCGGCTGTGGGACGATGGTGTCATCGATCCCGTCGACACGCGGCGCACGCTGGCGCTCGCAATTTCCGCATCGTTGAACCAGCCGATCGAATCGACGCGATTTGGCGTGTTTCGCATGTGATCACCGTTCACGACACGCCGGAGCGGACGCTCTTGCGCGACCAGGTCGCGCGCTTCCTCGCGCACGATGTCGAGCCGTACGGCGATGCGTGGGAGCGCGCAGGCAGCGTGCCGCGCGACGTGCTGCGGCGAATGGCCGAGCTCGGCTGGCTCGGCTTGATGGTGCCGCAGGCATACGGCGGCGCCGACGTAGACGCGCTCACCAATTTTGCGTTTGCCGAAGCGCTGTCGCAATCGAGCTACGGCGGCTTCATCGTCACCGTGCTCGTTCACACCGACATGGCGTCACCGCATCTCGTCAACGCCGGTACCGACGCGCAGAAGGCGTGCTACCTGCCGGGGATCGTCAGTGGCGCGACACTGACCGCGGTCGCCATCACCGAGGCCGGCGCCGGCTCCGACGTCGCAGGCATCCGCACGACAGCGCGGCGCGACGGCGATGCGTTCGTGCTCGACGGCAGCAAGCTCTTCATCACCAATGGTGTCAGCGCCGACGTCTATTTCGTCGCCGCGCGCACCGCACCACTCGACACGCGCTCGCGCGGTGTGTCGATGTTCATCGTCGAGAAAAACACACCAGGCTTTCGCGTCGGACAAGTTCTGGACAAGGCCGGCTGGCGCTCGTCCGATACGGCCGAGCTCGTATTCGACAACTGCCGGATACCGGCAAGCAGTCTTCTTGGTGAGGAAAACTACGGCTTTCGCGCGCTGATGCAGAACTTCCAGCGCGAGCGGCTGGCACTGGCTGCGATGGCGATTGGCAATGCGGACCGCGCACTCGCAACAGCACTCGAGCACGTTCGGGAGCGGCGCGCGTTCGGCGGCGTGCTGTGGGATCGCGAAGCAATCCGGCAAAAGCTCGCTAGCCTCGATGCGCGGCGCCAGGCGGTGCGCGCGTTCGCGTGGCACTGCGCGTGGCTCGTCGCGCAACGTCATGACGCGGTGCGCGAGATCTCGCAGCTCAAGGCGCTCGCGGGCGAGCTCGCCAACGACGTCGCCTATGGCTGCCAGCAGTGCTTTGGCGGGATGGGCTATATTCGAGACACGTCAATCGAGCGGCTGTGGCGCGACGCACGCATCCTGTCGATCGGCGGCGGCGCCACCGAAGTGATGCTCGAGGAAGCAGCCAAACGCTTATGACACCGACCGATCCCGCGCCTCCGCAATCGAACGACGCCGCAGACAATCCGTGCGAGCTCGCGATCCGCGACGGCATCGCGATGGTGACGCTGAACCGTCCCGCAATCCACAACGCGTTCGATGAAAGGCTGATCGCGAAGCTGACGCAAACGTTCGTCGAGCTCGATGACGAACGCGACGTTCGTGTCGTCGTGCTCGCCGGCGCGGGTCGAAGCTTCTGTGCCGGAGCCGACCTCAACTGGATGCGGCGGATGGCTGCGTTCGACCACGACGAGAATCTGCGTGACGCGACAGCGCTGGCCGCCATGCTGCGCGCGCTCTATGCGTTGTCGAAACCGACGATCGCGCGCGTGCACGGCGCGGCGTACGGGGGCGGCGTCGGCCTGATCGCGGCCTGCGACATCGCGATCGCGGTTCCCGAGGCGACCTTTGCGCTGACCGAGGCGAAGCTCGGACTCATTCCCGCGACGATCGGCCCCTACGTGATCGAGGCGATCGGTGCGCGGCAGGCGCGCCGGTATTTCCTGACTGCCGAACGTTTCGCAGCCGCGGAGGCGTTACGGATCGGTCTCGTGCACGAGGTCGTCGATTCGTCGCAGCTCGATGCGCGCATCGACGGCATCATCGGCGCGTTGCGCGCGGCGGGGCCGTTTGCGCAACTCGAATGCAAGGCGCTGATCCGCGGCGTGGCGCACCGGCCGATCGACGCCGATGTCATCAGCGGGACCGCGGGCCACATTGCCGCCGTGCGGGCATCACCGGAGGGCAAGGAGGGCGTGGCAGCATTCCTCGACAAGCGAACCCCAGCGTGGATCGAATCGTCGAAGCAATAGGCTCCTAAATGGCATCCCTCGCGCATTTCGACACGTGGCAGCTCGTCGCACTGGCCGCATCGCTTGGCATCGCGAGCGGGCTGCGCCTTTACGCCGTGCTGTTCATCGTCGGCGCGGCCGGTTTCCTCGGCTGGGTCGATTTGCCGTCGGGACTGGCGGCGCTTGCGCACCCGCTCGTGCTGGCGGCGTCGGGCTTCATGTGCTTCGTCGAGTTCTTCGCCGACAAGATCCCCGGCGTCGATTCGCTGTGGGATCTCGTGCACACGCTGATCCGCATCCCGGCCGGCGCGGCGCTGGCGGCGAGCGTTTTCGGCGATTCGTCATCCGCGACGATGCTCGCGGCGGCGATCCTCGGCGGCACGCTCGCGGCGGGCAGCCATTTCGCCAAAGCCGGCAGCCGGGCGCTCATCAACACCTCGCCCGAGCCCTTCTCGAACTGGGGCGCGTCGCTGACCGAGGACGTGGCAGTCGGCGGACTGTTATGGCTCGCGATCGCGCATCCGCTCGCCGCAGCCGTCGTGATCGGGTTGCTTATCCTTTTCGCGATCTGGATGCTGCCGAAGCTGTGGCGCACCGGGCGCCGCGTTGCCGGGCGGCTCTCCGGTGCGTTGACCTCATCACCGGCGAAATCCGGCGCGGCGCGCCGATGACCGGGATCCGATGTTCGGCACGATCCTGATCGCCAACCGCGGTGAGATCGCGTGCCGCGTCGCGCGCACGG
>DASSVX010000342.1:0-6869 GCA_035705655.1 Casimicrobiaceae bacterium
GGCGGTTTCGCCGCCGATCAGCGCGCAGCCCGCGAGTTCGCAGCCCTTCGCGATCCCTTCGATCACGTCGGCGGCAACGTCGACGTCGAGGCGCTCGCAGACGAAGTAGTCGAGGAAGAACAGCGGCTCGGCACCCTGCACGAGGATGTCGTTGACGCTCATCGCAACGAGATCGATGCCGATCGTGTCGTGGCGGCCGAGCCTTTGCGCGAGGTCGAGCTTGGTGCCGACGCCGTCGGTGCCCGCGACCAGCACGGGCTCGCGGAACCGCTTGCCAATTTCGATCAGCGCACCGAAGCCGCCGATGCCGGCGAGCACCTCCGGCCGCATCGTGCGGCGCGCGAACGGCTTGATGCGCTCGACCAGCGCATCGCCCGCGTCGATGTCGACGCCGGCGTCGCGGTACGAGAGGGGCGTGCTGGAGGACGAGGCGGACGGCACGATGAGGTAAAGTGCAGCGTTTTTCGCTCCGCGATTCTACGCCACCACCCTGCCCGACCATGAGCGCCGCCGAGCCGCCTCAAGGCGCGAATTCCGTCCCCCGGGGGGCAGCGCAGCGGCGTAGCCGCAAGCGTGGGGGGATTCTTTGACCGCTGCCCGTCCGCCGGTCGATGCCGGCTCCGACACCGAAGCAGGATCGGAGACGACATTCCGTTCGCGCGGCCCGCTTCCGGACAACGAGCCGAAAGTCGTCTCTGACCCCACTTCGGTGGTGACTCCGCGCCGCCATCCGCTCGCGCCGAAGCAGTACCTGTGGGTCGTCGGCGCGCTCGCCGTGCTTTTCGTGGCACTGACGTGGCTTGGGCCGGTGCTCACGCCGTTTCTCATCGGGGCCATTCTCGCCTACCTCGGCACGCCGGCCGTTGCGCGCGCGGAAAGGCGCGGCGTGCCGCGCTCGCTCGCCACGCTGTTCGTCATCCTGTTCATCGGTCTTCTGCTCGCCGCGCTCTTCCTCGTGCTGATTCCGCTCGTGCAAAGCGAAGTCGCGACGATCACGCGCCGGCTGCCCGATCTGTTCGCGCAATTCACCGACCGCGTCGGGCCGTTCCTGCAGGAGAAGTTCGACGTCGAGCTTTCGCTCGACTTCGATTCGATTCGCACGTTCATCTCGGAAAACGCGCAGGAGGCGCGCAACCTGTCGGCGCGTCTTCTGTCGGGCGTGAAGACGGGCGGCGCCATCGTGCTGTCGCTGCTCGTCAATCTCGCGCTCGTCCCGGTCGTGATGTTTTACCTGCTGCGCGACTGGAACATGATTCTCGCGCGCATCGACGACCTGCTGCCGCGCCGCTGGGGCCCGAAGGTGCGCAGCATCGGCCGCGAGGTCGACGGCGTGCTCGCCGAATTTCTGCACGGGCAGCTGCTGGTGATGCTCGCACTCGCCGCGTATTACTCGATCGCGCTTTCGCTGGTGCGGCTCGATCATGCCGCCGCGATCGGCATCCTGACCGGGTTGCTGGTCTTCATTCCGTACGTGGGGTTCGGGCTCGGCTTCCTGCTTGGCATGACCGCGGCGATACTCGACTTTCACGGCTGGCCGGGCTTTTTCGCGGTGCTTGTCGTGTACGGCGTCGGGCAGTTGCTCGAAAGCTACGTGCTGGTGCCATTTCTCGTCGGCGATCGAATCGGCCTGCATCCGCTCGCGGTGATCTTCGCGCTGCTCGCGTTCGGCGAATTGTTCGGCTTTGCCGGCGTGCTGATGGCGCTGCCGGTGTCGGCGGCGCTGCTCGTCGGGTTGCGGCATCTGCGTCGTGTCTACGTCGATTCGCCGGTTTACCGCGAGGAATGACGTGTTCCGCTGATCGCGTCCGCGGATGAATGAGCAGCTGATTCTCGATCTCGCGCAGCCCGAGCCGGCGACGTTCGCCAACTTTGTCGCGGGCGCCAATCGCGAGGCGCTGGCGGCGCTGGCGGCGCTCGCGTCGGGCGCGTCACGCGAAGCGGGGCTTCTGCTGTGGGGCGCGCACGGTGCGGGCAAGTCGCATCTGCTCGACGCGTGCGCCGGCGCGGCGCGCATCGCCATGCGCCCGGTGGTTCGATGCGCTTCGCCGCGCGAGCTTCCCGGCGACGACGACATCGCGCCGTCGACGCTTCTCGTCGTCGATGCCGTCGACAGTGCCGATGCCCACGCGCAGGGACGCCTGTTCACGCTGATCAACGGGCTTGCGGCGGTGCAGGGCCAGTGGATTGCCGCGGCGGCGCTGCCGCCGGCGCGCCTTGCGCTGCGCGAGGATCTGCGCACGCGGCTCGCGCTCGGCCTCGTGCTCGAGCTTTTGCCGCTCGCCGACGCGGACAAGCCGCAGGCGCTTGCAGCCTATGCGCGCGAACGCGGGTTTCACCTCGCCGACGATGTGATCGAGTACCTGCTGGCGCACGGGCGACGCGACATGACGAGCCTCGTGGCGGCGCTCGCGGCACTCGACCGGCGCTCGCTTGCGATCAAGCGCAGCGTCACGGTGCCGCTGTTGCGCGAATGGCTGCAGGGCGACCTCGGCCTGCCGCAATGACTTTCGCAGCGCCTGTCGCCAGCCGGCGACGGGTGGCGCGTCGAATCGATGCGACACGCCGTGTGCCGCACGAGTGCGGTGCACAGTTGTCAACGCCGGCAAGCGGGGCGGCGTTAATGGCGGCGACGCGCCGTTGCGGCGTCACAACTCCAACATGAATCACTTCAACTTCTCAGGACCCACCATGAACAAGCTGCTTGCAATGCTCGTCGCCGGCGCCTTCGTCGCCACGTCGACGATCGCCCTCGCGCAAACACCGGCGACGCCCGCGACGCCCGCCACGCCGGCAACACCCGCCACGCCGCCGGCGGCCTCGTCGGGCTCGATGAAGGCCGATTCGATGGACCACGGCAGCATGACGAAGAAGTCATCCCGCAAGGCGAAGAAGGCGGCAAAGAAGAAGGCCGCGGTGGCCAAGGAGGACCAGATGATCAAGAACAGCACGCACTCGTCGAACTCGGCCGTGAAGGCCGCGCCGGCGACGGGCGCTGCCGCCACCAAAGCGGACACCAAGGGCAAGTGAACGCAGCCGTTTCCGGCAAAGGCAGGCTGCGGCCTGCCTTTTTTGTCCACGCCGGGCTCGCAACTTGCAGAGAAGTATCATCGGCTTTCCACAGAAAGGCAGGCTTCCGCCTGCGACGCGATGAACCGAGCCGTTCAGACCCATAGCGCTCCCGTCGAATCGGCGAACGATGCCGTGGGGCCGTTTTCGCCGGCATCGCGACCGGTGATCACGGTGGCGACGATCGCCGAGCGCGACGGCCGCTTCCTGATGATCGAGGAGGAGACGCGCGTCGGCATCCGGCTCAACCAGCCGGCCGGCCACGTCGAGCGGGGCGAATCGATCGCGGCAGCCGCCGCGAGGGAGACGCTCGAGGAAGCGGCGTGGCGGGTGGACCCGACGGCGCTCGTCGGTGTCTATCACTGGCAGTCGCCGCTTTACGGCACCTATGTCCGCTTCACGTTCATCGCGCTGCCGCGCGCACACGAGCCCGCGCGGGCGCTCGACACGGGCATCGTGCGCACGCTATGGCTCACGTATGACGAAATCGCCGCCCATCCCATGCACCGCAGCCCGTTCGTGCTGCGCTCGCTCGACGATTACCGCGCCGGCCGGCGCTTTCCGCTCGGCCTCATCGCCAGCCTTTGACGATGCGCGGTAAGCGCGTCGTCGTCGGCATGTCCGGCGGCGTCGATTCTTCCGTCGCCGCGTGGCTGCTGAAACGGCAGGGCTTCGACGTCGTCGGCGTGTTCATGAAGAACTGGGAAGACGACGACACCGACGAATACTGCACGTCGCGCGAGGACCTGGTCGACGCGGCATCCGTCGCCGACGTGATCGGCGTCGAGCTCGACGCGGTCAATTTCGCCGCCGAATACCGCGAGCGCGTGTTCGAGCATTTCCTCCGTGACTACGCCGCCGGCCGCACCCCGAACCCCGACGTGCTGTGCAACAGCGAGATCAAGTTCCGCGCGTTTGTCGATTACGCGCAGGTGCTGGGCGCCGATGCAATCGCAACGGGGCATTACGCGCGTGTGGCGGTTGGTGCGGACGGACGCGTCGAGCTGCTGAAGGCGGCCGACGCGTCGAAGGACCAGACGTATTTTCTGCACCGGCTGTCGCAGGCGCAGCTCGCCCCCGTGCTGTTTCCGCTGGGCGGCATGACCAAGCGCGACGTGCGTGCGATCGCCAGGCGCGAACGCATTCCAACCTATGCGAAGCGCGATTCGACCGGCATCTGCTTCATCGGCGAGCGCCCGTTCCGCGACTTCCTCGCACGCTACCTGCCGCGCACGCCGGGGCCGATCGTGACAGCGGACGGCACGACGATCGGCGAGCATCAGGGACTCGCGTACTACACGATAGGACAGCGCCAGGGTCTCGGCGTCGGCGGGGTGCGCGACGGCGCGCAGGCGCCGTGGTTCGTCGCGGGCAAGGACATGGGCCGCAACGCGCTGATTGCCGTGCAGGGACACGGGCACCCGCTTTTGTGCCGACGCGACGTGCGGGCGGTGGACATGCACTGGATCGGCGGCGATGCACCCGCGCTGCCGGCTCGGCTGACGGCCAAGACGCGCTACCGGATGCCCGATGCGACGTGCGTTGTAAATGTGTGCGGTGAGGACATCGTTGCGGCGTTCGACGCGCCGCAGTGGGCGCCGACACCGGGGCAGTATCTGGTTCTCTACGACGGCCAGCGGTGCCTCGGCGGCGGGGTGATCGACGCGCCGTTGTCGATGGCAGAGGTCGAGGCAGCGAGCCTACTTGAGGAATAGCTGGACGAGCACGGCGGCGTTCATCGCGACGATGACGCCGAGCATCCACTGCAGCGTTTCGATCTTGCCGCCGAGCTTGAGCTCCACCGAGCCGATTCTCGCGTCGACGCGTGACTCCAGGTGCGCAAGCTTGAGATCGACGTTGTCGAACCGGGCATCGACGTTGGCGAGCATGGCGTCGAACCTGGCGTCGACGTTGTGGAAGCGGCTGTCGACGTTGGCGAGCATGGCGTCGAACCTTGCATCGACGTTGTCGAAGCGGGCGTCGAACCTTGCATCGACGTTGTCGAACCTTGCATCGACGTTGTCGAACCTGGCGTCGACTTGCTGGAACCTTGCATCGATCTTCGCCTGAAGGCTCGCGAACTCGCCGTCGATGCCCTGCGCGAGATTCGACAGGTCGCTGCGTGATACGACCGAGCCCGCCAACGCATCGTTCAATGCGCTTGCCTGCAGTTCGGCCTGCGCCTTGGGTACCCCGGCCGCCTCGAGCTTCTTCGCGTAGTCGAGCGTGTCGAGATGAGAAGCGGCAGCCATCGTCGGCTTTCCGTCAGTCAGCGCGAAGACGACTTCATCCTCGACCGCAGGCCGTCAGAACGGAATGTCGTCGTCGAAGTCGTCGACGTTTTTCTTCGCCGCGCCACCCTTGCCGCCCGCGCCGGCGGCCCCGGCGCCCGCCGGTTCACGCCGCGACGGCGCGCCGCCGCCGCCGCTGAACTCGACGTCGCCGCCACCGCCGCCCTCGCGGCTGCCGCCGATCAGCTGCATGCGGTCGCCGACGATTTCGGTGGAGTACTTCTCGACGCCGTCCTTGTCGGTGTACTTGCGCGTCTGCAACCGGCCCTCGATGTAGACCGAGCGCCCCTTTTTCAGGTATTCGCCGGCGATTTCGGCCTGGCGTCCGAAGAGCACGACGCGGTGCCACTCGGTACGCTCCTGCTTTTCGCCGCTTTTGTCCTTCCACTGCTCGCTGGTGGCGATATTGAGATTGGTGACGGCGTCGCCGCCGGTGGTGTACCGCGTCTCGGGGTCGCGTCCGAGGTTGCCGAGCAGGATCACCTTGTTGACGGAAGCCATGTCGCGTTCCTTTGCCTGTTCCGATTGATCGCGCCGCCCGGCGCCCCCATTTGAGGTCATTGGCCCGGAAATGTCCGAATGCGGCGCATTGTGCACGCGTTCGACGCGCGCGATCGGGCTCGCGAAACGCAATATACTAGCAGGTTGCCCTTCTTCGCTTTCGGTCGTGTGGCCTAGTCCTGACGTTCGATTGCGCACTTGTACGGAAGTCCATGGACCACATCCGCATTCGCGGCGCGCGCACGCACAATCTCAAGAATCTCAGCCTCGACCTGCCGCGCCACCGGCTGATCGTGGTCACCGGGCTGTCGGGGTCGGGCAAGAGCTCGCTCGCGTTCGACACGCTCTACGCCGAGGGGCAGCGCCGCTACGTCGAGTCGCTGTCGGCGTACGCGCGCCAGTTCCTGCAGCTGATGGAGAAGCCCGACGTCGACCTGATCGAAGGGCTGTCGCCGGCGATCTCGATCGAGCAGAAGGCGACGTCGCACAATCCGCGCTCGACGGTCGGCACCGTCACCGAGATCCACGACTACCTGCGGCTCCTGTTCGCGCGCGTCGGCGATCCGTATTGCATCAACCATCCGGAGCAGAAGCTTTCGGCAATGACCATTTCGCAAATGGTCGACGCGACGCTCGCGATGCCCGAAGACACGCGGCTCATGATCCTCGCGCCGGTCGTCGTCAACCGCAAGGGCGAGCAGGTCGATCTGTTTGCCGAGCTCCGCGCGAAGGGCTTCGTGCGCGTGCGCGTCGACGGCACCGTGTACGAGATCGACGCGGTGCCGAAGCTCGCGAAGAACACGAAGCACACGGTCGACGTCGTCGTCGACCGGCTCAAGGTGCGTCCGGAATTCAAGCAGCGGCTCGCCGAATCGTACGAGACGGCGCTGCGCCATGGCGACAGCCGCGCCGTCGCCGTCGAGATGGACGGCGGCCGCGAGCATCTGTACTCGGCGAAGTTCGCGTGCCCGATCTGCAACTATTCGCTGTCGGAGCTCGAGCCGCGGCTCT
>DASSVX010000343.1:0-2596 GCA_035705655.1 Casimicrobiaceae bacterium
CGGTCGATGGATCCGAACACGATGTCCTGCGTGCCGATGATCGCGACGACGTCGGCGATCATGTGGCCGCGCGACATCTCGTCGAGCGCGGACAAGTGCACGTAGTCGGGCGGCCGCAGCTTGATCCGGTACGGCTTGTTGGCGCCGTCCGAGATCGCGTAGACGCCGAACTCGCCCTTCGGATGCTCGATGGCCGCATACACTTCGCCGGCCGGGACATGCATGCCTTCGGAGAAGAGCTTGAAGTGGTGGATCAGCTCTTCCATGTTCTCCTTCATGCCCTCGCGCGGCGGCGGCGCGACCTTGTAGTTGTCGACGATCACGGGTCCCGGATTGTCGCGCAGCCACGCGATGCACTGGCGTACGATGCGATTCGACTGTCGCATCTCCTCGATGCGCACGAGGTAGCGGTCGTAGCAATCGCCGTTGACGCCGACCGGAATTTCGAACGCCATCCGGTCGTACACCGCGTACGGCTGCTTGCGCCGAAGGTCCCACGGCACGCCCGAGCCGCGCAGCATCGCGCCGGTGAAGCCGAGCGCAACGGCGCGCTCTGCAGTCACGACGCCGATGCCCACCGTGCGCTGCTTCCAGATGCGGTTGTCGGTGAGCAGCGTCTCGTAATCGTCGACGTTGCCAGGAAAGCGCCGGGTGAAGTCCTCGATGAAATCGAGCAGCGACCCCTGCCGGTTTTCGTTGCGCTCGGCAAGCTCGCGGGCGTTGCGCATCTTCGACGGCTGGTACTGCGGCATGCGATCGGGCAGGTCGCGGTAGACGCCGCCCGGCCGGTAGTACGCGGCGTGCATTCGCGCGCCGGACACCGCCTCGTACATGTCGAGCAGATCCTCGCGCTCGCGAAACGCGTACAGGAACGGCGTCATCGCGCCGATGTCGAGTGCATGCGAGCCGAGCCACATCAGGTGGTTCAGGATGCGCGTGATCTCGTCGAACATCGTGCGGATGTAGAGCGCGCGGATCGGCACGTCGATGTTCAGCAGCCGCTCGATCGCGAGGCAGTACGCGTGCTCGTTGGACATCATCGACACGTAGTCGAGCCGGTCCATGTACGGCAGCGACTGGATCCACGTCCGGGTTTCGGCGAGCTTTTCGGTCGCCCGGTGCAACAGCCCGATGTGCGGATCGGCGCGCTCGATCACCTCGCCGTCGAGCTCGAGCACGAGGCGCAGCACGCCGTGCGCCGCCGGATGCTGCGGCCCGAAGTTCATGGTGTAGTTGCGGATCTCGGCCACGTTATTCGTTTTCCGCGTAATTCTCTTCGCGGATCACGCGCGGCGTCACTTCGCGCGGCTCGATCGTCACCGGCTGGTAGATGACGCGCCCCTGCTCGGGGTCGTAGCGCATCTCGACATAACCGGAAATCGGGAAGTCCTTGCGGAACGGATGGCCGACGAAGCCGTAGTCGGTGAGGATGCGGCGCAGGTCGGGGTGACCGGGGAACATGATGCCGTACAGGTCGAACGCCTCGCGCTCGAACCAGTTCACGGCGGGCCAGACGTCGACGAGGCTCGGTACCACCGGGAAATCGTCTTCGGCGGCGAACGTGCGCACGCGCAGGCGCCAGTTGTGCGGAAGCGAGAGCAGATGCGAGACCGCCGCGAAGCGCCGGCCCTCGTACGCGCCGCCGCCGAAGCTCGAGTAGTCGACGCCACAGAGGTCGATCAGCATGTCGAAGCGCAGCTGCGGGCGATCGCGAAGCGTGCGCATCACATCGAGGTAACGCGCGACGTCGACGACGACCGTGACCTCGCCGCGGTCGACGCCGGTGCTGCGCAGCGTGCCTTCGTCGAACGACGCGGCCAGCGCGGCGACGAGCGCGTCGGTTGCCGCGGGTGGACTCCGCTGCGGCTGCGCCGCTGCCGGGTCCGATTTCGCGCCTTGTGGCGGCCTTTCTGCAGTCATGGACGCGCGATCGTGTTGGTGCGCCAGATCTTGTTCTGCAGCTGCAGGATGCCGTAGAGCAGCGCCTCGGCGGTGGGCGGGCAGCCCGGCACGTAGATGTCGACCGGGACGATGCGATCGCAGCCGCGCACGACCGAGTACGAGTAGTGGTAGTAGCCGCCGCCGTTGGCGCACGAGCCCATCGAGATGACCCAGCGCGGCTCGGCCATCTGGTCGTAGACCTTGCGCAGCGCCGGAGCCATCTTGTTGCATAGCGTCCCGGCCACGATCATCACATCGGACTGCCGCGGGCTCGGCCGGAACACCACGCCGAACCGGTCGAGGTCGTACCGCGCGGCACCCGCATGCATCATCTCCACCGCGCAGCAGGCGAGGCCGAACGTCATCGGCCACATCGAGCCGTTGCGCGCCCAGTTGATGACGCTGTCGAGCGTCGTCGTCACGAAGCCCTTGTCCAGCACCCCCTCAATCGCCATGGCCGAACCTTCCTCTGCCTATTCCCATTCGAGCGCACCCTTCTTCCACTCGTAGATGAAGCCGACGACGAGGATCGCAAGGAACACGAGCATCGCCACGAACCCGAAGTAGCCGATGTCGCGCAGCACGACGGCCCAGGGAAAGAGGAACGCGATCTCGAGGTCGAACAGGATGAAGAGGATCGCGACGAGGTAGTAGC
>DASSVX010000344.1:0-9485 GCA_035705655.1 Casimicrobiaceae bacterium
GAACATCCCTTCCATGCCGAACGTGCGCGACTCGTCGGGCACGATCGGCACGACGTGCCTGCCGAGCGTCTTGTCGCGGATCAGCATGCCGAGCATCTGCACGAACGCCATCGTCGTCGAGATTTCGCGCTCGCCGGTCGCGTTGAGCAGCCGCTCGAACACCGGCAGCGGCGGCGCTGCGAGCGACGCCGACTTGCGCCGCCGCTGCGGCAGGAATCCGCCGAGTGCGCCGCGGCGCGCGTCGAGGTAGTCGCGCTCGGGCGTGCCCTTCGCGAACGTGACGAACGGAATGTCGGGCAACGCCGCATCGGACACCGGGATATCGAAGCGATCGCGAAACTGCCGCAGTGCGTCCTGCGTCATCTTCTTCGCCTGGTGCGCGATCATCTGGCCCTCGCCCGATTCGCCCATGCCGTAACCCTTGACGGTCTTGGCGAGGATGACCGTCGGCTGCTCGCGATGCGCGACGGCGGCGGCGTAGGCGGCATACACCTTCGCCGGGTCGTGGCCGCCGCGGCGCAGCGCCCAGATCTCGGCATCGCTCATGTCGGCGACGAGCTCGCGTGTCTCGGGATACTTGCCGAAGAAATGCTCGCGCACGTACGCGCCGTTGCGGCTCTTGAACGTCTGGTACTCGCCGTCGACGCATTCCTCCATCCGCTGCACGAGGCGGCCACTCGTGTCCTGCGCAAGCAGCCGGTCCCAGCCCGTGCCCCAGATCGCCTTGATGACGTTCCAGCCCGCGCCGCGGAACACGGCCTCGAGCTCCTGGATGATCTTGCCGTTGCCGCGCACGGGACCGTCGAGCCGCTGCAGGTTGCAGTTGATGACGAAGATCAGGTTGTCGAGCTTCTCGCGGCCGGCGAGCGAGATCGCGCCGAGCGTCTCGGGCTCGTCGCATTCGCCGTCGCCGACGAACGTCCATACCTTGCGCTCGCGGGTGTTCGCAAGCCCGCGGCCCTCGAGATAGCGCAGGAACCGCGCCTGGTAGATCGCCATCAGCGGCCCGAGCCCCATCGACACCGTCGGGAACTGCCAGAAGTCGGGCATCAGCCACGGATGCGGATACGACGCGAGCCCCTGCCCGCCCGTTTCCTGGCGGTAGTTCACGAGCTGCGCTTCGCTGATGCGGCCTTCGAGAAAGGCGCGCGCGTAGATGCCGGGCGAGCTGTGGCCCTGGATGTACACGAGGTCGCCGCCGTGCGCTTCGCCCGGTGCGTGCCAGAAATGGTTGAAGCCGATATCGTAGAGGAGCGCCGACGACTGGAAGCTCGCGATGTGTCCGCCGAGCTCCGACGATTCCTTGTTGGCACGCAGGATCATCGCCACGGCGTTCCAGCGGATGGCGGCGCGGATGCGGTGCTCGAGGGCGCGGTCGCCGGGCGACTTCGCTTCGCGTTCCGGCGAAATCGTGTTGACGTACGGTGTGGTCGCGATGAACGGCAGCTGGGCGCCGCTGCGTCGTGCCTCGTCGCGCAGGTTACCGAGCAGGAAGCGCGCTCGATCGGTGCCGGCGTAGGCGATGACCGCGCGCAGCGAATCGATCCATTCCTGCGTTTCTACGGGATCGTGATCGTCCATGACGCCCATCGTGCTCCTCCGGCGCAACGGAACCGGGTGTGTCCCGGACGCTGCGCTACTCTCCGCGCTCGGGCTCGAGCATCGGCCGCGGCCGCGTCAGCACATCCGGCTGCAGGATCGCATCGAGGCGCGCCTTCGACAGCAGGTTCCGCTCGAGCACGAGGTCGTAGACACTGCGGCCGCTGGCAAGCGCTTCCTGTGCAATCTGCGTCGCGTTCGCGTAGCCGATGTACGGATTCAGCGCGGTCACCACGCCGATCGAGTTCTCCACGATGCTGCGCAGCCGCTCGCGATTGGCCGTAATGCCCTGCACGCAGCGGTCGGCGAGCGTGAGGCAACCGTTGCGCAGATGGGTGATGCTCTTGAACAGGCTGTGCGCGATGACCGGCTCGAACGCGTTCAACTGAAGCTGCCCGGCCTCGGCGGCGAAGCTCACCGTGATGTCGTTGCCGAGGACCTCGAACGCAATCTGGTTGACCACTTCCGGAATGACCGGGTTCACCTTGCCGGGCATGATGCTCGAGCCCGCCTGCATCGGCGGCAGGTTGATCTCGTTCAGCCCCGCGCGCGGGCCGCTCGACAGCAGGCGCAGGTCATTGCACGTCTTGGAGAGCTTGATCGCAACGCGCTTCAGCACGCCCGACAATTGCGCGAACGCGCCGCAGTCCTGCGTCGCCTCGATCAGATTCGGCGACGTGATCAGCGGAATGCCGGTCAGCGCCGACAGACGGCGGCATACGAGCTCCGCATAGTCGGGCGGCGCGTTGATGCCGGTGCCGATCGCCGTCGCGCCGAGATTGATCTCGCGGATCAGCGTCGACGCCTCCTTCAGGCGCTCCTCGTCCTCGCCCAGCATGACCGCGTAGGTCGAGAATTCCTGGCCGAGCGTCATCGGCACCGCATCCTGCAACTGCGTGCGGCCCATCTTCAGCACGTCGCGGAATTCCAGGGCCTTGCCCTCGAAGGCATGGCGCAGATACGCCATCGCATCGACGAGACGGAAGATTCCGAAGTACGACGCCACCTTGAGCGCCGTCGGGTACACGTCGTTCGTGCTCTGGCTCATGTTGACGTGCTCGTTGGCGTGCAGGTACTGGTACTCGCCGCGCTGGTGGCCCATCAGCTCGAGTGCGCGATTGGCGATCACCTCGTTCGCGTTCATGTTGGTCGACGTGCCGGCGCCGCCCTGGATCACGTCGACGACGAACTGCTCGTGCAGCTTTCCGCCGCGGATCTCCTCGCAGGCCTTGACGATCGCGTCCTTGCGTACCTCGTCGAGCAGGCCGAGCTCGTGGTTGGTCATCGCCGCCGCTTCCTTGATGCAGGCGAGCGCGCGGAGGAGATCGGCGTAGATCGAAATCGGCGTGCCGGTGATCGGGAAATTCTCGACTGCGCGCAGCGTATGGATGCCGTAGTACGCGTCCGCGGGAACGGCGCGCTCGCCGAGAAGATCGTGCTCGACGCGAGTCGGAGGTGCGGTCATGGGAGGGGACCCGGCGGCACCGGGCTTCGAGGCGGTGGCCCGCCGGAATGGCAAATGTACGCGATTCGGGGCCGACGGGCGACGTGGCTGCGCCGTTGCAATTCTTGCAACATGGCGCAAAAGTGCACGATGCGCGCAAAATGTTCGGCGTCACCGTCACGACTGGAGCAACTTCATGATCGCCGACACGCTTATCCGCGCCGCTTCGCTGCTGACCACGATCGGGCTCGCAGCCTCCGCTTCCGGTGAACACTTCAGGTTGACGAGCGCCGACTTCACGCCGGGCGCAACGCTGAACGACGAACAGGCGTTCGACGGCATGGGCTGCACCGGACGAAACGTATCGCCGGCGTTGCGCTGGTCGGGCGCGCCGGCGGGCACGAAGAGCTTCGCGCTGCTGCTGCACGATCCCGATGCACCGACCGGTGGCGCCGGGTGGTGGCACTGGATCGCGTACGACATCCCTGCGCAGACGACCGAGTTGCGCAAGGGCGCCGGCAAGCCCGACGGGTCGGCGATGCCCGCGGGGGCTGCGAGCGTCGCCAACGATTACGGCACGCCGGGCTATGGCGGGCCCTGTCCGCCCGTGGGCGACAAGCCGCACCGCTACGTGTTCACGCTCTACGCGCTGAAGGTGGACAAGCTCGAGCTGCCGCGGGGCGCGCATGCGCCGGTGGTCGGCTTCGTCGTGAATGCGAATGCGCTCGGCAAGGCGTCCATCACCGGCATGTACGGGCGCGCGAAGTAGCCCACGCTCAGGCGCCGCCCTTGCCCTGCCACAGCGCGATGACCGCGCCGGACGGGTCGCGGATCACGCTCATCGTGCCGTATTCGCCGACCTCCATCACGTCCTGCAGCACGTCGGCCCCGAGGGATTTCGCCTGCGCGGTCTTCGCGCGCACGTCGTCGACGCCGACGTAGGCGAGCCAGTGCGGCGGCACGTCCTTGTCGGCCATCATGCCGCCGCCCACACCTTCGCCGACGCCGATCAGCGTGTAGCTGCCACCGCCGGGCATCGGCATGTCCTTCAGGTCCCAGCCGAAGAGTTTCTCGTAGAACTGGCGGGCCTTCGGCAGATCCTTCGTATGCAGTTCGACGTGCACGAACGGGTTGGCCATCGCGATCTCCTTCGCTTCAGGGGAATGAACACTTTGCCGTGCGGCACGCGACGCTTGCGTGCGTGCGACACCGCACGCCGGCTCGAGGCGACGCCGGCGCCGGTCTGACGCGACGGCGCGACGACAGCCGCTGGCACTTCCGGGCGCATGTGCCCGGAGTCGTACTGTACGGCGAAACGGCCGGTTGCGAAGGATTCGACGTGAAAACGGAAGTGGCGCTCGCCATGTTCGCGGCGTTGCCGGGCGGCCGCGCGAGCGGCGAACGATGTCAGGCGGGTACGAGCCGCAGCCGCGTGATCTCCGACGGCGCGCCGAGACGCTTCGGCGGCCCCCAGTAGCCGGTGCCGCGGCTCGTGTAGATCCACAGGCCACCGAGTCGCGCGAGCCCCGCGGTGAACGGCTGCTGGAAGCGGACGAAAAAATTCCATGGCAGGAACTGTCCGCCATGCGTGTGGCCGGAAAGCTGAAGATCGAATCCCGCGTTCGAGGCGGCCTGCGCCGAACGTGGCTGGTGCGCTAGCAGCAGCTTGACGCACGCGTCCGGCGCGCCGGCGATGGCCCGCGCGGGGTCGCTGCGATGCGACGCATCGAAATGATGCGCCGACACGTCGGTCACGCCCGCAACGGCCATGTCGGCACCGTCGTGATCGAGCACCACGTGCTCGTTCATCAGGACAGTGATGCCGAGGCGGCGCAATTCACCGATCCACGCATGCGCCCCGGAGTAATACTCGTGATTGCCGGTGACGAAGTAGCTTCCATGGCGCGCCGTCAGGCGCGCGAGAGGCGCCGTCTGGTGCGCAAGCTCTGGAACGCTGCCGTCGACGAGGTCGCCGGTGATCGCGACGAGATCGGCGCCAAGCCCGTTCACGACGTCGACGACCGCCTCGACGTAGTCGCGCGAAATCGTCGGCCCGATGTGCACGTCGGTGATCTGCGCAATCGTGAAACCGTGCAGCGACGGGTGCAGCGACGCGACGGGAATATCGACGTTGCGAACGCTCGCCACGCGTCGCGCGTTGACGTAGCCGATCAACGTGAGCAATGCGGTGACCGCGGGAACCGCCACCGCGCTCCAGTGCACGTAAGTGTCGATCGCGATCGCGCCGGGCCACAACGCGTCGACGCCAAGGGCTGCGAGCAATGCGGCGTCGCGCAGCGCCGTGAGCACGACCAGCGTCGACAGCGCGCCAAGGGCGACGAGTCCCGCCCACATGAGCGCTTTCGGGGGGCCGGCGGCGACCGAGCGGCGGCGGCGAAAGCCATAGGGAATCAGCGATGCCGATGCGACGAGCACGACGATGCCCGCCGCAAAACCCGCGGCGCCGAATGGCAAACCGGGCAGTATGCGGGCCCCGACATAGAAGTGCAGCAGCCAGACGAAAAGCATCATGCGCGACATTGGCGCTAAACTCGATCGAGGCGCGTGGATCGCGCAGGCACTTCCGACAGGTGGGGCTTGTCGAACAGTCGCACAAGCCCGACCGACGAGGAACCCGATGACGACCGTTTCCATGAAGCCGTCGCGCGGCCGCCGCGCGGCGATGCGTGCGCTCGCCGGCGCTGCGATGCTGGTCGCCGGCCGGTCGCTGGCGCAACGCGATGATGTCGCGACGCGCCTGCCTGCGTGCGTGCTGACGCCGCAACAAACCGAGGGGCCCTACTTCGTCGACGAGCGGCTCGAGCGCGCCGACATCCGCAGCGACCCGTCCAGCGGAACCGTCCGTGCCGGCGTGCCGCTCGCGTTGTCGATGCGCATCTCGACGCTGACCGGAAGCCGCTGCGAGCCGCTGCGCGGCGCAATCGTCGATGTCTGGCATTGCGACGCCGCGGGAATCTATTCCGACGTCGACGACGCGAGCCTGCGCACGAAGGGCAGCGCGTTCCTTCGCGGCTACCAGGTGACCGATGCGCGCGGGCAGGTGCGCTTCACGACGATCTACCCGGGCGCCTATCGCGGGCGCGCGGTGCACATTCACCTCAAGGTGCGCACGAACGGCGGCGGTCGCGCTGCCGAGTTCACGTCGCAGCTCTATTTCGACGATGGACTCACCGATCGCGTCCATGAAAGGCCACCTTATGGCGGCGCCGGCTTGCGCAGGACGCGCAACGTCGACGACGGTCTGTTTCGCGCCGGCGGTCGCGCGCTGATCCTCGACGCCCGGCAGGATGGCGAAGGCTACGCCGGCGCGTACGACGTGGGTCTGCGCGGCGGTTGAGCGCCGCGCGTCAGGCGCCGGCGAGGTCGCGCAGCAGCGTTGCCGCCGCGACGGTGCGGCACCCGCTCGCGTTCTGTCCCGACCACAGCGGCGAGAAGTCGCCCGACCCGCGCCGCTCGGCCTCGGCGCGAAGCGGTGCGAGCGCGGCCGGTGCGAGCGGAAACGCTGGTGCCCTGGCGCAAAGCGGACCGAGCTCGCGCATGATGCGATTCACGATGCCGCGCGCCGGCCGCCCCGTGAATACGTTCGTGATCGCGGTGTGATGCGCCGCATCGCTCGCGAGCGCATCCCGGTGAATGCGGCTCGTCGTCGCTTCGGGACAGCACATGAACGCCGTTCCGACCTGAACGGCAGCGGCGCCCATCGCGAGCATTGCCTGCACGCCCCTGGCGTCGGCGATGCCGCCGGCGGCGATGACCGGCACCCGCACCGCGCGCACGACCTGCGGCACCAGCGCCAGCGTGCCGACCTGCGCCGTCAGGTCGTCGGAAAGAAAGTTGCCGCGATGGCCGCCCGCTTCGAGGCCCTGCGCAATGATTGCGTCGACGCCGCGGGCGTCGAGCCAGCGTGCCTCGTCCACCGTGGTGGCCGACGCGACGATTCGCGCACCGGCGGCGCGTACGCGGGCGAGAAGGTCGTCGGACGGCAGGCCGAAATGGAAGCTCACCACCGCGGGCCGCACCCGCTCGAGAACGTCCGCGGCGTCGGCGTTGAACGGTGCGCGTCCGGGACCCGGCTTGATCGCGGCCGGATCGATGCCGAATTCGCGGTAATAGGGCGACAGCGCCGCCCGCCATGCCGCCTCGCGATCGGCATCGACCGGCGGCGGCGTGTGACAGAAGAAATTGACGTTGAACGGCCGCGATGTCTGCGCCACGATCGCCGCCAGTTCCTGCGCGAGGCCGTCGGCCGGCAGCATCGCGCACGGCAGCGAGCCGAGCCCGCCGGCGTTCGACACCGCGACCGCAAGCGCACTCGCCTGCACGCCGGCCATCGGCGCCTGGATGATCGGCACGTCGATGCCGAAGAGCTGTCGCACTGTCATCATCGCTCCTTTCCCCTGGGCGAAGGGTGGGTTCCATGCCGCGAGACGTCGTCTACACGATCGGTCATTCGACGCGCAGCGCCGAGGCGTTCGTCGGGCTGCTCGAAGCCCACGGCGTCACGTGCCTCGCCGACGTGCGGACGGTGCCGCGCTCGCGCCATAACCCGCAGTTTAACGGCGACGCGCTCGCTGCGACGCTCGCGCCGCACGCGATCGGGTACGAACGGATGCAGGGGCTGGGCGGCTTTCGCAAGACCACACCCGACTCGCCGAATGCCGGATGGCGCAACCTGTCGTTTCGCGGTTATGCCGACTACATGCAAACGCCGGCCTTTGCCGAGCATCTCGATGCGCTGATCGCACTCGCCCGCGATTCGACCGTCGCCATCATGTGCGCGGAAGCGGTCCCGTGGCGCTGCCACCGCTCGCTTATCGCGGATGCGCTCACCGTGCGTGGCATTCGCGCCGAGGAAATCGTGAGCGAAACGAAGACGTCGCGGCACGAGCTGACGCCGTTCGCACGCGTCGACGGGACGGCGATTCGCTATCCCGCGCTCGCCAACGATTGATTTCGATCAAAGGCGCCCGGGGGAGCGCCGCGTATGCTCGCCAAGCTCCCCTTTCGCCGGCCTCGCCGTCGAGCGGCGCGCCTTCGCCTGATCGATGCCGACCGAACCCTCCGCATCCACCATGCCACCCCTCGTGATTCGGGGGCGCGCACTGCTGCCGATCGTGCAGGGCGGCATGGGAGTCGGCGTCTCGGCGCATCGGCTCGCGGGCACCGTCGCGCGGCACGGCGGCGTCGGCACGATCTCGTCGGTCGACCTGCGCCGTCACCATCCTGACCTGATGCGCGCGACGCTGCACTGCCGCGACCGCGCGACGATCGACCGCGCGAACCTCGTCGCGCTCGACCGCGAAATCATCGCCGCTCGCGCGATCGCGGACGGGCGAGGCATGCTCGCCGTCAACGTGATGCGCGCGGTGTCCGAATACGGAAGCTACGTGCGGCAGGCCTGCGAAAGCGGCGCCGATGCGATCGTCGTCGGCGCGGGCTTGCCGCTCGACCTGCCCGAGCTCACGTCGGCGCATCCGAACGTGGCGGTGATCCCGATCCTCTCGGATGCGCGCGGCGTGCAGCTCGTGCTGCGCAAGTGGGAGCGCAGGAAGCGGTTGCCCGACGCAATCGTCATCGAGCATCCGCGCTACGCCGGCGGCCATCTCGGCGCCGCCAGCATCGAGGACCTTGCCGATCCGCGTTTCGACTTCGAGCGCGTCATTCCGGCGGTGCTCGAGATGTTCCGGGCGATGGGCCTCGCCAACGCTGCGATACCGCTCATTCCGGCCGGCGGCATCAACTCGCCCGCGCGGGTACGCGAGCTCTTCGCGCTCGGCGCGAGCGGCGTGCAGCTCGGCACCGCGTTCGCGGTCACCGAGGAGGGCGATGCGGCGCCCGAATTCAAGGCAGTGCTGGCGAATGCGAGCGCCGCCGACCTGGTCGAATTCGTGAGCGTCGCCGGCCTCCCGGCGCGCGCCGTGCGCACGCCGTGGCTCGACCGCTACCTCCGGCACCTCCCGGCAATGCAGGCAGTTGCGCGTCGCAAGCCGCGCTGCACGCTCCACTTCGATTGCCTCACGCGCTGCGGCCTGCGCGACGGCATCGCGCAGATTGGCCAGTTCTGCATCGACACGCAACTCGCCGCCGCGCTGCGCGGCGACGTCGCGAAGGGGCTGTTCTTCCGCGGTGCGGCCGCGCTGCCGTTCGGCCGCGAAATCCGGCCGGTGCGCGATTTGATCGAGCATCTGCTGCCCGGGTTGGGCGCAACGCCGGCGTAGAGCCGCAGTCAGGCGGCACCTACCGCATCGGCCGCTCGTGCGTGTCGCGAGCGGCACCTACCGCATTGGCCGCTCGTGCCCGTCGCGGTACTTTTCGGCGCACCGGATGACGCCGATGTTCGTGACGAACTCGAGACAGGCCCGCGCGTCGGCGTCGGCATGCAACCCGGCGTGGTCGGGCGCGGGCCGCCCCGGGGGCCGGG
>DASSVX010000345.1:0-14846 GCA_035705655.1 Casimicrobiaceae bacterium
GAGGTAATCGTCGTCGGAAACGGCGCGCCCGCGCGCGTCGGTTTCGCCGAGCCGGTCGCCGGCCAGGAACACGCCGAGGCAGCGCGCGAAGTCGTTGTTCCATTCCTGCTCGGTCATCTCGCTGCCGTCGGGCTTCAACCACGCGATGTCCTTGTCGTCCTTCCCGGTGAGCGAGCGGCCCTCGAAGAAATGCCGCCGCCGGAACGCCGGGTGCTGCCGGCGCAGCTCGACGACGCGGCGCACGAACGCGAGCAGGTTGCTTCGCGCGTCGTCCAGCGTCCAGTCGACCCACGAGACCGGGTTGTCCTGGCAATACGCGTTGTTGTTGCCGCCTTGCGAGCGCGCGATCTCGTCGCCGGCCGTCAGCATCGGAATGCCCTGCGACAGCAGCAGCGTCGCGAGCAGGTTGCGCGACTGGCGCGCGCGCAGCGCCAGGACGCCTTCGTCGGCGGTGGCGCCTTCGACGCCGCAGTTCCACGAGATGTTGTTGTCGCTGCCGTCGCGGTTGTCCTCGAGATTGGCCTCGTTGTGCTTTGCGTTGTAGGAAACGAGGTCGCGCAGCGTGAACCCGTCGTGCGCCGTGATGAAGTTGATGCTCGCGTGCGGCGCGCGGCCGCTGCGTCCATAGAGGTCGGACGAGCCGGTGAGCCGCCGCGCGAACTCGCCGATGACGCCGCCGTCGCCGCGCCAATACGAGCGCATCGTGTCGCGGTACTTGTCGTTCCATTCGGCCCATCCCGGCGGGAAGTTGCCGACCTGGTAGCCGCCCTCGCCGAGATCCCACGGCTCGGCGATCAGCTTGACGCGATCGAGCACCGGGTCCTGGCGCAGGATGTCGAAGAACGCGCCCAGCCGGTCGACTTCATGCAGCTCGCGCGCGAGTGCCGGGGCAAGGTCGAAGCGGAAGCCGTCGACGTGCATGTCGGTCACCCAGTAGCGCAGCGAATCCATGATGAGCTGCAGCACGCGCGGATGCTGCATGTTGAGCGTGTTGCCGCAGCCCGTGTAGTCCATGTAGTAGCGCGGATCGGCCTGCAGACGGTAGTAGGCGGCGTTGTCCATGCCGCGGAAGCAAAGCGTCGGACCGAGCTCGTTGCCTTCCGCCGTGTGGTTGTAGACGACGTCGAGGATCACCTCGAATCCGGCCGAATGCAGCGTCTTCACCATCGTCTTGAACTCGTTCAGCTTGCCCGACGCCGAATAGCGCGATTCGGGCGCGAAATAGCCGATCGTGTTGTAGCCCCAGTAGTTGCGCAGGTCCTGCTGCACGAGCCGCCGGTCGTCGACGAAGTAGTGCACGGGCATCAGCTCGATCGTCGTGACCCCGAGCCGCTTCAGATAATCGATGACCGGCGCGGTGGCGAGACCGGCGTAGGTGCCGCGCAGCGCCGGCGGCACGTCGGGATGCTGCATCGTGAACCCGCGCACGTGCAACTCGTAGATCACCATGTCGTGCCACGCGATGTTCGGCGGCTGGTCGTTGCCCCACGTGAACGCCGGCTCGACGACCTTGCTCTTCGGCATGGCGCTCGCGCTGTCCCGGCGGTCGAACGACAGGTCGCCGCGCTTGTGGCCGACGTTGTAGCCGAACAGTGCGTCGCTCCAGCGCAACGTGCCGGCGATGCTTCGCGCATAAGGGTCGAGCAGCAGCTTGTGCGCGTTGAAGCGCAGTCCCTGCTCCGGCCGATACGGGCCGTGCATACGATAACCGTACAGCAGGCCCGGACGCGCCTCCGGCAGGTAGCAGTGGAAGACCTCGTCGGTGCGCTCGACGAGCGGGATGCGCTGCAATTCGCGGCGCCCGGTGCGATCGAACACGCAGAGCTCGACCGCTTCCGCGCGCTCCGAAAACACGGCGAAATTGACACCCTCGCCGTCCCAGTGGGCGCCGCGCGGCAGCGAGCGTCCCGGCCATACGGCGGTGAACGGCTTCATCGGGCCGACGTGGTGCGGCCGGGGTGCCGGATGGAAACGCGCGGCACGGCGATCACAGCACGGACTTCGTCGGCGGCCGCGCGTCGCGCCTGTCGTCGGCGTCCTGCCGCGACCAGCGCTCGATGAGCTCGCCTGCGCGCTTCGTGCCGCCGAGCCCGAACGCCAGCGCGAACGCCAGCGCGACGGCGGCGACGATGACGAGGAAGGTCTCGCGGATGATGTCGCCGAGGCCGATCTGGTCGAGCGCGATCATGATGACGAACGCCATGATCGCGTAGAGCGCGAAGCGGCCCATGAGCCCCGCCTCGCGCGCGCCGATGTTGCGCAGATACGTCGCGAGCGCCGTCGCGATGAAGCGTGCGAAATACGCGCCGAACACGAGGATCACGACCGCCACCATCACTCTCGGCACGTACAGCACGATGCGCCCGATCAGGTCGGTCACGTACGCGAGGTCGAGGCTGTTGAACGCGACCATCAGTGCCGCCAGGATCACGAGCCAGTAGAAGAGCCCGCCGAGCACGCGGATGGTGTCGATGTCGGCGCCTCCCTGCGACAGGAAGCGGTCGATGCCCGCCTTCTCGGTGACCACGTTGAAGTTGATCGCGTGCAGCGCCTTCACGATGGCGAAGCGCACGAGCTTTGCGACGAGCCAGCCGATGATGAGCACGACGATGGCGAGCAGAAGGCGCGGCAGGAAGACGCCGATCTGATGCAGCGATTCGCGGATCGGCTCGACCAGCATGTTGACGTTATCCATGACGTTCTCCCATGTGCGACCGCGCGAACCGGCGGAGCGTGCTCACCCTCGATGCGGGAGCGCGATCACGTCCCGTCGAGGATCCCGAGCAGGCCGTGTATCGGAATGCCCAGCCACTCGGGCCGATTGTCGGCTTCGTACCCGAGCTCATACAGGGCTTTTTCGAGCACGAACAGCTCGAGCAGCCCCGTCGCTTCGCCGCGTGCCGAAGCAAGTCCGGCCGCCTTTGCGATCTCGTCGTAGCCGTCGAGAAAGGCGCGCGTTGCCTGCGCGCGCCACTGCCGCCCGGCCTCGTCGACACGCTCGCGGACGTCGGCGCGCTCGGTCCTGAATTCGAAGAGCGTCGCATGCAGCGCGTAATCGAACGAGCGCAGCATTCCCGCAACGTCCTTCAGCGGCGACTGCTTGCGCGCGCGCTCGGCGAGCGGCCGCGCAGGCTCGCCCTCGAAGTCGGTGATCACGAAGTCGTTCTGCACGAGCAGCACCTGGCCCAGATGATAGTCGCCGTGCACGCGCGTCTTCGGCCCGTCGCTGCGATCGGACGCGTGGCGCGCGATCCGCGCGAGCAGCGGCTCGCGCTGCGCGAGCAGCCGCTCGGCCGCGCTGCGCAGCGCCGGGTCCAGCGTGCCGATCCGCCGTTCGAGCCGCTCGAGGCCGCGCATTGCCTCCTGGCGCACACGCTCGGCCCATTCGGCGACGTCGGTGGAGGTCATCGGCTCGGGATCGAACGCCGGATCGCCACTGCTTTGCGCGAAGGCGAGATGCAGGTCCGCGGTGCGCATGCCGAGCGTGCGCGCGAGCGTCGTGTAGGCGCCGTGCACGTCGGCGCCCTTCGCCGCCGGCGCCTCGCGCGAGGTGTCGTCGAAGAACCGCTCGAGGTAGTTGTGCGTGTAATCCCAGCCGTCACCCTGGTTCTGCACGTAGCCCTGGACCAGCGCAAGCGTCGCCGTGCGCCCGTCGTCGGCCACGTAGTCGACGCTGCCCGCGACCGGGACGCTGTGCCGGAAGCGCACGACTTCGGTGAGGTAGCGGCCGATCTCGAGTTCGGGATTCACGCCGACCTGAAGGCGCCGGTACCCCTTGACGAACAGGCGGTCGGCGAGTGCTGCGATCGTGTTGCTGCTCGTCGCCCCCGGCGTCGTGACGGGAAGCGCGCCGTAACCGGTTCCGGCGAGCGCTGCGAACGCCGTCGTCGGGCGGAAATGAAGCGTGCCGCGCGCCGACTTCTGCACCGCGGCCGCGCCGACCGCAGCCACGAGCGCACGCACGAACGATTCGTCGCCGAACGCATCGGCAAGCACGCCGACCTGCGCCTGCTGGCGCACCTTCGCGATCGCCAGCGGCGACAGCGCGCGCACGAGCGACTCGTCGAAATCTTCCCATGCGAGCGCAAGCGGCAGGAAATACGCCTGCGCTTCGCCGCCCGAATCGACACGGGCGATCGTCACGAGCCACGACCGCGCGCCCGGCTTCCATTCGACATGGTCGGCGATCTCGACCCGGCGCACGGGCGCGCTCTTCGCCGCATACCAGCGCCGGCTCGCGACGAACGCCGGCAGCGCATCGGACTCGAGCTGGTTGCGCACCTTTTCCGACATGCCGATCCGCCACGGCACGACACGATCGCGAAAGAGGCTTGCCCAGCCGTCGAACAGCACGAGCACCGGCAGCTCCTGGTAGGGCACCTGCTCGTCGCGTCGGGACACCTGCTGGCCGGACGCGAGGCGAAACCATAGGAACGCGTGGCCGGCGAGCGTCATCAGGTAGGGCACGTCGCCGATCGGCGGAAAGGCCGTGCGCCCGAGAAGCTCGATGGGCACGCGTCCCTTGTAGTTGGCGAGATCGAGCTCGACCGGCTGCGCCGTGCGTGCGAGATTGGCCACGCACAGGATCGTCTCGTCGCCGCACTCGCGCAGGTACGCGAGGATCTTCCGGTTATCCGGGCGCAGGAACGTGAGCGTGCCGCGGCCGAATGCGGCAAAGCCCTTGCGCACCTCCAGCATCCGGCGCGTCCAGTGCAGCAGCGACGACGGCGCACGCCACTGCGCCTCGACGTTCACCGCTTCAAATCCGTAAACCGGATCCATGATCGGCTGCAGGTACAGCCGCTGCGGATCGGCGCGCGAAAAGCCCGCGTTGCGCTCGGGCGCCCATTGCATCGGCGTGCGCACGGCGTCGCGATCGCCGAGGTAGATGTTGTCGCCCATCCCGATCTCGTCGCCGTAATAGAGCGTCGGCGACCCGGGCATCGACAGGAGCAGGCTGTTCATCAGCTTGATGCGCCCCATGTCGTTCTCGAGCAGCGGGGCGAGCCTTCGCCGGATACCCAGATTGATGCGCGCGCGCTTGTCGGCCGCGTACATGTTGTACATGTAGTCGCGCTCGCGGCTCGTCACCATCTCGAGCGTCAGCTCGTCGTGGTTGCGCAGGAAGATCGCCCATTGGCAGCTTGCCGGAATGTCGGGCGTCTGCGCCATGATCTCGGTGATCGGATGCCGCTCTTCCTGCGCGATCGCCATGTACATGCGCGGCATCAGCGGGAAGTGATAGGCCATGTGGCACTCGTCGCCGTCGCCGAAGTACTCGCGCACGTCCTCCGGCCACTGGTTCGCCTCGGCAAGCAGCAGCACGTTCGGATACTGCGCGTCGATCAGCGCTCGCAGCCGCTTCAGCACCGCATGCGTCTCGGGCAGGTTCTCGTTGTTCGTGCCCTCGCGCTCGCACAGGTACGGGATCGCATCGAGGCGGAATCCGTCCACCCCCATGTCGAGCCAGAAGCGCATGACGCGGAAGATCGCCTTCAGCACCTGCGGGTTGTCGAAGTTGAGATCGGGCTGGTGGCTGAAGAAGCGGTGCCAATACCACGCGTTCGCAACCTCGTCCCAGGCCCAGTTCGACTTTTCGGTGTCGGTGAAGATGATCCGCGTGCCGCTGTACTTCGTGGGGTCGTCGCTCCACACGTAGTAGTCGCGCTTGTTCGACCCCTTTGGCGCGCGGCGCGCCGCCTGGAACCAAGGATGCTGGTCGGAGGTGTGATTGACGATCAGCTCGGTGATGACACGAAGCTCGTGCTTGTGCGCCTCGCGCACGAAATGCTGGAAGTCGGCGCGCGTGCCGTACAGCGGATTGACGTTGCGGTAATCGGCCACGTCGTAGCCGTCGTCGCGCAGCGGTGACGGATAGAACGGAAGCAGCCAGATCGTGTTGACGCCGAGATCGCGGATGTAATCGAGCTTTTCGGTCAGGCCGCGGAAGTCGCCCACCCCATCGGCGTTGGAATCGTAGAACGCCTTGATGTGGAGCTGGTAGATGATGGCGTCCTTGTACCAGCGCGCCGCATCGGGCGGCGCGTCGGCCGGTGCGGCAAGTGCTGCGGTGGCAGGGTCGGCCAATCAGATCCTCAGGGCCTAGTCGAAGTAGACGAAGTCGTGCTCGTTGCGCACGCGGCGGCGCACGCGGAACAGGTGTGCCGGCACGCGCGCCGGATCGAGCAGCACGAAGTTGCGCGACCCGTGCCATGCGTAGCGCGCGTCGGTGAGAAGGTCGTGCACCTCGAACGGCTGCTCGGGCTCGATACCCAGTGCCCCGAGGTCGAGCGTCACCCAGCCCGATTGCACATGATGCGGGTCGAGGTTGACGACGACGATCATGGCGTTCGATCGGTCGGCGTCGATGCGCCCGCAGCAGAGGATCTCGTCGTTGTCGGTCGGGAAGAACACGAGATCGGCGCCATGCTGCAGCGCGCGATTGTCGCGCCGCGCCGAGTTGACGCGCGCGATGAACGGCGCGAGCGTGTCCGCGCGCTCGAGGTCCCAGTGGCGCAGCTCGTACTTTTCGGAGTGCAGGTATTCCTCGGAGCCCGGCTCGCGCGGCACGTGTTCGAGCAGCTCGAACGCGGGGCCGTAGATGCCGTAATTGGCGCAGAGCGTGGCGGCGAGGACGAGCCGCGTCATGAACGCGGGACGCCCGCCGATCTGCAGGCTTTCCGCCAGGATGTCGGGTGTGTTCGGCCAGCAGTTGGGACGGAAGTAGTCGCGGCCGGGTGCACTGCCGAGCTCGGTGAAGTACTCGGTGAGCTCGTGCTTGTTGTTGCGCCAGGTGAAGTACGTGTACGACTGCGTGAAGCCGAGCTTAGCGAGCCGGTGCATCACCTTCGGCCGCGTGAACGCCTCCGACAGCAGGATGACGTCGGGGTGCTCGCGCTTGATCCGCGCGATCGCCCATTCCCAGAACGCGAACGGCTTCGTGTGCGGATTGTCGACGCGGAAGATGCGCACGCCTTCCGCGATCCAGAACGCCATCACGTCGTAGAGCTCGGCCCAGAGCGCGCGCCACTCGTCGGGTTCGAAGTTGAACGGATAGATGTCCTGGTATTTCTTCGGTGGATTCTCGGCGTACTGCACGCTCCCGTCCGGGCGATGCCGGAACCACTCGGGATGCGCTTCGACGTACGGGTGATCGGGCGCGCACTGGAACGCGATGTCGAGCGCGATCTCGAGGCCGAGCGATCGCGCGCTCGCCGCGAGGCGGCGAAAATCGTCCATCGTGCCGAGCTGCGGATTCAGCGCCTTGTGGCCGCCCTCCACGGAACCGATCGCCCATGGGCTGCCGACGTCGTCGGGGCCGGCGACGAGCGCGTTGTTGCGGCCCTTGCGCCGCTCACGGCCGATCGGGTGAATCGGCGGCAGGTACAGCACGTCGAAGCCCATCTGGGCAACGTAGGGCAGGCGCGCCTCGCAATCGGCGAACGTGCCATGCACCTGCTCGCGTTGCGCCGTCGAGCGCGGGAAGAGCTCGTACCAGCTCGAGAACCCCGCGCGGAGCCGATCGACGACCAGCGCAAATTCGACCGGATAAGCCGTCTCGAAGCGCCGGTCGGGATGGCGCTGTGCAAGCGCCGCGCGCACGTCGTCGAGTGCCAAGTCGCGCAAGGCATCGACATCCGACGTGTCGCGCAACTCGCGCGCCCACGCAGTCAACCGCTTGCGCTCGTCGCCGCGCGCGCGCAATGCGGCCGCCGCGATGATGTCGGCGCCCATCTGTGCCGCCACGCGCATGTCGTCGGCATCGACCCGGCGCGCGAAGTCGTGCCGCCACGAGAGAAACGCATCGACCCATGCGCTGACCGTATAGCTGTAGCGGCCGACGTCGGCCACGATGAATTCGCCGCGCCAGCGATCGTTGCCCAGCGCATCCATCGGCGACTCGCTCCACGCGGCCTCGTCCTCGCGGCGAAAGCGCAACCGGCAGGCGAGCACATCGTGTCCGTCGGCGAAGCAGTCGGCCTCGACGACGACCCGGTCGCCGACGATGCGCTTGACGGCGAAGCGTCCACCGTCGACCTGCGGCGCGATGCCCTCGATGACGGCGCGCGCGCGGCCCTCGGCGGGGAACGCGTCGGTCTTGCGCGCATTTCCCTTGCGTGCCGCCACGTTACGCCCCTCCAAACTCGAGGAACACGGTCGAAAGCGGCGGCAGCGTCAGCGTCAGCGAGTGGAAGCGGCCGTGCGCTCCCACGGGTACCGAGTGCACGCCGCCCAGGTTGCCCATGCCGCTGCCGCCGTAGGCGGTCGCGTCGCTGTTCAGCATCTCGCGCCAGAATCCGGCTTCCGCGACGCCGACTGCGTAATTGAGGCGCGGCACCGGCGTGAAATTGCAGGCCACCAGCACCGGTGCCCCGCCTCGCGCGCGGCGAAGAAACGCGACGACGCTTGCCTCGCGGTCATCGCCGACGATCCACTCGAAGCCCGGCATCTCGAAGTCGATCTCGTGCAGCGCCGGTGTCGCACGATAGACGCGGTTCACGTCGGACACGAAGCGCTGCACGCCGGCGTGCTCGGCGTGCGCGAGCAGCGGCCAGTCGAGCGCAGCCTCGTGCGACCACTCGCGCCACTGCGCGAACTCGCTGCCCATGAACAGCAATTTCTTGCCGGGATGCGCCCACATGTAACCGTACAGCGCGCGCAGGTTCGCGAACCGCTGCCAGGGGTCGCCGGGCATCTTGCCAATCAGCGATCCCTTGCCGTACACGACTTCGTCGTGTGACAGCGGCAGCACGAAGTTTTCCGAGAACGCGTACCAGATCGAGAACGTGAGCCGGTCGTGATGATGCTTGCGATGGATCGGCTCGTTGTGCATGTACGCAAGCGTGTCGTGCATCCATCCCATGTTCCATTTCATCCCGAAGCCGAGGCCCCCGGCGAATGTCGGCCGCGAAACCATCGGCCACGACGTCGATTCCTCGGCGAACGTCTGCACGTCGGGGTGCTGGCGGTAGACCGCTTCGTTGAGCTGGCGCAGGAACGCGATGGCGCCGAGGTTCTCCTTGCCGCCGTGAACGTTCGGCACCCACTCGCCGGCGTTGCGCGCATAGTCGAGGTACAGCATCGATGCGACCGCGTCGACGCGCAGGCCGTCGACGTGGTACTTGTCCAGCCAGAAGAGCGCACTCGACGCCAGGAACGCCCGCACCTCGTGCCGATCGTAATTGAAGATCAGGCTCTTCCATTCGGGGTGGAAGCCCTTGCGCGGATCGGCATGCTCGTAGAGGTGCGTGCCGTCGAACCAGGCCAGCCCATGCGGATCGTCGGGAAAGTGCGACGGCACCCAGTCGAGAATGACGCCGATCCCGCGTCGATGCAGCACGTCGATCAGGTACATCAGGTCCTGCGGCGTTCCGTAGCGGGCCGTCGGCGCGAAATAGCCGGTGGTCTGGTAGCCCCACGAGCCATAGAACGGGTGCTCCATCAGCGGCAGGAATTCGACGTGCGTGAAGCCCTGCGCGCACAGGTAATCGGCGAGCGGCTCGGCCATCCCGCGATACGTCGGCAATTGTCCGGGATCGTCGCGGCGCCATGACCCGAAGTGCAACTCGTAGATCGACATCGGCGCGTCGAGCGCATTGCGCGACCGGCGCGATGCCATCCACGTGCCATCGCCCCACGCATAGTCGAGACTCCAGGCGCGCGAAGCGGTTGCCGGAGGAACCTCTGCATACAATGCGAACGGGTCGGCCTTTTCCAGGATGGCGCCGTCGCGCGTGACGATCCGGTACTTGTAGGCAGCCCCGCGCGTCACGCCGCGCACGGTGCCTTCCCAGATACCGGTTTCGTCGCCGCGCACGACCAGGCGATTCGCCTCGCCGTTCCACGCGTTCCAGTCGCCGATCACCGAAACGCGCGCGGCGTTCGGCGCCCAGACGCGGAAGCGTGCAGAACCGTCGGACAGCGCGCAGCCCAGCAGCGCATGCAGCGACGCGTGCGTGCCTTCGCGAAACAGGTACACGTCCTGTTCGCCGAGGCCGGTCTTGTTGTCCACGCCGAACGTCGGTCCCGCCGTTGCTTCGATCATGCCATCCGTCCCTTCCGGCCATGGCGTCGGTCGACGCGAGCTTCTCAGAGAAGCGGACCCATCGCGCGCCGATTGGTTCAGGTGCGGCTGCCGCTTCCTCGCGCATCGACGTTGGGGTCAGAGACGACTTTCCGGACGGTTGTCACCACACCGAACGATGGCGCCGGGAAAGTCGTCTCTGACCCCCCTTCATGCCCAGCGCATCAGTCCGGTCTCGTGCGGATGCGTCAACTCGCGATGGCACGGATAGGCGCGCAAGCGATAGCTCAAATGTCCGCAAAGCTCGGGGGCAAGCTCGATCCGGTAGCGATGCTCGCCGGCCTCGTTCACGCCATCCACGGCATTCAGCGGGTATTGCCGCCGCTCGCCGCGACCCGTTCGCTCGTCCAGCCGCTCGAGCAGCAGCTCGACGACCACGTCGGACGGATCGAGGCCGGCCAGTTGCACGGCCACTTCGATCGCGAATGCCTCCCCGAAGGCGATCCGCTGCGCGCCGCTGTCGACCACCCGCAATGCGACACGCGGCCACGCGTCGCGCACGCGCCGCTTGAATGCCGCAACGGCGCCCGCCACCGCACGCTCGTCGGCCATGTACCGGCGTCCCTGCGTCGCCGCGTGGCTGTAGAGATTCTCGACGTATTCGTTCAGCATCCGCCGCGAATTGAAGCGCGGCAGCAGCGTCGCCATCGATCGCTTGGCCATGCGAAGCCATGCCGGCGAGTAACCCGCGGGCACACGGTCGTAGTACAGCGGCAGCGCATGGTTTTGCAGGATCTCGTAGAGCGAGCGCGCCTCGTCGCTGTCGCGCCGGGCAGCGTCGCTCACGCCGGTTGCCGGCTTGATCGTCCAGCCGTTGCCGGGCTGGTAGCCTTCGCCCCACCATCCGTCCTGCACCGACAGGTTGATGATGCCGTTCATGCCGGCCTTCATGCCCGACGTGCCCGACGCTTCGAGCGGGTAGATCGGATTGTTGAGCCATACGTCGACGCCGGCGACGAGACGGCGCGCAAGACGCAAGTCGTAGCCTTCGACGAGCAGGATGGTTCCTTCGAACTCGGGCAGCTTCGCCACCCGCGCGATTTCCCTGATCAGGTCCTGCCCGGGCACGTCCGCGGGGTGCGCGCGTCCGGCGAAGATGAACACGACCGGCCGCTTCGCATCGCTCGTGATCGCGCGGAGCCAGTCGAGGTCGTTGAAAAGCAGCGTCGCCCGCTTGTACGTGGCGAAGCGGCGCGCGAAGCCGACGGTGAGCACCGTCGGATCGTCGGGCCGGGCATGGCGCAGGATGCGGTCGAGATGCGCTTCGCTGCCCTGGTTGCGCAAGTGCTGCGCGCGCACGCGCTCGCCCACGACCTCCAGCATGCTCGACTTCAGATGCTGGTGCACCGACCAGAACAGGTGGTCGGGAATGCGGTCGATGTCGTCCCACTCGGCGCTGCTTCCGAACCGGTGCACCCACTCGGGTCCGAGATAGCGGTCGAAGAGGTCGAACCATTCGAGCGCGAGAAACGTGCGCACGTGGACGCCGTTCGTCACGTAGCCCACCGGGTTCTCGGCGGGCGGCACGTCGGGCCACAGGCCCTGCAGCGTGCGCGAGGTCACCTCGCCGTGGATGCGCGACACGCCGTTGTGAAGGCGCGAGCCGCGCACCGCGAGTGCCGTCATGTTGAAATCGTCGCTGTCGGGGCTGCGTCCGAGCTCGAGCAGCGTCGCCGCCGCGACACCCACGTCGCTGCAGTACGAAGCGAAGTACTGCTCGATCACGTCGGACGCGAACTGGTCGTGGCCTGCCGCCACCGGCGTGTGCGTCGTGAACACGTTGCTCGCCGCCACCGCCTCGAGTGCCGTATCGAACGGCGTCCCTGCCTGCACGAGCATGCGGATGCGCTCGAGCACCATGAATGCCGCGTGACCTTCGTTCATGTGCCAGACGGTCGGCGTCACCCCGAGCAACGCGAGCGCGCGCACGCCACCGATGCCGAGCACGATTTCCTGCTCGATGCGCGTCGTGCGGTCGCCACCGTAAAGACGATAGGTGATCAGCCGGTCGTTCTCGCCGTTCTCGGCAACGTCGGTGTCGAGCAGCACGAGCATCACGTGGCCGGCGCGCGCACGCCACAGGCGCACCGAGACGTCGCGGCCTGGGAGGCTCACCGCAACGCGCATCTCGCGGCCATCCTCGCCGCGCACGAGCTCGACCGGCAGGTCGGCGAAGCTCGAATCGGCGTAATTCGCGTGCTGGTTGCCCTCGGCGTCGATCGTCTGCGAGAAGTAGCCCTGCCGATAAAGGAGGCCGACGCCCGTCAGCGGCAGATTGGCGTCGCTTGCCGCCTTGCAGTGGTCGGCAGCGAGGATGCCGAGGCCGCCCGAGTAGATCGGCAGGCTTTCGTGAAAGCCGAATTCGGCGCAGAAATACGCAACATGGTCGCCGGCACCGAGCGCAACGCCGTCGGTCGCGGGCGTCGCGATGCCCTCGTAGGTGTCGTGCGTCGACAATATCCGGTGAAACTTGTAGAGGAACACCGGGTCCTTCGCGGCGGCATCGAGTCGATCCTGGTCGACGCGCTTCAGGAACGCCTTCGGGCTGTGGCCCGCGGCGTTCCACAATCCCGGGTGCAGCCGCGCGAAGAGCTCGCGCGTCGGGCGATCCCAGCTGTACCAGAGATCGCCCGCAAGGTCGGTCAGGCGCGCGAGCGGCTTGGGAACGACCGGATTGACTTCGATGCCGTACTTCGTACCGCGGGTATCCATGCTGATGCTGGTCCAGATGCGAGAATTCGAAAGAATCGGGGCTAACGCGCGCGATGCGCGTCGGTCATTCCATCGCGGCAAGCCGCCGCGTTGCCGTCGAGCCTGACACGGGCCGTTGCCGGCGCGGCAATTCTAGACGAGCGGCGTATCCTCGCACGGTAAAACCCGACTTGCGCGATGCATGCGGAGGCTTGAGTGCAACCCGAAGCCACGAATCAGCGAGACACGACACTGCCCGGCGAGCTGCTGCACCGGATGCACGCGTACTGGTGTGCCGCGAATTACCTTTCGGCCGGGCAGATCTATCTGCGCGACAACCCGCTGCTGCGCCGGCCGCTGCAGATCGGCGACATCAAGCGGCGTCTGCTCGGCCACTGGGGGACGACCCCGGGGCTCAACTTCGTCTACGTGCATCTCAACCGCATCATCCGCGAGCACGCGCTCGACATGATGTTCGTCACCGGTCCCGGTCACGGTGCGCCCGGCGTGTTGGCGAACACGTATCTCGAGGGAACGTACAGCGAGCTCTACCCCGACGTGTCGCGCGACGAGCGAGGTCTTGCAAGGTTCTTCACGCAGTTTTCGTTTCCCGGCGGCATCCCGAGCCACACGGCGCCGGAAACCCCGGGATCGATCAACGAAGGCGGTGAGCTCGGGTACAGCCTCGCGCACGCATTCGGCGCCGCATTCGACAATCCGCAGCTGCTGGTCGCGTGCGTGGTGGGCGACGGCGAAGCGGAGACCGGCGCGCTCGCCACGAGCTGGCACTCGAACAAGTTTCTCGATCCGGTGCGCGACGGCGCGGTGCTTCCCGTATTGCACCTGAACGGCTACAAGATCGCCGGCCCGACGGTGCTCGCGCGCATTCCGCACGACGAGCTCGAGGCGCTGCTGCGCGGCTACGGGTACCGGCCGTACTTCGTCGAAGGCGACGATCCGCTACCGATGCACGTGCGGATGGCGTCGACGCTCGATAAGATCGTCGGCGAGATTCGACGCATCCAGCACGACGCGCGCGAGCGCGGATTCAGGCAACGCCCGCAATGGCCGATGATCGTGCTTCGCTCGCCGAAGGGGTGGACCGGTCCGAAGGTTGTCGACGGCAAGCAGATCGAGGGCACGTTTCGCGCACATCAGGTGCCGCTCGCCGATTTCGACGCGCACCCCGGACACCTCGAACTTCTCGAACGGTGGCTGCGAAGCTACGAGCCCGAGCGGCTTTTCGACGCGCAGGGGCGACTCGTTACAGCGCTCGCCGAGCTCGCGCCGCAGGGCGAACGGCGGATGAGTGCGAACCCGCACGCGAATGGCGGCGTGTTGCTGCGCGACCTCGAGCTGCCGGACTTGCGCAACTATGCGGTCGCGGTGCCGGGCCCGGGGCACGTCGACGCCGAAGCGACGCGCGTCCAGGGCAGGTTGATCCGCGACGTGCTGCGCGCGAACGCCGACGCGCGCAACTTCCGCGTCTTCAGCCCCGACGAAACCGCATCGAACCGCTGGGACGCCGTGTTCGAAGCCACCGATCGCTGCTCGACTGCACAGATCGAGCCCGGCGACGATCACGTGGCGCCGGACGGGCGCGTGATGGAAATGCTGAGCGAGCACCAGTGCGAGGGGTGGCTCGAAGGCTATCTGCTTACCGGCCGCCACGGCATGTTCAACTGCTACGAGGCGTTCGTCCACATCGTCGATTCGATGTTCAACCAGCACGCCAAGTGGCTCGAATCGTCGCGAAAGATCGCGTGGCGGCGTCCGATCGCCTCGCTCAATTACCTGCTGACGTCGCACGTGTGGCGCCAGGATCACAACGGCTTTTCGCACCAGGATCCCGGCTTCATCGACTACGTCGTCAACAAGAAGGCCGAGGTCATTCGCGTCTACCTGCCGCCCGACGCCAACACGCTGCTCTCGGTGACCGACCACTGCCTGCGCAGCCGCAACTACGTCAACGTGATCGTCGCCGGCAAGCAGCCCGAGCAGCAGTGGCTCACGATCGAGCAAGCGGCCGCGCATTGCGCCGAAGGCCTCGGCATCTGGGAGTGGGCGTCGA
>DASSVX010000346.1:0-11883 GCA_035705655.1 Casimicrobiaceae bacterium
AGCCAATGTCGCAGCGCGGCAGGAACTTGTAGATCATCGCGAACAGGCCGCTGACGACGACAAAGCCCACGACGAAGTTGACGATCTGCAGCAGCACCTCCCAGCCCGGTAGCGCGCCGCTCCAGAAGTGGCCGATCGCTGACAGCGCAGCGGACAGCACGAGCGACACGAGCAGCAGGAAGCCGATGCCGAGCACCATGCCGAACGAAAGCAGGCGACCGCGCAACAGGCCCCGGATTCCCGCATGCTCCGGCCTCGGCGTGTCCCAGATCCGGTCGAGGTCGGACTGCAGTTCGCCGAAGACGGTTGTCGCGCCGAGCAGCAGCGCGACGATGCCCGCGATTGCCGCGAACGTTCCATGCCCGGTCTGGCTGGCGCTCGCGACGGCCGCCTCGATGGTGGCCGCGCCGCGCTCGCCGATCAATCCGCTGAGCTGGCCGAAAATCTCGCCTCGGGCGGCATCGGCGCCGAAAAAGAAGCCGGCCACGGCGATCGCGATCACGAGCAGCGGCGCGATCGAGAAGATCGTGTAGTACGCAAGCGCCGCGCCCATGCTCGGCGCGAAGTCGGCGGACCACTGCGCAGCCGACTCCCTCGTGAGTGACCACAGCGATCGGGCGTTCAGCATCGTAGGCTCTCCCTGACGCGATCGGCGTTCGGCACGGCCGACAGACGGCCAAAGCCGCAGCGGCGCGTGCGGCGAGATCGCACCCGGCCGGTTCGAAGCGTAGCGGTCGTGGCAATCGGCGCGCAATCGGCGCGCGCCGCGCACGAGCGTCCGGCGTTTGCCGACACCCGACGCGTCGCCGGTGACAAACCGCGGGTTGCGCTCGCGTTCAGTGCGCGGCCACGTCGTAATACGCCCACTGCGACCGCTGGAACGCGTTCAGCTTGAAGCCGCGCAGCCACGGCTGCGTGAGCTCGTTGCGGTACGGATACTGGTTGACGATCCACGGCGCGTAGCCGACGATCAGCTCGTTCAGCTTGCGGAACGCCGCATTGCGCTCGTCGCCGTCGGGCAGCACGTGCGCCTGGTCGTACAGGCGGTCGTACGCGGGCAGGCGCAGGCGCGCGTCGTTCGACGTGCCGATGTTGCGGCTCACGAGGTAGCTGTAGAACGGGTCGCCGTCGGGAATGCCGCTGATCCAGCCCAGGCCCCACATCATCATGTGCCCGGCTTCGGTCATCTTGTTGAGCTCGGGCCACTTGTTCTTGAGGAACGTCATCCGCACGCCGATCGCGTCCATGCTGCGTTTCCACAGCTCGTCGCTCGCGCGCGCGTCGGCGTCGGTCGTCGATCCCTTGACGATCACCAGCGGCTTCCCGTCGGGCGTCTCGCGATAGCCGTCGCCGTTGCGGTCCTTGTAGCCGAAGCGGTCGAGAAGCGTCCGGGCGCCCTGGGGATCGAAGGGGACGACCATGCCGATCGATGCGTCGTGACCGAACAGGCCCGGCGGCACCGGCTGATCGGCGCGCACCGCCTGGCCGTTGGCAAGCTGGCGAATGTCGGCGGCGCGGTCGTACGCCATCGCGATGGCGCGCCGCAGCGCGACCTTCGCCGGCTCGTATCCGCCAACCACCGGGTCGTCCATGTTGAAGAAGAAGAACGACAGCGACGGTTCCGGCCCGCGGTGAAGCGCAACGCCGCGCTTGGCGAGTGCCGGGCGCAGGCGATCGGCGTCGAGCACCGTGGGCGCGAGCGTCGCGGGCACGGCCACGTAATCGAGCTCGCCGCGGTCGAACGACAGCATCCGCGGCTGCGCTTCCTCGATGATCGCGATGTCGACGTGGCCCGCGAGCGGCAGCTTGCGTCCGGTCAGGTCTTTCGCAATCGCCCTGTCGGCCGCGTCGTTGCCCGGCGCCGGATAGCGCTCGTCGCGAAAATCGGGATTGGCAGCGAGCAGGATGCGCTGGCCGCGCGTCCACGATTCGAGCCGGTACGCGCCAGTGCCGACCGGATGCTCCATCACGCGGTGCGACTCGTCCTGGTAGCGCTCGACGACCTCGCGCGCAACGGCGGCGAACGACGACGTCGTGAGCCACCACCCGAACGCGTAATCGGGTTCCCTGAAGCGGATGCGCAGCGTGTAGCGGTCGATCGCCTGCAGGCCGTCGATCGGCTCGTCGTAGTCGAAGCGGCCGCTCTTGCGTGCGCGCTCGAGCGGTGCGTCGAGCCCGACGAGGTTGCCCTCGAACAGGTACAGCCAGTACGAGCGCAGCTTGGGATCGAACACGCGCTTGATGCTGTAGACGTAGTCGCCGGCGGTGAGCTCGCGCGGCTTGCCGCCGAACGCCGGATCGGCGGCGAAGCGAATGCCGCGCTTCACCTTGATCGTGTACGTTCGTCCGCCGTCGCTCACCTGCGGCAGGCCGTCGGCGGTGTTCGGCTGCAGCACGACCGGTCGCGCGAAATAGTCGTAGCGATAGAGCGGATCGAAAATGGCGAGACAGACGGCATCCGAGTACGTATCGCTGATCGCCTGCGGATCGAAGCCGCTTTCGGCGACGGGAAAGGCGACGTGAAGCGTCTTGCGCATGTCGGCGCCGGCAGCCGGAAGCACGAGTGCGAGCGCGCAAACGGCGATAACCAACGCCTTTTTCATCGTCGTCGAACCGAATTAGGGTCAGAGACGACTTTCCGGTTCGTGCAAGCCCGTGTCTGACCGTTCAGGAAGCGCGCGAGGCGCGCGATGCCATCGTCGAGGCGCGAATCGGCGGCGGCGAAGCACCAGCGGACGAACCCTTCACCCTCGGGGCCGAAGGCGCTGCCCGGTGCGAGCCCGAGCTTCGCTTCCTGCACCAGCCGGCGGCAGAACGCCATGCTGTCGTCCACACCTTCGACGCGAAAGAACGCGTACATCGCACCTTCCGGTGGCGCGACTTCGACGCCGGGCAGCGCACGCAATCCGTCGACGAGCCGGTTGCGCGCGCGGCGCAGCCGCTCGCGCGTCGCGTCGACCGTAGGCTCGCCGTCGCGAAGGGCGGCCACACCCGCGCGCTGGACGAACACCGGCGAGCAGGACGTGTTGTACTCGATCAGCTTGCCGAGATCGGGCATCAGCGGCTTCGGGCCTACGATCCAGCCGAGGCGCCATCCGGTCATCAGCCACGCCTTCGAGAAGCTGTTCGTGCTGACGACGCGCATGCCGCCGTCCGCGATGTCGAGCAGCGACGGTGCGCAGGCGAAATCTTCCGCGTAGTAGAGGCGCTCGTACACGTCGTCGGCGACGATCCAGATGCCGTGGCGCGCGCAGTGCGCGAGCAGCGCCTGCTGTGCCGCGCGGTCGATCGTCCAGCCGGTCGGGTTGTTCGGTGAATTGAGCATCAGCGCGCGCGTGCCGGGCGTGAGTGCGTCGAGCAGCCGGTCGAGGTCGAGGCGCCAGCCCGACGCGCCGAAGGAAAGCGGCACGCAGACGACCTCGGCCGACAGGATCTTCGGAATCTCGACGAGATTCGGCCAGAGCGGCGTCACGACGACGACGCGGTCGCCGGGCGCCACCAGCGCCTCGACCGCAAGCATCAGCGCAGACATGCCGGACGCGGTGACGGCGATCTCGTCGGCCGTGGTCGGGCGGTGCAGCGCGCCCACGTAGCCGGCGATCGCCGCGCGAAGCTCCGGAATGCCGAAGTTCTGCGAATAGAACGTCTCGCCGCGCGCGAGCGACGCCGTTGCCGCGTCGCGGATGAACGCGGGGGTTACCTGGTCGGGCTCGCCGAACCAGAACGCGAGCACGTCCGGGTCGTGCATGCCCGCGTTGGCGATGTCACGAATCTTCGAGCCGGCCAGTCCGCGCACCGCGGAGCGGGCTTCGGCTAACCGGGACGGGAGGGAGGGCATCAGCCCACTATATCGCGATCTCGTACCTGTCCCGTCCGTGCCCCTTCGCCGCGTAAAGCGCGCTGTCGGCACGCTTCAGAAGCGCCTCCGGCGTCGTCTCGCCACCCTGGCCGAGTGCCACGCCGATGCTCGTCGTCACCTTCACCGCCGCCTCGCCCGCATCGAACTCGGGCCGCATCGCGGCGATGATCTTGCGCGCAACGAAGCGGCACTCCTCGCGCGTGTGAACCCCTTCGAGGACGATCACGAACTCGTCGCCCGCGAGCCGCGCGACGAGGTCGGTTGCACGCACCGACGCCGACAGCCGTCGCGCGAACTCGCGCAGCACCTCGTCGCCGGCCGCATGTCCCAGCGTGTCGTTGATCTGCTTGAATCCGTCGACGTCGAGAAACAGCAGCGCAACCGGCGTCGCGGCGCGCTGCGAGCGGCGCAACGCGGCGGCGATGCCGTCGTTGAATGCGTGCCGGTTGGGCAGCCCGGTGAGCGTGTCGCGCTGCGCGAGACGCTCGAGCTGGCGCTCGACCTCCTTGAGCGGCGTGATGTCGGTCGACGACGTGTAGACGCCGAGCACGGCGCCCGACGCGTCGATGTCGGGAATGTAGCTGCCGCGGACGAACCGGCTGCCCTCCGGGCCGGGCACTTCGACGTCGAAGTCGACGCGCTCGCCCGCGAACGCGCGATCGAGATTCGGCGCCACGTTCTCGTAGGCACGCGGCCCGAGCACGTCCGCCACGCGCCGCCCGGTAATCTCTGTCAGCGGCCGCCCGAGCCATGTCTCGTAGTAGCGGTTGTTGAAGCGGTAGCACCGGTCGCAATCGATGTAGCCGACCATCGACGGCATGCTGTCGGTCATGCTGCGCAGCCGCTCTTCGCTTTCCTCGGCCTTCGCCTGCGCGGTACGCAGGTCGGTGATGTCCTGCACCAGCGCATAGAGCCCGAGCACGCGGCCGCTCGCTTCCTGATCGGGAATGAGCTCGACCAGCTCGTGGCAGGCGCGGCCGTTACGCACGACCGTGCGCTGGAACCGCGCCCGCTCGCCGCGGCACGCGCGCTCGAGATGCGGTTTCGACTGCGCATACGTCTCGGGACTCAGCACGTCCTGCGCACGCTGCCCGAGCATCGCCTCCGGCGAGAGACCGAACATCTGCTGCGAGCGCGCATTGACGAAGAGATAACGCTCGCCGGCGTCGAGGTAGGCGATGAGCGCGGGCAGGTTGTCCGCCACCGTGCGCATCCGCTTCTCGGACGCGGCAAGCGCCTGCTTGGCCTGCCGCAACGCGGTGACGTCCTGCGAGATCGTGACCACGCCGTGCACGACTCCGGCCGCATCGATGTCGGGCACGTGATCGACCTGGTAGAACTCGGTGCCGTTTGCGCGATCGACGACGAGGTCGAAGCGCCGCGCGAGCCCCGCGTAGCTGCGATCGAGCTCGGGCTTGATCTGCGCGTACGCGGCGGAGGACACCACGTCGGCGAGCGGGCGCCCGACGATATCGGCGGGTTCGCGGCCCCAGTATTCGGCAAAGCGCCGATTGCCGAAGAGCAGCCGATTGCTCGTGTCGATGTAGGTGATCCGCGCGGGAATGCCGTCGGCGATCAGACGCACGAAGCGCTCGCGTCCGGCGAGCGCCTCCTCGGCATCCTTGCGGCGCGTGATGTCCTGGCACACGACGTAGGCGCCGCGCACCTCGTGGCCGTCACCGTAGTCGGGGAAGCAGGTCACCATGAAGACCGGGCCGCGGCCGTCGCCGGCGAAGGTCGTCTCGAACGTCTGCGGCATGCCGGCGCGCACGTCGCGCATGCGCGACTCGAGGCGCGCGTAGACCGTCGGGTGAAGCACCGCGCGCAACCGATGGCCGACGACGCGCTCGGGGCTCGCGCCGAACACGTCGCGGTAGTACTCGTTGACGAACCGGAAGCGCTCGCCCGCATCGATGTAGGCGATCAGCACCGGTACGTTGGCCGTGATCGTCGCGAGCTCGCTCCTGCTGCGCTCGAGGGCGGTCGTCTTTTCCTCGAGCGCGCCGGTCTTCTCCTGGAGCGCGCGCGTGCGCTCCTCCACCGTTTGCGCGAGCCGGTTGAGCGTGCTTGCCAGCACGCCGGTTTCGTCGTCGCCGCCAATCGACGTGCGGTGCGCAAGATTGCCGCGCGCCAGCAGCGTCGCGTCGTAGGCGAGCCGGTGCAGCGGTCGCGCGATCCGTACGCCGAGCCGCGCCGCGAAGCCGATCCCGAGCAGCAGCGACAGCGCGCCGAGCGCGAGCGTCTCGAAGCGGTTGGTGCGGGCAATGGAGAGTGCGGCATCCGCCGGCATGCCGACGAAGACGTGCCATGGCGTCCGCTTCGCTTGCGTGTAGCCGGCGATGCGCGGGACGTTGTCCGCACCGACCGTCTCGTCGACGCCCTCGCGGCTGGCGAGGTGCTGGCGCGCCTTGCCGACGGCGAGCACGCTCATGCCGATCCAGCGGTCCGGGTCGACGCTCCGCGCGAGCACGACGCCGTCCGCATTCACGATCGAGATGACCGTTCCTCGCGGCACCGCGCCGCCGAGGTCGAGGTGTCGCTGCACCTGCTTGAGATCGATGGCAAGCGTGACGACGCCGGCGACGGCGCCCGTCGCGCCGATCACGGGGCGGGCGAACGCGACGACGGGATTGCCGTCGTCGTCCGACGCGAGCGGACCTTCGATCGCGGTCTTCGACGTCTGCACCGCGCGCCGGAAATAATCGCGATCGGCGATCGAACGGCCGGCGTTCGCACTCGTACGGTTCAGCATGCCGACATTGCGTCCGTCGAGCGTCCAGACGCCGACGTTCTGCACCATCCCGGGGAGGTCGCCGCGAATCTTGTCGAGGAATGCGTCGTTGGCGGAGGTGGCGGACGGGTCGAGCGTCACGCCGTGGCGCACCAGCGCGAGTGCGATGAGGTTGTCACCTACAACGTCGTCGACCCGCGCGGCGACGACGCGCGCAAGCGCCAGCGTGCGCTGCTGCGCAAACTCGCGGGCGGTCGATGCCTGCCTGGCGGCATTGACGCCGACGTAAACGACGAACGGAAGCCCGAGTGCGAGTGCCAACAGCGCGAGCCTGAGCCCGATCGACGAGCGCAGGCGGACGAGGCCTCGCCCGCGCAGCAACCGCGCGACGCGCAACCGCCAGCCGGCGCTGCGCCACTCCCTTGGGGAAGCGGCGGCGGTGACGCGCTGCGTCGAATTGTCGTCCGGCATGGCGAGCGTAAGGCTGTTCGAGGTCCCGGTGGATGACGCATCGGCGTTTCCGCAAGGAGCATGCCGATGTCATTGGGCGATAATGCCCGGCCCTTTTCGCCGATCGCCCGACGCTCCCCGCCGATGAACCCCGTCTCGCTCGCCCTGCATCCCGCGGTTGTCTGCGCGGCGCTTCTGTCCTGCTCGAACCTGTTCATGACGTTCGCGTGGTACGGGCATTTGAAGCTCCTCGAAAACCGCGCCTGGTGGGTGGCCGCGCTGATTTCGTGGGGGATCGCGCTCTTCGAATACCTGCTGCAGGTGCCGGCCAACCGGATCGGCTTCACGGTGCTGTCGCTCGCGCAACTCAAGATCATGCAGGAGGTGATCACGCTCACCGTGTTCGTTCCGTTCGCGATCTTTTTCATGGGCGCGACGCTGAAGCTCGACTACCTGTGGGCCGGCCTTTGCATGATGGGCGCCGTCTATTTCATCTTCCGCGGGTAGGGCGCGCCCGCGCGCCCGGCACGAATCGCATGCATCTGCACATCCTCGGCATCTGCGGCACGTTCATGGGCGGCATCGCGGCGATCGCGCGGCGTGCGGGCCACACGGTCACCGGCTGCGACGCCAACGTCTACCCGCCGATGTCGACGCAGCTCGCAGCACTCGGCATCGCGCTCACCGAGGGCTTCGACGCCGGCCAGCTCGACGCCGTGGCGAGGCGCGCCGACGTGTTCGTCGTCGGCAACGTCGTGTCGCGCGGCAACCCGCTGATGGAAGCGATCATGAACGCGGGCCGCCCCTACGTTTCGGGACCGCGGTGGCTGTTCGAAAACGTCTTGCGAGGCCGCTTCGTGCTCGCGGTCGCGGGCACACACGGGAAGACGACGACGTCGGCGATGCTTGCGCACATCCTGGAGGCGGCCGGCCTCACCCCGGCGTTCCTGATCGGCGGCGTCCCGGTCGACTTCGGCGTGTCCGCGCGGCTCACCGACAGCGCGTTCTTCGTGATCGAGGCCGACGAGTACGACACCGCGTTCTTCGACAAGCGATCGAAGTTCGTCCATTACCGGCCACGCACTGCCATCCTCAACAATCTGGAATTCGATCACGCCGACATCTTTCCCGACCTCGCTGCGATCGAGACGCAGTTCCATCATCTGCTGCGCACGATTCCCGGGGATGGCCGCATCGTCGTCAATGCCGGTGACAATGCGCTGGCGCGCGTGATCGCGCGCGGTGCCTGGACGCCGATCGAGCGCTTCGACACGGCGGCATCCACCGCCGCGCCCGCACCCGACTGGACGATCGCCGACGCGGGTGGCGTGACGCTTGGCGGCGAGACGATCGGGGTCCTCGATTTCGCGCAGTCGGGACGCCACAACCGGCTGAACGCGCTCGCCGCAATCGCTGCGGCGCGTCATGCCGGCGTACCGCCGCACGATGCACTCGCCGCGCTGCGCTCGTTTCGCGGCGTGCGCCGGCGCATGGAGCTGCGCGGTCACGCCGGCGGCGTCGCAGTGTATGACGATTTTGCGCACCACCCGACGGCGATCGCCACGACGCTCGACGGCCTGCGCGCGCGGCAGGCGCAGGGGCGCATCCTCGCCGTGCTCGAGCCGCGCTCCAACACGATGAAGCTCGGGACGATGAAGGCGGCGCTGCCGGCCAGCCTCGCAGCGGCAGACCGCGTGTACTGCTATGGCGCGAATCTCGGCTGGGATGCCGCCGCCGCGCTCGCACCGCTCGGCGCCCGCGCGGAGGTCCACGACGACCTTCGCGCGCTCGTGGCGGCCGTGGCACGCGACGCGCGCGCCGGCGATCATGTGCTCGTGATGAGCAACGGTGGCTTCGGCGGCGTGCACGAGAAGCTTCTCGACGCGCTGGCGGCGCGCGCCGACCCGGCCTGATGGGGCCGGTGCGCCCGACGATCGTCTACCTGCACGGCTTTCGCTCGTCACCGGCGAGCGCCAAGGCAGCGCGCCTTGCCGAGGCGGTTGGCCGGCTTCCGGAACGCGATCGCCCGGTGCTCCTCATTCCGCAACTCAACCCCCGCCCGGCGCTTGCCATGGCCGCGATCCTCGCCCTGACTCGCGACGCCGATCCCTGCGGCGTGACGTTCGTCGGCAGCTCGCTCGGCGGCTACTACGCGACGTACGCCGCGGAGACGCTCGGCGCCCGGGCGGTACTCGTCAATCCGGCAGTGCGCCCGTATGACGACCTCGTGCCGTACCGCGGCCGGCAGGTGAACCTCTACACGGGCATCGCGTTCGACGTGACCGAGCGCCATTTCGAGGAGCTGCGCGCGCTGGCGATCCCGAAGATCACGCGGCCGGCGCGCTACCTGCTGCTCGTGCAATCGGGCGACGAGGTGCTCGACTACCGGGTCGCGGTCGCCTTCTACGCCAGCGGATGGCAGCAGGTCACCGGCGGCGGCGACCATGCGTTCAGCGGCTTCGAGACGCACATCCCGGGAATCCTGCGCTTTTGCGGCGTCGGCAGCGCCCCCGGCTTTGTGCGGCGCGACTAGCGACAAAGTGCAGGCGCGCGTTATGCTTGATATCCGCTGCGCCGCGGCCACAAGCCGCGGCCGTACCCGCTGCCCGCGCACGATCTCGGCCTGACCGGCCCGTTGTGCGGTCGGTTTCGCTCGACAGGAGCTTGCGATGGCAACTCACGAAAACAACGATCTTCGTGCTTCGTACTCCGCTGCGTCACGCCGCCCGCCGGCCGCGCGCGCGGGCCGCGACCCGGCGTCGCAGCCACTGTCCGATGCCGCACTCGACCTGATCGGTCGCGAAAAAGCGTTCGGCGCACGCAATTACGATCCGCTGCCCGTCGTTCTCGCGCGCGGCGAAGGAAGCTGGCTCGCCGACGTCGACGGTCACCGCTACCTCGACCTGATGAGCGCCTACTCGGCGGTCAGCTTCGGCCACGCCCATCCGCGCATCCTCGCCGCGCTGGTCGCGCAGGCGCAGCGGCTCGGCGTCACGTCGCGCGCCTACTACAACGACGAGCTGCCGGGCCTGCTCGAGCGCCTCGCCCTGCTCACCGGTCTCGACCGGGCGCTGCCGGCGAACGGCGGCGCGGAGGCGGTCGAAACGGCGATCAAGGCGGCACGCAAGTGGGGCAGCAAGGTCAAGGGCATCGCCGAAGGCCGCGTCGAGATCATCGGCTGCGACGGCAACTTTCACGGCCGCACCATCGCCGCGATCGGCCTGTCGACGGAGCCGCAGTACCGCGACGGCTTCGGGCCGTTCCCTCCCGGCTTGTCGACCATCCCCTACGGCGACGCCGATGCGCTCGCGCGTGCGATCACGCCGCGCACCGCCGCATTCCTCGTCGAGCCCATCCAGGGCGAGGGCGGTATCGTCGTGCCGCCGCCCCGCTATCTGGCGCGCTGCCTGCAGATCTGCCGCGATCACCACGTGCTGCTGATCTGCGACGAAATCCAGACCGGCCTCGGACGCACCGGACGCTTTCTCGCCTCGGAGCACGACGGCGTGAAGCCCGATGGCGTCATCCTCGGCAAGGCGCTCGGCGGCGGGCTGCTGCCCGTCTCGGCGTTCGTCGCAACGAACGACGTCATGCAGGTGTTCCATCCGGGCGACCATGGCAGCACGTTCGGCGGCAACCCGCTTGCGTCCGCCGTTGCGATGGCCGCGCTCGACGTGCTGTTCGACGAGAAGCTGGTCGAGCGGTCGGCCGAGCTCGGCGCATGGCTCTTGTCCGAATTGCAGGATCTGCGCAGCCACGTCGTGTCCGACGTGCGCGGACGCGGGCTGTTCGTCGGCATCGAGGTCGATGCCCGTTACACGAGCGCCCGCCCGGTCGTCGACCGGCTGCTTGCGCGCGGCATCCTGTCGAAGGACACCCACGGCACCGTCGTTCGCATCGCGCCGCCGCTCAACATCGCGCGCGACGATCTCGCCTGGGCGATCGGCGAAATCCACACGGTATTTCGCGAGCTCGAACGCGACTTGAAGCGCGCCGCATAGTCGCCTGCACCCTCTGTCGGGCGGGGCTGCAATAATCCGGGCACGGCGCGAAAGCGCGCCGTCGCCTTAGCACTCGCCTCGCTGCCATGCGTTGCCTTCGCCTCCTTGCCTTCCTGACCGGCGTCTTCGCCGCCTGCGGCCTTACGACCGGCGCTTACGCCGTGTCGCGCATCTGCATGAGCGCCGACTCGCTGTCCTTTGGACAGCGACCGGTCGGCAGCAGCGAGTCGGCGACGGTTGTCGTTTCGAACTGCGGCGACGCGCCGTTCGCCTTCACCGACGTAAGCCGACATACGGCGACGAACGTGGCGTACCGGACGCAAACTTCCTGCTCGACCGGCATGACGCTCGCTCCCGGCGCCCAATGCGCGGCCAGCGTCTACTTCGAGCCGACGGTCCCGGGACAGGCGTCGGGCGCGCTCTGGTTCCACAACACCACGTCGACGCCCGACCAGTTGCTGACGTTCTACGGCCGGGGCGTGGACGCGCAGGCGGGGACGGCGTCGCTCGTCTTTTCGCCGGCGATCGCGAATTTCGGCGACGCGGCCGTCGGACGCGAAACGGCGCCGCTCGTGCTGACGCTGCAAAACGCCGGCACGGCACCGCTGGTGCCGAGTGCGCTCGTGCTCAATGGCCGCGATCCTTACGATTTTCGCGGCGAGACCGGCACCGGTGCGTCGTCCTGCGGCATCGGCCGCGCGATTGCGCCGGGTGCTGGCTGCACGCTGATCCTCTACTTCCATCCGCAGGCGAGCGGTGCACGGCAGGCGAACCTCGTCGTCGATGCGCCGCAGCTTGCGGCACTCGCTGTCGTCACGCTTGCCGGAGATGGCATGGACGCA
>DASSVX010000347.1:0-4473 GCA_035705655.1 Casimicrobiaceae bacterium
GTCGTCGAGCCGTGCAGCAACGGGATCGGTTCCGACCTCTTCGCGATCGTCTGGGATGGCGAGCGCCTCGCCGGTCTCAATGCATCGGGCCGCGCACCGGCCGGCTGGAATCGCGCGCGCTTCGCCGGGCACGCGCAGATGCCGCAGCGCGGCTTCGATACGGTGACCATTCCAGGCGCGGTGTCCGGCTGGGTCGCGTTGTCGCAGCGCTACGGCAAGCTCGCGTTCGGCGATCTGTTCGAGCCGGCGATTCGCTACGCACGCGACGGCTACGCGGTGTCGCCGGTGGTTGCCGACAAGTGGCGTCTCGCCGTTCCGCTGATGCCGCAGGGCCTCGGCTGGCAGGATCACTTCCTGGTCGACGGGCGCGCACCGAATCCCGGTGAGCGCTTTCGGTCATCGGCGATGGCGAACACGCTGTCGGCAGTCGCGCAGACGAATGGCGAGGCGTTTTATCGCGGCGCGCTTGCCGACGCAATCTGCGCGCATGCGAAGGCGTGCGGCAGCGTGCACGTGCGTCGCGATTTCGAGCGGCACACCAGCGACTGGGTGACGCCAATTGCCGTCGACTATCGCGGCATGCGCGTGCACGAGATTCCCCCGAACGGACAAGGCATCGCCGCGCTGATGGCGCTCGGCATGCTCGAATCGTTCGATCTCGCATCGCTTGCGCCCGATTCGGTCGAGAGCATGCACCTGCAGATCGAAGCGATGAAGCTCGCATTCGCCGACGTGCACCGTTACGTCGGCGATCCGGCGACGATGACGATCTCGCCCGAAGCGCTCGTCGAGCGCGATTATCTTCGCCAGCGCGCGTCGCTGATCGACGCGAGCAAGGCAAATCACTATGGGCCCGGTGAGCCGCCGCGCGGCGGGACCGTGTACGTCACCGCGGCGGACGCGAGCGGCATGATGGTGTCGCTGATCCAGTCGAACTACATGGGCTTCGGCTCGGGTGTCGTCGTGCCGGGTACCGGCATCAGCCTGCAGAACCGGGGGGCCGGGTTCACGCTTGCGCACGGTCACGCGAACGAGGTGGGCGCGGGCAAGCGGCCGTACCACACGATCATTCCCGGCTTCATGACCAAGGACGACGCGCCGGTTGCAACGTTTGGCGTGATGGGCGGCCCGATCCAGCCGCCCGGCCACGTGCAGACCGTCGTGCGGATGATCGACTACGCGATGAATCCGCAGGCGACGCTCGACGCGCCGCGCTTCAAGGTGAACGTGGGCCGCTCGATCGACCTCGAGGCGAGCGCACCACGCGAATTGCGCGACGGTCTCATCGCACTCGGCCACAAGCTCGAGGCGATTCCCGACTCGTACATGGACTTCGGTGCGGGACAGGTAATACAGAAGGCCGACGTCGGCTACGTCGCCGCGTCGGACCCGCGCCGCGATGGGCAGGCGGCGGGGTTCTGAGGCGAGCGCCGAGCCGCAGTTGCGCGCTTCCCGCGTGACGGCGCTTCCCGCGTGACGACGCTCCCCGGGTGACAGCGCTTACGTGCGCTTTGCTTTCACCGACGACAGCGGCAGCAGTTCCGGCAGCTCGATGCGCTGGCGATCGGGCTCGACCGCCGTGAGCGGCGCCGTCGCACGCATCGTCGCAAGGCTGCGGCGCGTCAGTTCCTGATAGCTGCGCGTGCCCTCGATCTTCCACGCGAGCTCGGTCTCGGTCAGCTCGCGGACGAGCCGCGCCGGCATGCCCGCGACGAGTGTGCGCGGCGGCACGACCATCTTCGCCTTGACGAACGCCATGGCGGCGACGATGGCCGATTCACCGATCACCGCGTTGTCGTTGATCACCGCGTTCATGCCGACGAGGGCGTTCCTCTCGACGACGCAGCCGTGCAGGATCGCGCCGTGGCCGATGTGTCCTTCCTCCGCGACGATCGTGTCGGTGCCGGGAAAGCCGTGCGCGACGCACGCATCCTGCAGGTTGGCGCCGGCGCGCACCTCGATGCGGCCGAAATCGCCACGCAACGACGCGCACGGGCCGACGTAGCACCCAGCGCCAACGATGACGTCGCCGATCAGGACCGCCGACGGATGCACGTAGGCGGTGGGATCGACGACCGGCGTGACGCCGTTGATCGCAAAAACGATCAAGCTCAGTTCGCTGCGGGAAGTCACGCGCCCACGACCTGCAGTCCCATCGCCCGTGCTCCGATTGCCAGCGCCCGATCATGGGTCGCCATCACCAGGTCGGCACCACGATGCTCTTTCCACAACAGCGCGGTCGCGAGGTGAATGGCGTCGAGCGTGCGAAGGGCCGTCGGGAAGGGCTGCGCAGCGCGGGCGAGAACCGATGAGGTCAAGGCGGCAAGCTCAATCGATTCGATCAGATCGTAGATGGCCTGTCTGCGCGCAGCCAACACCTCGTCGGAAAGATCGTCTGCCAGCCGCAGGCGATCGAGAGTGCGCAAGCACTCGACTTCGGCAAGCGCAGATGAGATCGCAACGCCGACCTGCTTCCATTCGGCGAGGGCATCGGTCTGACCCAGCACGAGTCGCAGCAACACGGACGAGTCGGCGTAGACAATCACAAGCGATCCCGCCGCTCCTCGAGCAGGAGATCGACGATGTCTCCGCGATACGGCAACGGCGGCGGCAACGGCACGTGCGACGGCCTCGGGGCGCCCGGACGTGGCTTTCTGGCTTGGAGAGGGTCGTCACGCTTCCATGGCACGATCCGCGCGATGGGCGTTTCGCGATCGAGGATCGTCAGCGAGCGGCCACTGCGCACCACGCGCAGGTACTCGCTCAACCGGCTTTTCAACTCGGCGATGCCAACGGAGTCCATGGTCACATGCTAGCCACTTCTAGTTAGTTTAGCAAGCGGCCGGGTGGGGAGACGCTTACCCCACGAAGCGTCGTGCGTTCGCGAACATGCGATACCACGGCGACAGCTCGCCCCAGTCGTCAGGGTGCCACGACATCTGCACCGTGCGAAATACGCGCTCCGGATGCGGCATCAGGATGGTGAATCGCCCGTCGGGCGTGGTGAGTCCGGTGATCCCTTGCGGCGACCCGCTCGGATTGTACGGATAGCGCTCCGTCGCACGGCCGCGATGATCGACGAAGCGCAGCGCAACATACGGTTGCGCCGCGGCGAGTTGCGTATCGTCGCGGAATTCGGTGTAGCCCTCGCCGTGCGCGAGTGCGACGGGAATGCGACTGCCCGCCATTTCGTCGAAGAAGAGCGACGGCGAGCGCTGAACCTCGAGCATCACGTAGCGCGCCTCGAACTGCTCGGAGGCGTTGCGCACGAAGTGCGGCCAGTGCGCCGCACCGGGAATGATCTCGCTCAGGTTGCTCATCATCTGGCATCCGTTGCATACGCCGAGCGCGAACGTGTCGGTGCGCGCGAACCAGGCCGCGAAGGCGTCGCGCCGGCGCGGATCGAAAAGTATCGACTTCGCCCAACCCTCGCCCGCACCGAGCACGTCGCCGTACGAAAAACCGCCGCCCGCGACGACGCCGACGTAATCGCCGAGCGCGTGGCGGCCCGCCGCGAGATCGGTCATGTGCACGTCGTACGCATCGAAGCCCGCGCGCGTGAGCGCCGCCGCCATCTCGACGTGGCCGTTCACGCCCTGCTCGCGCAGGACGGCCACGCGGGGCCGCACGCCCGTTGCAATGAACGGCGCGGCAGGATCGTCATGCACGTCGAACGTGAGCGCGGGCACGATCCCCGGCTCGTCGTCCAGCAAGCGCGCGTATTCGTCGTCGGCGGCCTGCGGGTTGTCGCGCAACCGCTGCATTGCATGCGTCGTCGCCGACCATGCACGGTGCAGCTCGATGCGCGGCTCGTCGAGGACGACGCGATCGCAACAGCGGATCACCACGCGATCGCCGCGCGACGCCGTGCCGATCGCGGTCGCGGCAACGCCCGCGTCGCGTGCCCGCACGAGGACCGCATCCATATCGCCTGCGCGAACCTGCACAACTGCGCCGAGCTCTTCGGCGAACAGTGCAGCGAGCGCCGCATCGGCTGCCACCGGCAGCCCAACATCCAGGCCGCAGCGTGCCGCAAACGCCATTTCGCACAGCGTCGCGACCAACCCGCCATCGCTGACGTCGTGGTAGGCGAGGAGCCGGCCGTCGGCGTGCAGCCGTTGCACCAGCGAAAAGAATGCGGCGAGTCGGGACGCCTCGACATCGGGCGCGTCGTCGCCGAGCTGGCCGTACACCTGGGCAAGCGCCGACGCGCCAAGACGCCGGCGGGCGGACGCGATGTCGAGATGCACGAGCGCCGTGGCGCCACGATCCATGCGCAACAGCGGCGTGAGGCAGGCGCGGGCATCGGCGATCGATGCGAACGCCGAAACGATCAGCGAGACCGGTGCCGTCACGCTCTTGTCGACATCTCCGTCGCGCCAGGTCGTGCGCATCGACAGCGAATCCTTGCCCACGGGAATCGACAGTCCCAGCGGGACGCAGAAGTCGAGCGCAACTGCGCGCACCGTGTCG
>DASSVX010000348.1:0-6004 GCA_035705655.1 Casimicrobiaceae bacterium
CGCGCGCTTTCCGGTCTATCGCACCTACGTCGACGCGAACGGTCCGTCGGCGCAGGACCGCCACCATATCGGCTGGGCCGTCGCGCATGCTCGCGCGCACAGCCGGGTGAGCGATGTCAGCGCCTTCGCCTTCCTGCACCGCGCGCTGCTCGGCACGCCGGCAGCCGGTGACGAATCCGCGGCACCTGCCTACCGCGACTTTGCGATGCGCTTCCAGCAGTTCACCGCGCCGGTGGCGGCGAAGGGCGTCGAGGATACGGCACTCTACCGATTTCAGCGCCTCGTCTCGCTCAACGAGGTGGGCGGCGATCCCGAGCAGTTCGGCATCAGCATCAACGCGTTCCATGCGGCAAGCGCCGACCGCGCGGCGGTCTGGCCGCACACGATGCTCGCCACGTCGACGCACGACAACAAGCGGTCCGAAGACGTGCGTGCGCGCATCGACGTGATCTCCGAAATGCCGGCCGCCTGGCGCACGATGGTCCGCCGCTGGAGCCGCATGAATCGCAGCCGCAAGCGCCTCGTCGACGGCGAAGCGGCGCCGTCGCGAAGCGACGAGTACCTGCTGTACCAGACGCTGGCCGGAACCTTTGCCGCGGCTCGCGACGCCGGAGACGATCTCGCGGCGTACCGCGAGCGGATCGCCGCGTACATGCGGAAGGCGGCGCGCGAGGCAAAGCTGCACACGAGCTGGCTCGCGCCCAACGAAGCCTACGAGAACGCCCTCCGGGATTTTGTTTCGACGCTCCTCGGTGAGGAAAGCGGTCAGCGCTTCCTCGCCGACCTTCGCGCCGAATGCGCGACGTTCGCGTGGTTCGGCCTGCTGAACAGCGTGTCGATGACGCTCTTGAAGCTTGCCTCGCCCGGCGTGCCCGACATCTACCAGGGCAACGAGCTCGTTGATCTTTCGCTGGTCGACCCCGACAACCGCCGGCCGGTCGATTATCCGCTGCGCCGGGAGCGTCTTGCCTCGCTCGCATCACTCGCCACCGCGCCCCGCGACGCACGGGCGGCGCGGCTGCGGGCGCTCTTCGCGGCGCCGTTCGACGGCATGGCGAAGCTGTGGGTGACCGCGCGTGCGCTCGCGCTGCGCCGGCAGGCGCCGGCGCTGTTCGCGTTCGGCGACTATCGGCCGATCGGCGTGCAGGGCGCACATGCCGATCGCATCGTGGCGTTCGCACGCGTGCACGAGCGCCGGGGTGCCGTGGTGGTGGTGGCGGGCCGGCTGTTCGCGTCGCTCGGGCTCCCGGCGGGCACATTGCCGCTCGCCGGCGCGTGGGGCGACACGACGCTCGACCTGTCGTTCGTCGCGCCTGGTGCGAAACTCGACGACGTGCTGAGCGGCGAGGCTGTCATCGCGACGGGCAATCCGATGCCTGTGTCGCAGGTGCTTGCCGACTTCCCCGGCGCGCTGCTTCATTGCACGGTGGATTGACGCCGACCCGATGGGCATTTCCGCCTGGCTGCTCGTGCTGGTGCCGATTGCGCTCGGCGTGCACTTCCTGGGGGATTTGGGACCGCTGTGGACATTCGCCGCCGCCATTGTCGCGATCGTTCCGCTGGCCGAGTGGATCCGCCGCGGCACCGAGCAGATCGCGCGGCGCGCCGGATCCGCGGTCGGCGGCCTGCTGAGCGCCACGTTCGGCAATACCGCCGAGCTCGTGCTGGCGATTTTCGTGCTGCTCGCCGGACAGGCGGACGTCGTCAAGGCGCAGATCACCGGCTCGATCATCGGCAACGGCCTGCTCGGTTTCGGGCTCGCGATCACGGTCGGCACGTGGGGCCGGCGCGAGCTGCGCTTCAAGCCCGAGCGCGCGGGTCTGTTATCGAGCCTGCTGATGCTCGTCACGATCGCGCTCCTCGTGCCGGCGCTTTTCAATTACACGGAGCGGGGAATCTTCGCGTCGACGCAGGCGTCGTCGCTCGACGAGAAGCTGAGCCTTTGCGTGGCGGTCGTGCTGATCGTCATCTACGCCGCCAACCTCGTCTACACGCTCGTCACGCACCGCGACGTGTTCGCAACCGACGAGCCGGGGGACGATCGCAAGCCCGCGTGGCCGCTATGGCGGGCGATCGCGGTGCTCGTCGCGGCGACCGCGGCCACCGCATGGATGGCGGAGCTCGTGTCCGGGGCGCTCGGCGCGACGGCAAGGACGATCGGCGTGTCCACGTTCTTCCTCGGGGTCGTCGTGCTCGCGATCATCGGCAATGCGGCCGAGTACTTCTCGTCGATCTACTTCGCGCGTCAGGGGCGCCTCGGACTCGTCGCGACGATCACCGTCGGATCGACGATCCAGGTGGCACTGCTGGTGGCGCCGATCCTGGTGCTCGTGTCGCACCTGACCGGCCACCCGATGAACCTCGTCTTCGACAATCCGCTCGAGCTGGTCGCGATTGCAAGCGTCGCGTTCGTCGTCAATGCGATCACGCGTGACGGCGAAGCGACGTGGTTCGAAGGGGTGCTGCTGATCGGCGTCTACGTGCTGCTCGCATTCGCCTTCTTCTTCGCGACGCCGCCGCCGGCGCCGGCCTGAAGCGCGACGCGCACCTCGCGCGGCAGTCTCAGCGTCCGGTTTCGACGTACTCCCACGGCGATTTGCCACCGTGATGCTCGCGGTAGTAGTGATCGCGCAGCGTGGCAAGCTCGCTCGCGATCTGCAGCACAAAGCCCTTGCGCCCGCCGCGGTGGTCGGTCATGAGGTCGTCGAGCAGGCGTTCGCATTTGACGGGATCGCTCCACAGCTGCGCCAGCCGATTCGCGAGCCGCGCGTAGCGCAGCGCCAACTGGCGCGGACGTACCGACTCGGGCAGTGCGGCCATCCATGCGTTCGCCTCGTCGGAGAGCGTCTCGTCGGGCGTCGGGGTGCGCTTTTCCACCCAGTTCTCGGGCTGCTTCGCGACCGAATACGCGGCGGGACCGGTCTCTTCGAGCGCCTTGCGCGCGTCGCTCAGCGACACCTTTTCGAACTCAAGCGAACCTGAATCGCCGGGACCGGGCATGACGCGCGCTCCTTCTTGTCGCAATCGTCGTCGATGGCGCACGCTCGTGCACGCGGTAGCCTGCGCCAGTCTCTGGCCCGCAGTATACCGGCGCGATTGCATGCGTCGGCGGACAGGACCGCAACCGGCGGCCCCGGCTGCATCCTAATTGCGGCAGCGTACGCGCGCGAGCGGCGGCGTGCGCGGCGGTGCGAACGCACCGACGAACGGCGATGCGTTGATTGGATTACTCTGCACGCTGCGGGGCCGATTCGCGCTTGCGACGGCCCGGCGCCAAGAAAAAAGGCCGGGCAGCGCCCGGCCTTCGGTGAAGCGGGAAGCGAGACGATCAGACCGCCTGGATGTTCGAAGCCTGCTTGCCCTTCGGGCCCTGCGTCACTTCGAAGCTGACTTTCTGGCCTTCCTTGAGCGTCTTGAAGCCCTGCATGTTGATCGCCGAGAAGTGTGCGAACAGATCTTCACCACCACCATCGGGAGTGATGAATCCGAAGCCCTTCGCGTCGTTGAACCACTTCACAGTTCCGGTTGCCATGTTCTCTTTAATTCCTTAAGTACGAGAAATAAACGGGACGTTGCCCGGCCGATGTTTCGATCTCAAGGAAAGTACGGCGGTCGAACGACTGCGTGGCGGTCGTACAGAGCATGCCTTTACTGCTTGGAACAAAACACGGCGGGCACTATACGTCAGATTTCGCAAAAAAGCGACAACTTTCCGGCGGGCGGGTCGTTTGCTGTTGCGCCGGAAGCCGCGCCAGACGCGGGATTCGGGTCGCCGGCCGCGCGCACCGGGATGGCGCGTTAGGACGTCAATTCGCGCCGGACGATCGCTGCGCCTTCCCCCAGCGCGCGCAGCTTCTGCCGGGCGACGGGCCGCGCAAGCGGGACCATGCCGCAGTTGGTGCAGGGCAGCAGCCGGTCGGCGGGAACGAAGCGCAAGGCACTCCGGATCACCTCGGCCACCTCGGCGGGCGTCTCGATCCGGTCGCTGGCCACGTCAATGGCCCCGACCAGGACGTCCTTCCCTTCCAGCAATCCGATGAGCTCGATCGGCACATGCGAGTGCGCGCACTCGAGCGACACCTGGTCGATCGTCGACGCGGCGAGCCGGGGGAAGGTCTGCTCGTACTGGCGCCACTCGCCCCCGAGGGAGTTCTTCCAGTCGATGTTCGCCTTGATGCCGTAGCCGTAGCAAATGTGCACCGCCTTGGTGCATTGCAGGCCTTCGGCCGCCCGCTCGAGCGTCGCGACACCCCAGTCGCGAACCTCGTCGAAGTAAACATTGAAGGCCGGCTCGTCGAACTGAATGACGTCGACGCCTGCCGCTGCGATGGCGCGCGCTTCCTGGTTCAGGATCTCCGCAAACGCCCAGGCGAGCTTTTCGCGGCTGCCGTAGTGCGCGTCGGAGAGCGTGTCGACCATCGTCATCGGGCCGGGCAGCGTGTACTTGACCGGGCGATCGGTCTCTGCGCGCAGGAACGCGGCGTCGTCGACGTAGATCGGGTGGCGGCGGGCGACCGGCCCGACGACCACGGGCACCGACGCGTCGTAGCGGTTGCGGATGCGAACCGTCTTGCGATGCTCGAAATCGACGCCGTCGAGGCCCTCGATGAATGTCGTGACGAAATGGCGGCGCGTCTGCTCGCCGTCGGTCACGACGTCGATGCCCGCTTGTTCCTGGTCGCGCAGCACGAGCCGGACCGCGTCGCGCTTGCCTTCGGCCAGCGCCTCGCCGTCGAGCTTCCATGCGGCCCACAGCGCCTCGGGCTCGGCGAGCCATGACGGCTTCGGCAGGCTTCCGGCGATCGTCGTGCGCAGCAGCGTCATCGTCTCTTCTCCGTCAAAAGGCAGGCGTAGCGACCGATTCTATGCCCTCGACGCTTGCCCGAAGTAGGGTCAGAGACGACTTTCCTGTTACCTTTCGCACCGGCACTGCTGTCGAAAGTCGTCTCCAACCTCGCTTTGATCGATGTCCCGAATCCTTTTCGCCGATAACGATTTTCCCGACGTCGACCTCGAGCGCGATATCTTCGCCGGTGCGAACCTGTCGCTCGAGCTCGCGCAATGCCGCAGCGAAGCGGAGGTGGTCGCTGCGGCGCGCGGCTGCGTTGCCATCCTGCTGCAATACGCACCGATCACCGCGGGGGTGGTCGCCGCATCGCCGTCGCTCGGTATCGTGAGCCGCATCGGCGCGGGCTTCGACACGGTGGACACCGCCGCATGCGAGGCGCACGGCGTATGGGTCGCCAACTCGCCCGATTATGGCATCGGCGAGGTCGCGACGCATGCACTCGCGCTGGCGCTCGCGTCGATCCGCAATGTCGCGCGCTACCACGACGATGTGCGCGCCGGCCGCTGGCACTACCTGTCGGGCGGAACGCTGCGCCGCCCGGCGTCGCTCACGCTCGGCATCGTGGGCCTCGGGCGCATCGGCAAGCGGATGGCGCACGTGGCGCACAACGTCGTGAAGCGTGTGATCGCCTACGACCCGCTGCTCATCGACGGCGACTTTCCCGCGTACGTCGAGCGTGCGCCGTCGCTGCCCGAGCTTGCCGCGCAGTCCGATATCGTGTCGCTGCACACGCCGCTCGACGCGTCGACGCGCGGGATGATCGACAAGCGTTTTTTCGCCGCGGCGAGGCGGGACATGACCCTCGTCAACACGTCGCGCGGTGGGGTCGTCGACATCGCCGATTTGCTCGCGGCCCTCGATGCTGGAATACTGCGGGGCGCAGCACTCGACGTGCTGCCCGAGGAGCCGGTCGCGCCCGATTCGCCGCTGCGGGCCGATCCGCGCATCATCCTGACGCCGCATGCCGCGTTCTATTCGATCGAGGCCGCGCAGGAGCTGCGGCGCAAGGCGGCGCAGAACATCGTCACGTGGTGGCGCACGGGACGGCCCGACTACCCGGTCGTGCGCGGCACGCGGAAGCCGCCGGGAACATGATGTGACTGACAGGACGATGATGGCAGATTGGACGAAGCGAGCCGAAGGGCCACCCCGAGC
>DASSVX010000349.1:0-8737 GCA_035705655.1 Casimicrobiaceae bacterium
CGGGCAGGATCAGGTTCGCAAGCAGTGCTACGCCACGCCCGCCGTGGCTGCGCACGGCACGATGCAAGGCGAGCGGAATCGACTGCACGCCGATTACCGTGTTGTAGAGTGCTGCGAAGAAGATCGTGTTGGCGATCACGAAGATCACCGTGCCGTTCCCCATGCCGAACCAGATGATCGTGAGCGGCACCCAGGCGATGCCCGCGATCGCCTGCAGGAACGACAGCACCGGCCGAAACAGGTCGGCGACATAGCGATTGAGCGCGATCGCGAGGCCGAGTGGAATGGCGAGCGCCATGCCGATCGCAAAGCCGATGACAAGCCGCGCAAGGCTCGCCAGCACGTCGCGCGGCAGCGAGCCGTCCAGCACCGATTCGCGCGCGTAATCGAGCACCGTGCCGATCGACGGCAACATGTACGACGGATAGTCGGCGACGTAGGGCAGCAGCGCCCACGCGCCCAGGATCAGCAGGAAAGGCAGCGTGCCAAGCGTCAGCGCGTCGATGCGACGGTAGCCTCTGGCCGGCGTCGCGGACACACGCGCCATGATCGCCGCCGACGGCTCGGAAATCACGTGCGCTCTCCCGCGTCGACGGTCAGCCCCCAGCGCTGGATCGTCGCGCGCTCGATCGGGCGCAGGTAGAACTGGTCGATCGCGAGCCACAACAGACCCATGACGATCATGCCGACGATCGTGCGCGCCGTCTGCTGCGATTGCGCGCCCTCGAAGATGAGGTAGCCGATGCCGGTCTTCGCCGCCACCATCTCGGCGAACACGAGGCCGCGAAACGCGAAGCCCGCACCGAGGCGCAGGCCGGTGATGATGCCGGGCAGCGCGCTCGGCAGGATCACGAGGCGCAACACCTGGAAGCGGCTGGCGCCGAGCGAGCGCACCGCGTTGACGAGAATCTGCGGCGCGGTGCGCACGCCGAGCAGCGTGTTGTAGAGCACCGGGAAGAAAACGACGTAGATCAGCGCGAGCACGATCGTCTCGATGCCGTAGCCGAACCAGACGACGAAGATCGGAATCCACGCGACCTCGACGATCGCGAACAGGAACTTGAAGAGCGGCGACAGCGCGAGCGACGCCCTGCGATGCATGCCGATCAGCACGCCGAACGCGATGCCGAGCGTCGCACCCGCGATGAGTCCCACGAGGTAGCGCATCACGCTGTCGGCGAGATAGACCGGCAGGATGCCCTTGCGCACGAGATCGACGAACGCCGCCAGCACGTCGCCCGGCGCCGGGTAGAAGTACGGGCCGAGGCCAACGAGCGGCACGGAGATCTGCCACGCCGCAAGCAAAATCAGCACGCCGGCAAATCCGCGCGCCGTCGCGCCAAAGCGACGCAGTGGCCGCGATCCTCGCAGCGGCAGCCCGAGCGCGGCGTGCGGCGTCATGCGTCGCCGCTCACGATCCGCTCCACCGCGCCACCGCCTCGACCCAGTAGTTGCGCGCGATCGAGCGCAACGCCTTCGGATCGACGTCCTTCATGAACACCGTATTGCCGCGCACCTCGACGAGGCGTCCCTTCTCCTGCAGCAGCACCTGGTGGAAGCGCTCGGGCGCGAAGGCCAGCGTGATCCGGTAATCGCCGCGCGCGGACGGCGGCGGCTCCAGCGCGCCGAGCTTGTGTTGCGCGCCGATCAGGCCCGTGAGCCAGTAAGCGCCGAGCGCGATCAGCAGGACGGCCGTCGCGGTCGCGGGCGGCCGCAGCATCAGGCGTGCACCTCCAGGCGTTGCGCCGCATGCGGTGCACGCACGAGGTCGAGCAGCCGGTCGCGCATCGCGCCGAAGCCCGGATCGGCGTTGAGCGTGCTCCATGTGCGCGCATCGCGTGCGAACGGCACGTCGACGATCGTGCGGATGCGACCCGGTCCGGGCGACATCACGGCGACTCGGTCGCCGAGGAAGATCGCCTCCTCGACGCTGTGCGTGATGAACAGCACCGTGAGCCGCGAGCGCAGCGAAATGCGGCAGAGCTCCTCCTGCAGCACCATGCGCGTCTGCGCATCGACGGCGGCGAACGGCTCGTCCATCAGCATCACCTCGGGGGTGTTCGCGAGCGTGCGCGCCACGGCGACGCGCTGCTTCATGCCGCCGGAGAGCTCGTGCGGGTACTTGTGCTCGACGCCGTGCAGGTTCGCGAGTGCCAAAAAGCGTCGCGCTTCGCCGTAGCGCTCCTTTTTCGGCATGCCGCGCAACTTCAAACCCAGCGCCGCATTGTCGAGCACCGTCATCCACGGGAGCAGCGCGTATTCCTGGAACACGACGCCGCGCTCGGCGCCGGGGCCGGTGATCGGCCGGCCGTCCATCACGATGCTGCCGTGCGTGGGACGCAGGAAGCCGGCGATTGCCGAAAGCAGCGTCGACTTGCCGCAGCCGCTGGGGCCGACGACGCAAAGGAATTCGTCGGCCGCGACGCGAAGGTCGAGATGCTCGACGGCGCGGTGGCCCGCACCGGTCTCCTGATTGACGTAGTCGAGCGTCAGGTCGTCGATGACGATCTTGTCCGTGCCGGCTTTCATGTCGATGGCTTCCGCGCGCGATCGAGCGCGGCGACCGCCGCGGGAAGCTCCGCGAAGCCTTGAATCAGCACGTCGCCGCCGAGCGTCTCCGGCGGGACGTCGGAGTAGCCGAACGCAACGCAGATGACGGGAATGTCTGCGGCGCGGGCTGTCGCAACGTCGGTCACGCTGTCGCCGACCATGATCGCGCGCAGAGGGTCTCCGCGTGCGGCGAGGACGGTCTGCGTGAGGTGGCGCGGGTCGGGCTTCGAATACGGAAGCGAGTCGCGCCCGAACACGGCGGAGAACAGCGGAAGGATGCCCAGCGCGTCGAGCAACAGCTTCGCGTGGCGCTCGGGCTTGTTCGTACACACCGCGAGGCGATAGTCGCCGCCATGCAACGCTTCGAGCGACGGCAAACAGCCGGGGAAGAGCACCGACTCCACGGCAATGTTCTCGTAGTAGATCTCGAGGTAGCGGTCGGCAATGCTGCGCACCGCTTCCGAATCGGGCGAGCGGCCGTTCAACCCGAAGCAGTGCTCGATCAGCACACGCGGGCCTCGGCCGAGGCTCACGAGCTCGTTCATCCGCTCCGGGGGCGCAGCTTCGAGACCGGCCTCGCAGAGCGCCAGGTTGAGCGCGCGCAGGATATCGGGTCCGGTGGCCGCAAGCGTTCCGTCCAGGTCGAACGCGACCGTGCACGGCGCGGTGTCGAGCGACGTCGGCACGGCCCGCTAGAGTCCGAGCGCGCGCCGTTCGGCGCAGCGCATGTGATGCTCGAGGGCAGCGGCGGCTTTTTCCGGGTCCCGCTGCTTCATCGCCGCGATCACGCCGAGATGCTCCTCCATCGCGAGCGGCAGGTAGCGCGGCGAACGCCCGTGCAGGCGAATCATCTTGATCTTGTCGAAGTTCTGCCGGTGCGCAGTCATCATGATCCGGTTGCCGACCGACTCCACGATCATGTCGTGCATGCTCCAGTCGACCTTCAACGCCGCGTCGAGCAGACGTGGATCGGCATTGTTGCCGCCATCGAGGCGCCGCAGCACCTCGGTCGTGATCCGTTCGAGCTCGGACAGCGTCGCGTCGTCGGCGACCGTGACGAAATGACGCACGGCCGCCGCCTCGAGGATCGTGCGGAACTGGAACGCCTCGTGGATCAGCGTGACGCCGATGTCGGTGATCTGGATGCCGCGCTGCGGAATGAGCCGCACGAGGTTCTCGGCCTCGAGCCGCTTCAGCGCCTCGCGTGTGGGACCGAGCGGAACGTCGAGCAATTCGCAAAGCTCGCCCTGCGAGACGAACTGTCCCGGCGCCAGGTTGCGCTTGAAGAGCTCGGCCTTGAAGCGCTCGTACGCCACCTCGCGCATCAGCGACCTCGGCTTCGCCTTTTTCGCGCGCTCGGGCGTCGCGGCCCGCAGTGGACGCGGTTTCGTCATCGAATCATCCGTCGCGGCTTGTCAGCCGATCATAGCATTGTTAGGATACCATTGAGATATCACTCACATCCCGGCAGGCACAGCCTGCCCCGCCACGATTCACTCCAAGGAGGATGACTGCATGATCTCGATCCGTGCACTACGCGCCGTGCTGGCCGCCACGGCCGCCCTGTTCCTGGCGACGGTTGCGTCCGCCGAGCAGTTTCGGGTGGCTGTCACGTCGGCCGCCGAGAACGCGCCGTTCTTCTCGGCGATGGAACACGGCACGTTCTCGAAACTCGGCCTCGACGTCAAGGTCGACGTGATGCCGAGCGGCGTCGAAATCTCGAACGCGCTCGCGAGCAACACCGTCGACGTCGGCCTCTTCGGCACCTTCCCGTTTCTCACGGCGGTCGCACGCGGCGTGCCGGTCGTGCTGATCGGTCACACATGGAACAACGCGCTCAACAATCCGCAAAGCGAGATCCTCTCGGTGATCGCGCGCGAAGGCTCGGGCGTGCCGGCCGGCGACCTGAAGGCGATGAAGGGGAAGAAGATCGGCGTCACCCGCGGCGCCGGCGGTGAGCCGTACATCGTCGGCCTGCTGAAGCAGGTCGGCCTCACGCCCGACGACGTCACGCTCGTCAACACCGCGCCATCGAACATGGCGACCGCACTCGCAAGCAAGAACGTCGACCTGATCACGTCGTGGGAGCCCTGGCCGAGCGCCGCGCTGACGAAGGTGCCCGGCGCGTACAAGGTGATCTACGGCGGCTGCAAGAGCTGCTACGACGCCGGCACGGTCGTCACGACGAAGTCGGCGATCAAGGACAAGTCTAAGGAGCTCGGCCTGTTCATCCAGGGCTACGCGGAGGCGCAGCACTGGGCGCGGCTGCACCGCGACGAGGCGGCAACGATCGCGACGCGATGGATCCCCGGGTTGGACGAGGCAACGCTCAAGCTCGCGTTCAAGACGCTGCCGCTCGACGTGCGGCTGTCGAAGAACACGATCGAAGGCTTCAGCGAATACAGCATCCCGCTGCTCGTCCGCGACAAGCGCATTCCCAAGGCATTCGATCCCGCGCCGGCCGTCGACAATGCGTTCGTCGCGGCGGCGATGAAGGCCGACCCGTCGGCGTTCGACGATCTGAAGCCGATCCCGGCCGACAAGCGCCTGCCGTGACCCGCATGCGGGCGTCGCGTGCCCTCCGGGAACCCATGAGTGACGGCCGGCCCAACCCCACGAGTCACGGCCGGCCCAACCGGTTGCGACGGCGCGGCGAACGCAATGAGTGACGGCCGGCCCAACCTGCTGTTCCTGTTTTCGGACCAGCATGCGCGGCGCGTTGCCGGCTGCTATGGCGATCCGAGCGGTGCGACCCCGAACCTCGACGGCCTCGCCGCCGAGGGCGTCGCGTTCGACAACGTCTACTGCCCGTCGCCGCTTTGCGTGCCGAGCCGGATGTCGATGCTCACGGCGCGCCATCCGCACGAGCAGGAGTGCTGGACCAACGACGATTACCTGCGTTCCGACGCCGCCACCTGGGTGCACGGCGTCGGCGCCGCCGGCTATCGTCCGGTGCTCGCGGGCCGGCTCCATTCGATGGGGCCCGACCAGCTGCACGGTTATGCCGAGCGCATGGTCGGCGATCACAGCCCGAACTGGGGCGGCGTGCCGCGGCACGATCTCGGCGTGCTCGACAAGGCCAACGATCCGTGGCGCGAGAGTCTCGACCGCTCGGGCATCGGACAGTCCGCGTACCAGGTCAAAGACGACGAGACGGCAAAGGCTGCTTGCACCTACCTGCGCGAAACGGCGCGGGCGCGCGCAGCGGGCAAGCGCGATCCATTCTGCCTGACCGTCGGCTTCCTGCTGCCGCATCCGCCGTACGTCGCGTGGCGCGAGGACTACGTGCGCTTCGACGGCCGCGTGCCCGCGCCCGCGCATGCGGCGCCGCCCGGCGATGCGCATCCGTGGGAAGCGTGGTGGCGCGACGACCGCGGCATCACCGACGTCGCGGTGCCGGTGACGATGCGGGCACGCACCGCGTACTACGGGCTCGTGCACCGCCTCGATGCGCTGATCGGCGACATCGTCGCGTGTCTTGCCGAATGCGGCCTCGCCGACGACACGCTCGTCGTCTATACGACGGACCACGGCGACCAGCTCGGCGAGCGCGGGCTGTGGTGGAAGCACACGCTGTTCGAGGATTCGGTGCGCGTGCCGCTGATCATGCGCTGGCCCGGGCATATTCCGGCCGGCGAGCGGCGCGCGCAGGTTGCAAATCTGATCGATGTGGCCGCTACGCTCATCGATGCGCTCGGCGGCATGTCGCTGCCGCTCGGGCGCGGCCGCAGCCTGCTGCCGGTCGTGCGCGACCCGTGCGCGGCCTGGCTCGACGAGACGTTCTGCGAGCATTGCACCGACGTCGTTCCGGCGTGGACCGGCGGCCGCGCGACGCAGCAGCGGATGGTGCGAAGCGGCCGCTTCAAGCTCATCTACTACCATGGTTACGCGCCGCAGCTCTTCGATCTCGACGACGATCCGTACGAGCGCGGCGATCTCGCCGGCAACCCGCGTCATGCCCGAACGCGCGACGCGTTGCTGGCGCGCGTCCTCGACGGCTGGGATCCCGACGCGATCGCCGCGCGCATTCGTGCGCGGCGCGAGGAAAAAAACGTCATCGATCGCTGGGCGCAGCAGGTGCGGCCGCACGACGCGTTTCGCTGGACGCTGCTGCCCGAGCACAACCGGCTCGAAGCGGAAGCGGGCTAGGCAAACATGCCTTCACGCCCGCTGCCCCCACGGGGGCTGGCCAGTCGGCACGGCGCGACTGACGTCGCGCCATTGATGCACTGGCCCCGCCTCGGCCTCGGTTGCGCGAGCCTCGGCACGCCCTCCCCTGCGCTTCGCGACGCCGACGCGGTCGCGGTGATTCGCGCGGCGATCGAGCGCGGCATTCGCTTCTTCGACGTGGCACCGCTCTACGGTGGCGGCGTCGCCGAGGAGCGCCTCGGTCGTGCACTGCGCGACCTGCGGCGCGACGACTACGTGCTGTGCACGAAGACCGGCGTCACGCGCGGGTACGCCCAGCCGCCGATGCCGTCCGGTGCGACACGACGGCGTCAGTTCGATAAATGGGACTATGGCGACGCGGCAACCCGCACGTCGGTGCGCTCGAGTCTCGCGCGCCTTGGCGTCGAGCGACTCGATGTCGTGCATCTGCACGACGTCGAGGACCATGTCGATGCCTGCAGGGAAGCGTATCGCGCGCTGCAGGCGTTGCGCGAAGAAGGAATCGTCGGAACCATCGGCATCGGCTCGAACCTCGTCGCCCCGGTGCAGCACCTGCTCGAGCGCGCCGACTTCGGCACGTTCCTGCTCGCCGGCCGCTACACGCTGCTCGATCAGTCGGGTGCCGCGTTGATCGCGCATGCGCACGCGCACGGCATCGCGGTGGTTGCCGGCGGCGTCTTCAACTCGGGCGTGCTCGCGACGTGGCCGCAGCCCGCACCGACGTTCGGTTACGCTCCTGCCGACGAGCCCGTGCTTGCGCGCACGGCACGGATCGCCGCCATCTGCGCCGAGCACGACGTGCCGATCGGCGCCGCGGCGCTGCAGTTCGTGCTCGCCAACCCGGCGATCACGACGGTGCTGATCGGGCCGCGCAGCGTCGATGAACTGCACGCGAATCTCGACGCCGTGCGCTTCCCGATCCCCGACGCGCTGTGGTCCGCGCTCGAGGCCGCGCAGCTCATCCCGGGCGGCGGTCCGCGACCCATGGCGCTCGCCGCGCTCGATATCGCCCGCTGAGGCCCGACGAGCATGCGAATCGACGCGCACATCCACTTCTGGCGCACGCGCTGCGGCTTCGACAACAGGCCGATCGCCGACCACGAGGCATACCGGCGCGATTTCATGCCGGCCGACGTCGAGGATGACCTTGGACGCTGCGCGATCGACGCGGTCATCCTCGTGCAGACCTGCCCGCAGGTCGACGAAACCGCATGGCTCGTCGACCTCGCGCGAGACAGCGAGCGCATTGCAGGCGTCACCGGCTGGGTGGATCTCGACGATCCGCGGTGCGACTTCTCGCCGCTGCTCGCGGAGCGCAAGCTCGTCGGAATACGCGCACAATTGCGCCGCATCGCCGATCCTGCATTCATCGAGCGGCCGCAGGTGCTGCGCAATCTCGGCACGGCGCTTCGCGCGAACCTCGGCGTGACCCTGCTTGCCGAGCCGCGCCATTACGCGCACGTCGCGCGGGCGCTCGACGCGCTGCCGCCGGGACCGATCACGCTCAATCATCTCGGCCTGCGCTTCGCCGCTACCGACGCGACGCAGTGGCGCGCGGCAATGCGCGAATTCGCGCGTCGCGACGATTGCTTCGTCCAGCTCTCGGGCCTGCCGTTCTTGTACGCCGAGCGCTGGCGCGACGCAGCGGCGCTGGCGGTGCTCGACGAAGCGTTCGATATCCTCGGCCCGTCGCGGCTCGTGTTCGCGAGCGACTGGCCGATGCTGGTGCGCTTCGCGTCGTATGCCGACTGGGTGCGTACCGTCGACGAATTCCTGGTGCGCCGAGGCGTTGCGCGCCACGACGTCGACGCGATCTTCGCCGGCAACGTGCGCCGCGCCAACCCGCGACTTTCACTTCCCACGCTTGCAGGAACTTCATGAAACGATCACAGATCAACGCCGCGATCGAGCTTGCCCACCGGACGCTGCGCGAGCAAGGCATCGCCCTTCCCGAATATGCCTACTGGTCGCCCGACCACTGGCGCCGCAGGGCCGGTCCCGAGCATCGCCGCATTTT
>DASSVX010000350.1:0-2656 GCA_035705655.1 Casimicrobiaceae bacterium
GGCGTCGGCAACGGCACCGACGCGCTCGAGCTTGCACTTCGCGCAACGGGCGTCGATCGCGGCGATCGCGTTGCCGTTGTCGCCAACGCCGGCTATTACGCGGGCACCGCGCTCGCCGCCATCGGCGCCGAGCCGGTGTTCGTCGACGTGGACGAAACGCTGACGATGTCGCCGGCGTCGCTCGAGGCGTCGATCCGGGGCGTCGACGCCGTCGTCGTCACCCACCTGTACGGGCGGCTCGCAGCGATCGAGCCGATCGTTGCACTCGCGAATGAGTATGGGATCGCGGTGATCGAGGATTGCGCACAGGCGCACGGTGCGGCGCGGAACGCGCAGCGCGCCGGCTCGTTCGCAACGGCCGGCTGCTTCAGCTTCTATCCGACGAAGAATCTGGGCGCGCTCGGCGACGCCGGTGCGGTCGTCACGTCTGACGACGAGGTTTCGGAGCGCCTGCGCGCGCTGCGCCAGTACGGGTGGTCGACCAAGTATCGCGTCGAGCATCCGGGTGGCCGGAACACGCGGCTCGACGAGTTGCAGGCCGCATTCCTCCGCGTCAAGCTGCCGCGCCTCGCCGCCTGGAATGCGGCACGGGTGTCGATTGCCCGCCACTACCACCGTGGGTTTGCCGGACTGGGAATCACGCTGCCCGATTTCAGCGACGATGAGTACGTTGCGCACCTCTTCGTCATCCGGGTGCAGCACCGGGAAGCGCTTCGCGCGCGCCTTCGGGAGGCAGGAATCGGAACCGACGTGCATTACCCCATTCCCGACCATCGGCAACCAGTGCGCATGCTGGACCACCTCGAGTTGCCGATGACCGAGGCGGCGTGCCGCGAGGTCGTGTCGCTCCCGTGCTACCCCGGACTGTCGCTGACGCACGTCGATCGCGTCGTCGACCTCGTACGGTCGTTTTGCGCAAGTGCACAAGCGTAGCGCGCCTCCCGGTTCACGCGCGAGCAACACCAGGCGCCAAGCGTCAAACGCGAGCCGCCGTGTCCATATGCGCGCGACCCGAACCATCCACGACATCGGTGCGCTCGTGACGTTGCATTTCGACCAGGTCGAGGAACTGCCGGGCAACGGCGCCCCAGACGTGCGAATCGGCGTATCGGCCGGAGCGTCGCCCGAGATGGCCGCAAAGTGCATCGTTTGACAACACCGTGCCGATCGCCGCGGCCAGGACCGGCGGCGAATTGTCTTCGGCCCTGTATGCAACACCTCGCAACTCATCGAAGATCGGCGCGCTCGTCGTGATGAGCGCACGCCGCGCAGCCAGCGCGGCGGCCGCCGCGGCGCTCGAACCCTCGTCGGAGCGCGCATAAGGCAGCACGACCACATCGACGGCCGTAAGTGTCGTGATCACTTCATCGATGTCGCGAAATCCGTGATCCAGCGTGATCGCATCGGCGAGCGCCAGTGCGTCGATTCGCTGCGTTACCTTCTGCAGATACGCCGCGGAATCGGCCGACGGATAGAGCGCGGTCTGCGCAAGCAGCCGGAGCCCGGGAAATACTGCGCGCAGGATCGACACTGCATCGATCAACTCGAGCAGCCCCTTGTGCGGGCGCAGAAACCCGAATGTGCCGATCACGGGCGGTCGGCCGCCGCGGACTGCGAGCGCTCGCGGCATCGCTTCGCCGATGACCGGCGGCGTTCGAATGCCCTGGGGAATGTACGTTGCGCCGCGGACGCCGAGGGCGCGCAACCGGTCGCGCTCGGCGCGGCGATGAACGACGACCGTGATCGGCATCGCGGCAAGCGCGGCAAGCAGATGCGGCGTCGAATCGGTCGAATTGTGTAATGAAACGCTGACCGCGATGCCGTCTGCGAGAACGCGCTGCAGCAGGTCGATCAATTCGCTTTCCGCGAAAAAGCCGCGATGATATTGCACGTTGAGGTGATTCACACGTCGCGTCCGGAGCAGCTCGATGACATCGCGCGTCTCGACCCGACCTTCCGTCCAGCGCACATTGTCGTATTGCCAGATCCGCTCGACACTTGCGCCACGCAATCGCTCGGGTACGCACACGCCTGCAGCGTCGTGCCCGTCCATGCGGTTTGCGACGATCGTCAACTCGGTTCCGGCATCGAGCAGCGACTCGGCGAGATAACTCGTGTATTCGGCGATGCCGCAGCGGATGCCGAACGTCGACAGGATCGCGACCCGCGCCGCGTCGTGCAGGGTTGCGCGATTGGCCTGCGGCTCGTCGATCCGGCCGATATCGACGGGTCCCGCGCTGGCGGCACGCCCCGCGGCACGGCCCGACACGCGGGCTGCGAGCGATTCGCGCAGTTTTACGCCGAGCGCGGGCGACAGCTTCTCCCATGAAAAGTCGCGCATGACCCATTCGCGGTTGGCCTCCCCGAGCCGCCGGCATGTCGCGCCGTCGGCGACGAGGCGGGCGATTGCGCCGGTCATGCGATCGGCATCGCAAACGATCACGCCGTACCGCGTCTCGCCGCAAATGCCCCGCGCACCCATGGATGTCGCAACGACGGGCAATCCGGCCGCCATGAAATCGAACATCTTGATGTTGGTGCCCGAGCCCGCAAACATCGGATTCACCGCGATATCGGCGGACTGCAGGTACTGCAGCTTGTCCTCTTCGGACAGCTTCCCGACGAGACGCACGTTCACGGGACAATCGCGCTGCAC
>DASSVX010000351.1:0-4629 GCA_035705655.1 Casimicrobiaceae bacterium
CCCCCGACACGGGTGCGTGCGGCAATCGCGTATCGCCGAGCTCGAAGCGCACGCGCGTTCGTCAATACGTGCGCCTGCCCGGCATGCGTGGCGTCGTGCGCGCGGACGAGCGGTGCTACAGCAGCTTGTCGAGCGTCATCGGCAGATCGCGCAGGCGCCGGCCGGTCGCATGCTGGATGGCGTTCGACAGCGCCGCCGCAACGCCGGTGATCCCGATCTCTCCGATGCCGCGGATGCCGAGCGGGTTGAACGCGAAATCGGGGTGGTCGACGAACGTCACGTCGATCGTCTGGATGTCGGCATTGACCGGCACGTGGTATTCGGCAAGGTTCGCGTTCACGATGCGGCCGTTGCGCGGGTCCATCCGGGCATCCTCGAGCAGCGCGAAGCTCACGCCCCACACGATGCCGCCCTGCAGTTGACTGCGCGCCGTCTTCGCATTGAGCGGACGTCCGATGTCGTACGCGGCGACAATGCGTGGAACGCGGATGACGCCGAGGTCGGGGTCGACGTGCACCTCGGCGAACACCGCACCGAACGAATGCAGGCCATAGCGCTCGCTTTCGTTACCCGGTTTCGCCTCGGCGGTTGCCTCGAGCGGATGTCCCGCGCGCCCGGCCAGCGCGGCGATCGTCTCGCGCCGCGACGGTTCGTCACGAACCGCGAGCCATCCGCCATCGACCGTCACATTCGAAGGCGCGGCGGCGTGCAACGGCGACGCTGCATCGGCAACGGCCTGTCCAATCAGCAGGTCGCGAAGCTGCCGGCACGCGGCCTGCACCGCGGGGCCGACGCTGGCCGCGCTCATCGATCCCCCCGACACGGGTGCGTGCGGCAATCGCGTATCGCCGAGCTCGAAGCGCACGCGCGACGCCGGAACGCCGAGCGTCTCGGCGGCCACCTGCGTCATTACCGTGTAGGTTCCGGTGCCGAGGTCCTGCGAGCCCGATTGAACGACGAACGAACCGTCGGGCGACAGCGCGGCACGCGCCGAAGCGGCCATCCGGTGCGCGGGGTACGAGGCCGTCGCCATGCCGAAGCCCACGAATTGTCCGGCGTTGCGCATCGATCGCGGCGCCGCGCTTCGCTGCGACCAGCCGAACCGGTCGGCCGCGTCGCGATAGCATTCGCGCAGGTGCTTGCTCGAGAACGGCTTGCCGGTGTCCGCCTCCTGCTCGGCGTAGTTGCGAAGGCGCAGCGCCAGCGGATCGAGCGCCAGTGCCGCGGCCAGCTCGTCCATCGCGACTTCGAGCGCGAAATTGCCGGTGGCTTCGCCGGGCGCGCGCTGGAACGTGGGCGTCCCCGTGTTGAGCTTCACCAGCCGGTGCGTCGTCGATCCGTTCGCACACGCATACATCATTCGCGACACGACAGCGGCCGGCTCCGTCCAGTCCTCGAAGTCGGACGTGTGCGAAACGCAGTCGTGGCGAACGTAAGTCAACGTTCCATCGCGCCGCGCACCGAGTGCGACGCGCTGCACGGTCAGCGGCCGCCCGCCGACCGGCCCGAACATCTGCTGGCGGTCGACCACGAGCTTGACCGGCCGTGCCACGTTGCGCGCGCACATCGCCGCGAGCACCACGTGCGACCACGCCGACCCCTTGCAGCCGAAGCCGCCGCCGACGAACGGTGACACCACGCGCACGTTGTCGTCGGCGATGCCGAGCGTCTTCGCCACCGCCTCGCGCACGCCCGACACGTATTGCGTCGCGTCGTAGAGCGTCAACCGATCGCCCTCCCACTGCGCGATCGTCGCATGGGGCTCGAGCGGATTGTGGCTTTGCATCGGCGTCGTGTACGTCGCGTCGAAGCGCACCTCGGCCGCACGCTCACCCGCCGCCATGTCGCCCCAGCTCGCGTCGGGCGGCTTCCCGTTCATGTCCTTCGGCTTGTGCGCGGCGGCCCGCTCCCGTTCGAAGTCGAGCCGCGGCGGCTCGCTCGCGTAGCGCGCGCGAACCAGCGCAGCGGCCGCAACCGCGTGCTCGAACGTATCCGCCACGACGACCGCGATCGGTTGCCGGTTGTAATGCACTTCGTCGTCCTGGAAGAGCGACAACGCGCGTCCGGCAGGCGGCTTGAAGGCGGCACGGCCGTGATCGGGAAGGCTCGGGGCGTTCCGGTGCGACAGCACGAGCAGGACACCCGGGGCAGCCTCGGCGCGCGTCGCGTCGAGATCGACGATGCGTCCGCGGGGAATCGTCGACAGCACCATGACGCCGTGACAAATGTCGGGTAAGCGAAACTCCGCAGCGTAGCGCGCACCGCCGGTGGTTTTCAGCGGCCCGTCCGTGCGATCGAGCGGCTGGCCGATGAGCTTCGACGCGGAAATCGCGGTCATGTTGCCTTGGCCTCGCGCAGCGCACGCGCGACCGCGCGTTGCGCCAGTGTCACCTTGAACGCATTGTCGCGATAAGGCCGCGCCCCGTCGCTCGCTGCCGCGGCGGAGGCGGCAATCGCCGCATCGTCGAGCGTGTGCCCGACCAGCGCCTGCTCGGCGCCGCGCGCCCGCCACGGCCGGTGCGCGACGCCGCCGAGAACGATTCGCGCGTCACGAACGCGATCGCCGGCGAGGTCGAGTGCCGCGGCAACGGACACGAGCGCGAATTCGTAGCTCGCGCGATCGCGCACCTTGAGATAGTGCGAGTGCGCGGCGAACGGCGAGGGCGGGAGCGTCACCGCGATGACGAGCTCGTCGTGGCGCAGCTCGGTGTCGCGCTCGGGCGTGGTTCCGGGCAGGCGATGAAACTCGCTCATCGGAATGCGGCGCACGCCCGATCGGCTTTGCGCTTCGACCACGCCGTCGAGTGCGGCAAGGGCCACGCACATGTCGGAGGGGTGCACGGCGATGCATTGCTCGCTTGCGCCGAGGATCGCGTGGATGCGGTTCGGGCCCTCGCGCGCCGCGCAGCCCGAGCCGGGCGTGCGCTTGTTGCAGGCGTCGAACGCGACGTCGGTGAAGTAATGACAGCGCGTGCGCTGCAGCAGATTGCCGCCGACCGTGGCCATGTTGCGCAGCTGTGGCGACGCGCCGGAAACGAGCGCCTGCGAAAGCAGCGGATAGCGCTCGCGCACGTTGCGATCGTTGGCGAGGTCGCTGTTGGGAACGAGCGCACCGATCCGCAACCCGCCGTCGGGCAGCGCCTGGATGCCGGCGAGCGGCAGGCGGCTGATGTCGAGAAGACGCGCCGGCTGCTCGACGTACCCCTTCATCAGGTCGAGCAGATTGGTGCCGCCGGCAAGGCAGCGCGTGTCGGGATCGGCGAGCGCCGCAATGGCCTCGTCGATGCGGGCGGCGCGCACATACTCGAACGCGCGCATCGCTATTTCATCCGCGACGACGCGTCGCGCACGGCGGCGACGATGCCGACGTAAGCACCGCAGCGGCACAGGTTGCCGCTCATCCGTTCGCGGATTTCAGCATCGGTGAGCTCGACGGGACCGCGCCGGCGCACGTCGGCGGTGACCGCGCTCACGGTGTCTGCGCGCGCTTCGCTCAGCATGCCGACCGCCGAGCAGATCTGCCCCGGTGTGCAATAGCCGCACTGGAAGCCGTCGTGCTCGATGAACGCCGCCTGCATCGGGTGCAGCTCGGTGGCGCCGCCCAGTCCTTCGACGGTACGAATGCGATGGCCCTCGTGCGCGGCCGCGAGTGCGAGGCACGAATTGATGCGCCGATCGTCGACGAGGACCGTGCACGCGCCGCACTGCCCGCGATCGCAACCTTTCTTGGTGCCGGCAAGGCCGATGTATTCGCGCAACGCGTCGAGCAGCGTCACGCGCGGCTCGAGCATCAGGTCGTAGTCGTGATCGTTGACATTGAGCTGCACGCGCCTTGGCGCGCCGGGGCCGCCCGCCCGCGTCGTGGGCGATGGCGCGAGGTTGTTATCGGCGGCGATAAGAGGAGGCACGTGCGCGAGCGCTGTCGTCAATGCGCCCGTTCCGCAGAGGAAGCGCCGGCGCGCGGCGCCGTTCGCTGTCAGGCGACGCCTGTCCATCCCATCAAGACCGGCACCCCGCGCTCGGGTTCCGGCCGCACGCCGTTATTTCGGCTCGATCAGCATGCCATCGCGCATGACGCGCACGAGCGTCAACTGCATCGCGGGATCGCGCAGCGCGTCGCGAAAGGCGGCGACGGCCCGCTCGGGCGGCTCCGAGCGTGCAGCGGCGATCGAGAACGCCGCGGGCGACGCAGACATGCGCAGCGTCTTCGCCTCGACCCCGTGCACCTTCGCTGCCACGGCCGCGATGCGCGGCGCCGCGCGCTCGGCGTCCGGCCCGTCGAGCGCGACGAACAGCACCTGCTGGTGCCTGGCCTTCGCCTGCGAAATCACCGCATGGTCATACGTCGCCGCGACCTTGTCCTCGACGCATGCGCCGCACGCGAGTGCTGTACCGGAGGCGATCATTGCCGTTGCTGTAGTCAACCGCAACAAGAGACGTTTCATCGCTTTCCCTTTCCCTTCTCGGTCGACTGTGCCTGCGGCGCACCCGAAGGGCGCACCTCGCCCGGCGAACCGGACAGCGTGCGACCGGGCGGCAACGTCGTTCCAGGTGCCGCGGGTTGCGGTTGCTGTTCGCCCTTCGGCCGCAGGTTCTCGTCGGCCCATTTGAAGTACGCGATGAACTCCC
>DASSVX010000352.1:0-8584 GCA_035705655.1 Casimicrobiaceae bacterium
GGTCGTCGAGCCTTCGAAACACGAGCGAGGCGTAGTCGGCGAACCAGTGCGCAATGTCGGGATTGAGCCAGCCGCCGCGATCGTCGAGGGCTGCCGGAAGGTCCCAGTGAAACAGCGTCGGTGCAGGCGCGATTGCGTTGGCGAGCAACGTATCGACGAGCCGCTCGTAATGGTCGAGCCCCTTCGCGTTGACGGCACCCCGGCCCTGTGGCAGCACGCGGCTCCACGAAATGCTGAAGCGATAGGCATTCATGCCGAGGCGCTTCATCAGCGCGACATCGTCGGCATAGCGGCGGTATTGATCGCACGCCTGGTCGCCGGTATCGCCGTCGCGCACGAGACCCGGCGTGTGCGTGAAGCGCTGCCAGATGCTGGGCCCGGCGCCGTCGGCAAGCGGCGAGCCTTCGACCTGGTAGGCCGACGTCGCGCTGCCCCAGAGAAAGGCTTCCGGAAATTCGATCGCGCGTTGGTGTTCGCTCATTGCGTTTCCCGAAATTCGGAACTGATCGGCTCCGCGCGGCCAACGTTGCTTCAGCGCGGCAATTCGAGGGTGACCCGCGCCTGGAGCTCGTCGATGCGGACCTCGTCGCCACGCACGGTCGTCGACTTGCCGTTGATCGTCGCATGCAACGGGCGCGACCAGGGGCCCGCGAGCACGAACCCGCCGGGCGGAACGCGACCGCTCGCGGTCAGCGTCAGCTCGGCAAAGCGGTCGCTGATGCGAACGAGCGAATAGTTGAGCGTCCCGTACGGGGTGCGCAACCCGCGAATGGCAATCCCGGCGCGATCGAGCCAGGGGGCGGGCACACCGCCCGCGAGGACCATGGCGCCGTCGCCACGCTCATAGGCGAACAGGTCGAGCACCGAGCGGATGTAATCGGACGCCACCCATGCGTGCGGAAGGTCGCCGATGAAGCGCACCGCGCGCGGATCGCGTCCGACCACTTCCGGCCACTGATTCCACGCCGCCGGGCGCCGGCCTTCCATGAAGAAATTCAGCAGCTCATGCGCGCGTTCGCGCCAGCCGAGGCGCACGAACGCCGCGACATTGCGAAGCTCGTACGGCGTGTATTCCTTCCACGGCGCCGTGCCGTCGCGGCGCGCGACGAATTCGTGCCAGTAGCGCTCGAACGTCGGAGCAACGAGTGCCCGCGGAAGGAAACGCTCGTCGCCGGCCGGCGCGAGCGCGATCGTCGACGACGTGGGATCGAAGTCGCCGAGCTCGACCGAGCCGGGCAGGTAGTCGATGTGGTGGCTTTGCGCCGTCGCTTGCAGCGACGCGACGAGATCGTGACCGAACTCGTCGCGCGCCGCGGTGAGCTGGCGCGCGTCGTCGCCGCGGCCGAGCGCGTCGGCGATGTTTACCGCGCTCGTGTAGCCCTTGAGCGCCCAGAAGTCGTCCCAGTACGAGTGCATCGGTTTTGCCGAGTAGCCCTCGTGGCTGATCGATGCGGGCAGCATGCCGTAAGTCGCGCGACGTTCGCCGTCCTGCGCCGCGCCGACGCGCTCGCTTCGCCGCAGCGTGCCCATGTACGCCGCAGCCTTCTCGACGTGCGGCCACATCGCCTCGAGGAGCGCACGGTCGTGCGTATAGCGATACACCTCGCCGGCGAGGAAGATGAACTCCCCGGCGCTGTCGTTCTCGGGAACGGGATCGGCGCCGCGCGCGTCGATGCAGCAGGGCATCTTGCCGTTGGCGAACTGGTGCGGCGCGTACCAGCGCAGGTAATCCGCCGCGACCGGCGCCTGGCCGAGGCGCAGCAACGACTCGGCGATCATCGTGCCGTCGCGAATCCACGAGCGCGCGTACGCCCGCGTTCCCGGACGCAGCACCGGGCCGTCGCGCGAGACGAGAATGTGCGCCAGCGCCGTGTGCAGCGCGTCGGCGAGCGGCTGCGCTTCCTCGGGCACGCGGATCGTCACGCGATCGAGCTTCGCGCGCCACGTCGCCGCAACGCGCGCCTGTTCGCGGAAAAGCCACTGTGCGGGCGTGCGTTCGCCGAGGACGGGGGCTGCGGCGTCACCCGTGAGCGGAATCACGACGCCGAACGTCGACGTCTGATGCGCCGCGACCGTCGCGGGAAAGAAAAGCGAGCCCGATGCGTACCCGAACTCGTCGTGCACGTCGTGCTGCGCGCGCCGCTCGGTGGTGGCGAGCCACGGCACGAGCGGCCCCGCGTCGAAGGGTCGCAGGCCGACTCGCGCCGGTGCGGCGAGCGGGTACACGCGACGCGTGCCATTGACCACGAGCGCGCCGCCCTCCCAGGCGAGATCGTGGATCGGGCTCGCGCCCCCGATGGTATTCAGAAATTGCGCCGGCGGGTTGACCTGGAACGGCCGCGCCGCAAGCGCGAGCGTGAGTGCGAGCGGCTGATCGGTGAGATTGGTGACGTCGTAGCGGGCGACGAGATGGATATCGTCCGGCGTGCCGGTCGCAAACGTCGTGACACGCAGCGACCAGTGCGGGGCCGTCCATTGCACGCCCGGCATCGGCAGGTCGTCGTCGACGAGGAACGGGCGCGCAGTGACGTCGGCCCACGTGATGACCTTGCCGCGCTCGACGACGAACGGCTCGAGCGTGAACCCGCTCTTGCCGATCTCGAGCGCACCATCTTCCGACAAGAGCCCGGTATCGCGACCGCCGTCGACGCCGACCAGCGTCCACGCACCCTGCTCGCCCGTGAATCCACGTGGAAAGTGGCCGCGCGGCGCATCGCGTGCGAGCGCTTCGAAGAACGCATTGGGCGACGCGCCGAACTCGAGATTCTCGACCGCAAGCTCGGCGAGCGCGTATTCGCGCCGCGGGCCTTCGTGCAGCACGAGCCGCAGGTAGCGCGTCTCCGATTCGGTCAAAAGCAGCGCCGCGCGTCCGCCGCCGCCGTCGGTGATGCGGCGCACGGTGCGCCATTTGCGGCCGTCATCGGAAAACTGCACGTCGTAGCGTGACGCGTATTCGTTCCTGCCCCAGGTCAGCACGAGGCCGCCGAACTCGCGCGGCCGTCCGAAATCGAGACTCAGCCATTGCTCGCGACCGGGCCCCGCCTTGCTGCGCCACGCGGTCTTCGTGTTTGCGTCGACGGCGCGCGCGGCCGCGGCACCCGGCTGCGACGATGACGCGCGCACCTTCACGGGCGGCCACGGTGCCGATGCGGACGGCAATTCCTGCAGCGACAGGTCGCTCACGTAGACCGAGCCGCGGCCACCGCCGCTTCCGGCGGCGATGGCGATCTCGATCGTTGCAACATGGCGCAACGCCTTGTCCTTCGCGGGTCCCCAGGCGAACTCGATCTGCCGCTTCTTGATCGTGATCTGACGCCATTCGCCGGGGAAAACGAAGTTCGGCCGGTCGTACCACCAGACGTTGTCGCCGCTCGCGTCGACGAGCTTCACCTGGAGGTCGTTGACGGGCGCATCGGCACGCATCCAGAACGTGATCGCGTAGTTCTCGGGCAGGTCGAGCGGCAGCGCCCGGCGCGCGATCGCGTAGCCCGCGGTGCCGCCGAGATCGAAGTCGAGACGCATCGCCGGACGCTTCGCCTCGATGACGCGCGCGATCGACGCCGACACACCGTCGGACGCAACCGCCTTCCATGCGGCCACGTCGTCGAAGCGATCGAGGATGCGCGTGTCGGACGCCGGCGGCTGCGCGTGCGCGAGCGACGCGGCGAGCACGAGCACGACCGCAAGCGCGATTCTCATCCCTTCACACCGCCCATCATCAATCCCTGGATGTAGTAGCGCTGCAGCACGAGGAACACGACGAGCACCGGCAGCGTCGTCAGCACCGAGCCGGCCATCATCAGCTCGTTGTCCTGTACGTGCTCGCGCGAAAGGCTCGCGAGCGCGACCGGCAGCGTATACAGGTGCTGGTCCGACAGTACGATCAGCGGCCACATGAAATCGTTCCAGGTGCCGAGCAGCGTGAACACGGCGAGGGTGACGATGATCGGTGAAAGCAGCGGCACGACGATCGCGCCGAAGATCCGCCATTCGCTTGCGCCGTCGATGCGCGCCGCTTCCAGCAGGTCGTCGGGAATCGACAGCGCGTACTGGCGCACGAGAAAGATGCCGAAGATGCTCGCGAGCGCAGGCACGATCACGCCGCCATACGTATTGACGAGCCCGAGGTGCTTGAGCAGCAGGAACAGGGGCACCATCGCCACCTGCCCGGGAATGACCAGTGCGCCCAGCATCAGCTTGAAGAGCTGCTCGCGACCGCGAAAGCGCAGCTTCGCGAATGCGTAACCGGCCATCACGTTGAAGACCAGCGACAATGCGGTCGCCGCAGCGGCGAGCAGCACGCTGTTCGCAAGATAGCGCCCGATGCCCGCGTGCGCGAAGAGCTCGCGGTAGTTGGCGAACGTCGGATGCGCAGGGACGAGCGGCGGCGGATAGGCGCTCGCCTCGCCGGGGGACATGAACGACACCGCGAGCATCCACAGCAGCGGGAACAGCGCGATGGCCGCCGCGCCGGCCAGCAGTCCGTTGACGACGACCGCGGCGGGACGCGGAATCACGCGCCATGCCCAGGGCCTGGCCGCTGCGGACACCGCAGCGCTCACCGAACCACCCTCCGGCGCGCTCGTTACGACCCTCCGCACTTCGTGCTGCGGGGCGATTCGCGCTTGGGACCGGCCCGGCGCGCTCATGGCGCGAACCCGCCGCGGCGCAACTGGCGCGTCTGCAGCAGCGTGACTGCGAAGATCAGCAGGAACAGCAGGAACGCCACCGCCGACGCGTTCCCTAGGTTCCACCATTTGAAGCCTTCCTCGTACATGAAATACAGCACGCTGACCGTGCTCTGCAGCGGGCCGCCCTGCGTCATCACGTACGGCTCGGCGAAGAGCTGGAAATAGCCGGCGACGGTCAGGATCGCGACGATGGTGAGGATCGGCGCGAGCATCGGCAGCGTGACGAAGCGGAAGCGTGCGAATGCCGATGCGCCGTCGATGCGCGCCGCTTCGTAAAGCTCGTTCGGGATGTTCTGCAATCCGGCGAGCAGGATGATCATGTTGTAGCCGAAGTTCTTCCACACGGCGAACAGGATGATGGCCGGCATCGCGAAGCGCGGATCGCCGAGCCAGTCGATCGCGGGAACGCCGATCGCACCGAGCGCGTAGTTGACGATGCCGTAACGCGTGCCGAGCAGATAGCGCCAGATCACCGCGACGGCGACGACCGTCGTCACGACCGGCGCGAAAAGCGCCGTGCGAAAGAACGGCTGGAAGCGCGCGAGCCTCGAATTGAGCAGAAGCGCCGCGCAAAGCGATGCGCCAAGCGACAGCGGCACGCCCGCGCCGACGAAGTAAAGCGTGTTGCCGAGCGCTTTCCAGAAAAGCGGCCGCTGCAGCAGCTCGACGTAGTTGCGCAGCCCGACCACGCGCAGGTTCGAAAGGTCGGCGAGCGCGTAGATGTCGAAGTCGGTGAGGCTCATCGCCAGTGCGGCGACGACGGGCAGCACGAAGAACACGGCGATGACGAGAAGCGCGGGTCCGGCGAACCACCAGGCGACATGGCGTCGATCGGCGAGCGTGCGGACAAAACCCGCACGCCCGCTTGCCTGCAGCGCGCTAGTCACGCGCTTCGCGCGCGAGGAGCCACCGGCGCTTCTCGAGGATGCGATCGGCGCGCGCGTCGAGCTCGCGCACCGCCTCGTCGACCGTCCATTCGCCGCGCGCAGCGCGCTCGGCGACGAGGCGCATTTCGTCGGCGATGCGTTCCCACTCGGGCACCTTCGGCGCGGGCTTCACGCGCTCGAGCTGCTCGCGGAAGGCGCGCGCGTGCACGTCACCGGCCAGCGCGGGATCGCTCCATGCGCTGCGCCGCGGCGGCAGGTCGCCGGTCAGCTCGCGAAAGCGAAGCTCGACCTCGGGGCGGGCGAGATACTCGACCAGTTGCCACGCCGCGTCCTTGACCTTCGACGCGCGAAAGACCACGAGGCTCGATCCTCCGGCGATCGACGCACCCGGGCCGTCCGGTCCGGGCAGCGGCGCCGTCGCCCACGTCGATTGCAACGCCGGCGGCAACCGCCGCTCGAACTCGCCGATGTTCCACGGCCCCGAAATGTAGTACGCGAACGTGCCGCGTCCGAATTCGTTCCACACATTCGACAGTTGCGCCGCGGTGACCGGCGGCGCGTAGCCACGACGAAACATGTCGACGTAAAAGTCCAGCGCGCGGCGAAAGCCGGCGCTTTCGAAATTGCCGTAGCGGCCGCCGTCGCGCAGCAGCGAATCGGGCTGCTGCAGCGCCAGCGCGAGCAGGGGCTCGACTTCGTTCATCGGCAGCAGGATCGCATAGCGCCCGGGATCGGCGTGCGCCTTGACCGCGCCGAGCGTGCGCGTCCAATCGGCCCACGACACGGGCACGGATGCGATGCCCGCCGCTTCGAGCACGTCGCGCCGGTAGAACAGCAGCCGCGTGTCGACGTACCAGGGCACGCCGTAGGTTTGCGCTGCGACGACGTTGGTGTCCCAGATGCCCGCGAAGAAATCGTGGGGATCCACCGAGGATGCGCGAATCGACGCATCGAGCGGTTGCAGCGCGCCGAGGGCGACGAATTCGGGGATCCACGTGTTGCCGAGCTGCGCAATGTCGGGGGTCGCTTCGCCCGCGAACGCGGTCAGCAGCTTTTCGTGCGCGGCCGTCCACGGAAGCTGCTGCACGACGACGCGAATGCCCGGGTGCGTGCGCTCGAACTCGGGCAGAAGTGCGGTGACGACTTCGCCTTCGCGTCCCATCGCCCAGAAGCGCACGACGGTGACATCGGGCGCCGGCCCGCTGCACGCAGCGAAAACCACGCCCGCACCGGCGAGCACGAGCGCCCATAAAATGACCCTCCGCGCTCCGCGCTTCGGGGCCAATTCGCGCTTGGGTCGGCCCGGCGCGCTCATTGCACGACCCTCCGCGCTCCGCGCTTCGGGGCCAATTCGCGCTTGGGTCGGCCCGGCGCGCTCATGCAGCAGCGCCGGCACCGTATGCCGGTCACTTCGCCGATGCGGTGAGCCAGCCCCCCGAGAAGCCGGCACGCTCGAGGCCGCGGCGCACGTACGTGTTGCCGCGCATGACGTCCCAGATCAGGCCGCTGCGATAGTTCTCGATCATCGCGACGAGCGCACCCTGATCGATGCCGAGGTAGTCTTCGTCGACCCATCCGAAGCCCGGAATGCAGCGCCCGTGGCTCAACGGCTCGTCGGCGAAGGTGAAGCTCGGGTTGAATGCATCGAGAAAGCCATAGGTGCCGTAGATGTAGCGGCCGAATTGCCGATACATGTTGACGACGGCGGGGATCGCGAGTTCCGGGGCGAACGGAATCGACGCGACGGCGGCCGTCGGCGCGAGCGTGCAATCGTCGTGCGCGGCTGCGCCGCCGATGCCACGCGCCGCGTAGGCGCGAAAGACCCGCTTGCCGGCGCTGTCGTCGATCTCGATGTCGCCGGGGCCGTCGCTTGCCGTGATGCCCCACACGCTCGCGCCGTAATCCTTGCAGCGCAGCGGATTGGAGATTGCGTATTCGCGCTGCGCGTAGATCGCCCGGCGGGTGTTCTCGAAGTAGTCGAGGCCGCGCCGCTTCATGTACGCGTCCTGCACCTCGCGGAAATCGAGCCACACGTGCGAATACTGGTGACCGAAGAGCGGCGCGAAGGAAAGGTATTCCTGGCCGAAGCTCGTGCTCCAGCTTGCGTCATACGTGCTCGTCCATTGCTGCCAGGCATCGGTGCCCACCGGATGCGTCGGCGACGCGAGTGCCAGCACATAGACGAGCATCGCCTCGTTGTAGCCGCGCCAGTCGTATTCGAGGAAGCCGTCCTCGGGCGACCAGCCGAGGCTGATCGCCGGCGCGTGTGGCTGCGCCCACGTCCAGTCGACACGGCGATAGATCTGGTCGACGAGCTGGCGGATCTCCACCTCTTCGGGATGCGCGCCGTCGAAGTACGACTGGCAGAACAGCGCGCCGGCGAGGAGAAGTGCGGTGTCGACCGTCGACAACTCGCTGTCGTCGAAGCGCTCGCCGGTCTTCATGTCGAGGAAATGGTAGAAGAAACCCTTGTAGCCCGACATGCCGTGCTGGTGCGTCCCCTGCGGCGCGTTGTACAGGAAGCGCAGCGTCGCGAGCACGCGCTTGCGCGCCTCCGTGCGCGTGACGTAGCCGCGCTCGACGCCGATCGGATACGACGTGAGCCCGAATCCGACGGCGGCGATGCTCGCGAACGACGGCGTCGGGTAGCGATCGGGAACGAGGCCGTTCTTCGGATTGGCGGTGTCCCAGAAGAAGCGGAACGTGCGCTCCTCGAGATCGATCAGGATCGGCTCGACGAGCGGGCTGCCGTGGGGCGGCATTGTTTCGTGGTGCAATGCGCCATAGCCGAGCGGCATGTTGCTGCCGTACGCGACTGCGCGATCGTCGAGCGATGCGGCGGCGAGCATGCCGAGCGCCGCGACGAACAGCGCGACGACGATAAAGCGCCAGCGGATCGAATGGCTGGTCATGTCATTGTCATTTCCGGATCCGGCGAAGAATACCGGAAATGTCGCTCGCAAGCGACATCGACGAATTGATGTTTCGTTCAAAAACGATAAATCA
>DASSVX010000353.1:0-5899 GCA_035705655.1 Casimicrobiaceae bacterium
TCGGCGTCGCTCTGCGCATGCGCATTGCCGCTCGTCGCTTCGGCGAACGCAGCGAAGGCATCCTTGCGCGGCGGCAGGTATTCGTGGCGCAGGTTGCGCACGACGCGCACGTTGTTCGCGTCGATGCCGATATCGGCATCGAGGATCTCGCCGGTGCGCGGATCGACGACCGACGGGCCGATGGCCCCGTACGACGTCTTGGCCACCGTCTGCCAGCGCACCGACGCGTGATGGATGTCGGAGGTGTCGAAATCCGCGTCGTCAGGCTGGACCTCGACGTGAATCGCATCCTTGAAGCCGATGCGCTCGAACGCCTTGTTCCATTCGAGGATGCCTTCCTTGATCGGTTCGCGGTACTTGACCGGGATGTTGCGGTCGAGCCAGAACACGATCGGCTGCTTCGGCTCGGACAGCGCGGCCGACGGGTCCTTCTTCTCGAGCCGCCAGTGATTGGCATAGCGCTCGACCGGCACACGGGGGACGTCGGAGGTGAAATCGAGCACTTCGGTCGTGAAATAACCGACGCGCTCGTCGGCGGGTCGCGGGTGCATCGGCTCGTCGGGCAGCTTCGCGAACGTGTAGTGATAGCCGATGAAGAGGCTGCGCGGGTCGGGGAGCGTCGTCGGCTGCGACGGCTGCTGCGCGCCGGGCGGATGGCCGGGTCCCGGCACGACGAGACGCCCGACGGCGTAATGCGCGGACACCTCGAGCGTCACGTTGTCGGATTGCCCGTGCGTGATGCCGATCGAAGAGTTTCGCGCATCGAAGCCGTACGACTGATGGTAGGTGCGGTCGAGCATCGCCGCGCCGGCCGGGATGTCGGCCAGCAGAAGCGCGTTCGCGTCGATCAGCACCGATTTGCGCTCTTGCGATGGCTGCGACGCGATCGGCGCCACGGCGAGCAGGCTGTCGGAGAATCCGGCCTCGACCGCGCGCGCCTCGGGTGTGCCCGGCTTGGCCGTGTACTTGACGTTCTTCGCGATGAGCTGGACCGTCTGGCCGTGCTTGTGGAACACGACGATCTGCGCGACGCCGATCGGGTAGGTCATCGCGCCGCCGAAAATGCGGTGCTCGCCGATGCCCTGGTTCACCGCCGACTTGAAGAAGAACGGGTGGTCGAACTGATCGGGGCCGATCTCGAGCCACACCTTGTCGTCCTTCTGCCAGATGTTGAACAGACCCGGGGTCTCCTTCGCCTCTTTGACGACCTCGGCGAACGGCTTCGAATATTGCGCCGCCTGCGCGGCGGCGGTGGCCGCCGCGGCCGCCGCGCCGGAACGTGACCCGCCCGGCGCTTCCGCGTGGCCGTTGCCCGGGGGCTCGTCGCGGGCCTCGGCGCTTGCAACGGCGGCGGCGGCGATGGCAGCCACGTCGGCAGGCTTCGCGGCATTCGCCTGCGGAAGGCTCGCGCAGCCGGACATCACGAACGGTGCGAGGATGCCGACGGCAAGGCTCGCGCGGGAAAGATGACGATGCAACATGAACGAGGTGTCTCCAGGATCGACGAGGGGTCGTGCGCCGGTCGCAACAGCGACGCGTCGAAGACCGTTCACGCGAGCGTAAGTTCGCCGCGCAATGAGTGCGGCAGCGCCGCCGTAATGTCGACGTCGACGTAGCAGTCGATCGCCGCGGGGTCGCCCGCGAAATTGACGACCCGGTTGTTGTCTGTGCGCGCGGCCAGCTCGCGCGGGTTCCTGACGGCGGTTCCGGTGACGAGCACGCGCTGGCGCGTGCCGACCATCCGGTCGCTATTGTCCCGATACTGGCGGTCGAGCAACGCCTGCAATCGCGCAAGGCGCGCCTGCTTCACCTCAACCGGGACCTGGTCGCGAAGATCGGCGGCCGGCGTGCCGGGACGCGGACTGTACGCGAAGCTGAAGGCGCCGTCGAACGCCACGTCCTCGACTAGGCGCAGCGTCTTCTCGAAATCGTCGTCGGTCTCGCCGGGGAAGCCGACGATGAAATCGGACGTGAGCGAAAGGTCGGGCCGGCGCGCCCGCAGCTTGCGCACCGTGGACTTGTACTCGATTGCCGTGTATCCGCGCTTCATCGCCGCGAGCACGCGGTCGGAACCCGACTGCACCGGGAGGTGGAGATGCGAGACGAGCTTATCAATCGTCGCGTACGCATCGATCAGCCGCGAAGTCATCTCCTTCGGATGCGACGTCGTGTAGCGCAGCCGCTCGATGCCCGGGATGTCCGCCGCGTATTCGAGAAGCGTCGCGAGATCGGCATATTGACCCCCCCACGCATGCGGCTTCGCCGCTGCGCTGCCCCCCGATGGGGAATGAGCGCCTTGGGACGGCCCTGCGGCGCTCATGTGTTCACCCCGAACGTCGATCGGACCGCGATAGGCGTTGACGTTCTGTCCGAGCAGAGTGATCTCCTTCACCCCCGAAAGTGCCAGGTCGGCGAGCTCGGTCAGCACGTCGTCGAACGGCCGCGACACTTCCTCGCCGCGGGTGTACGGAACGACGCAGAACGAGCAGTACTTGCTGCAGCCCTCCATGATCGAGACGAACGCGGACGCACGGTCGACGCGCGGCGGCGGAAGATGATCGAACTTCTCGATCTCGGGGAACGAAATGTCCACTTGCGGCGCACCCGATTCGCGCCGCGCGCGAATCATCGCCGGCAGCCGGTGCAGCGTTTGCGGGCCGAACACGAGATCGACGTACGGCGCGCGCCGCACGATGGCAGCACCTTCCTGCGAGGCGACGCAGCCGCCGACGCCGATCAGCACGTCGGGCCGCTCGACCTTGAGCGCGCGCACGCGGCCAAGGTCGTGGAACACGCGCTCCTGCGCCTTCTCGCGCACCGAGCATGTGTTGAAGAGGATCACGTCCGCGTCGTCGGGACGATCGGTCAGCGTCAGACCCTCGCGAGCGAGCACGTCGGCCATGCGGTCCGAGTCGTACTCGTTCATCTGGCAGCCGAACGTGCGAATGAAAAGCTTGCTTGCCACAGCGGTGTCTTTGGAGGGGGGCGAATTATAACAAACCACAGTAGAATCGCGGGTGCAGGTGTCCGCCGGACGGCGTTCTGAAGCGACCGGCGGGTGAAACGGGAATGCGGTGCCCGCGCATCACGCGCGACATGCCGCAGCTGCCCCCGCAACGGTAGGGAAAGTGAACCCGCTTTCCAAGCCCGGAGACCGGCCTGCAGGCCAGGGATCAGAGGTCAGGCGTCGGCAACCGCGCGTCGCGCGCGTGCTGCTGCCGTTTCCCGCTCCCTGGTTGCGACAAAGAACCGTCCGGAAACGGGTTCGGCATCGAGGTTCGGGACGGCGTCTTGCGCGCGCTTTGGCGCCGACGCCAATCGCTGATCCCCGACCTCTGATCCCTGTTTCCGGATCCCTGGTAAGCCGTGCGGGGCACTCACGGCATGACGCGGACCGATCCCAATGTCTCCTCTCGCAACAGCGCCGTCACGGGCGTCATCGCCGTGGTGGCTCGTCCCATGCATCGCCGCGCTGAGCGGCACGTCGTACGCGCAGCCCGTATCCCCCGCGGTCCTCGATCCGATCGTGGTCACGGCGTCGCGATCGCCGCAGCGGCTGCTCGATCTCGTGGCCGACGTGACGGTGATCGACGCCGACGAAATTGCGCGCGGCGGCGCGCAGGGCCTCGTGGCACTCCTTTCGCGCCAGCCGGGTGTCGAGATCATCCAGAATGGCGGCCCGGGCGCCACGTCGGGCGTCTTCCTGCGCGGCGCAAACGCGGCGCAGACGCTGGTGCTGATCGACGGCATGCGCGTTGCCTCGGCGTCGAGCGGCGCGGCCGCGCTCGAGGCGATCCCGGTCGAGCAGATCGAGCGCGTCGAGATCCTGCGCGGACCCGCGTCGAGTCTTTACGGCGCCGACGCGATCGGCGGGGTGATCCAGGTGTTCACGCGTCGTGGCCCGGGCGGCACAGGCGGCATCGCGGCGAACGCGTCGATCGGCTACGGCACGTTCGATACCTGGTCGGGCGCGGCGGGCCTTTCGGGCGGACGCGGCCCGCTGCACGGCAGCGTGGAGCTCGCGGGCCGCGGGAGCGAGGGCTTCAACGCGATCGTCAATCCGGCCAATCCGAGCTACGACCCCGATCGCGACGGCTACCGCAACGCGAGTGTCAGCGCGCAGGGCTCGCTCGATGCCGCGGCGGGCCAGACGCTGGCGCTCCAGTATTTCAAGAGCCGCCTCGACGATCGGTTCGATGCGGGCGACGGCTTCGACGATCGCACAATGACGACGCTCGAAACGTGGCAGATCGCATCGATCAACCAGATTGCGCGCAATTGGGCTTCGCGACTGTCGTTCGGCGACGGAAGCGACCGCTCGGTATCGAGAACCGGGTTCGGCGAGTTCCCGTTCGATACGCATCAGCGCCAGCTCGCGTGGCAGAACGATTTCACGCTGCCGCAGGGCGCGCTTACCGCGGCGCTCGAGCGGCGCGAGGAGCGCGTCGGTGCCGGCGCCGGCTTTCCGGTCACCGGACGCGACACGAATGCCATCACCGCAATCTACCGCGTCGACGCCGGCGCGAATGCACTGCAGGCGAATGTGCGCCATGACGATTCGAACCAGTTCGGCGGCAAGACCACCGGCGCACTGGCGTGGGGCTATCGGCTCACGCCGGCGTGGCGCGTGACGGCGAGCGTCGGCACGGCCTTCAAGGTGCCGACATTCAACGACCTGTATTTCCCTGGTTTCTCGAATCCGGACCTGCGGCCCGAATCGTCGCGCAATGTCGAGGCGGGCGCGCACTGGACCTCGCGCGCCGGCGAATTCGCATGGCAGGCGCATGCGGTCGCGTTTCATCAGCGCGTGGACGACCTGATCGTCTTCCAGTGCGACGCGAGCTTCAACTGCGCACCGAACAACGTCGCCGATGCGACGCTCGAAGGTGCAAGCTTCTACGGCGATGTCGAATGGCGCGACACGCTCGTGCACGCGTCGCTCGACCTGCAATCGCCCACCGACACGGCCAGCGGCCTCCTGCTGCCGCGGCGCGCGCGCCGCCACGGCGTGGTGTCGCTCGCGCAGGCGCTCGGCCGGGCGCGCGTCAGCGCCGAGATCGTCGGCTCGTCGGCGCGCTTCGACGACGCGGAGAATCGGCGCCGCCTCGGCGGTTACGGCGTCGTCAACGTCGCCGTGGAGTGGACGCTCGACGCGTCGACGACGCTGTTCGTTCGCGCCGACAACGTGCTCGATCACCACTACGAGCTGGCCGCCGACTTCGCGACGGGGGGCGCACGCGTCTTCGGCGGGATGCGGTGGCGGCTGTGACCCGGTTCCGGACGCTGGCGTTGCTCGCGATGCTGGTCGCGGCGCCAGCCGTTGCGGCGGTTCGCGTCGTCGACGATACGGGCGGCGTGGTCGAGCTCGCCTCGCCCGCGACGCGGATCGTCACGCTTGCGCCGCATGCGGCGGAGCTCGTGTTCGCCGCGGGGGCCGGCGCGCGGATCGTCGGCGTGATCAAGGGCAGCGACCATCCGCCAGCGCTGCGCACGCGCCCGGTCGTTGGCGATGTCGCCGCGCTCGACGTCGAGCGCATCGTCGCTCTCGCCCCCGACCTGATCGTCACCTGGCCGTGGACGACGCCGCGCCAGGTGGCGGCGCTGCGCGAACGCGGCATCGCGGTGTTCGAGGCCGATGCGCGGTCGATCGACGCCATCGCGGGCGACCTCGAACGCATCGGACGCCTTGCCGGGACCGCCGATATCGCAAGCGCGGCGGCGCGGACCTTCCGTGCACGCGTTGTTGCGGCTGCGAGCGAACGCACGCCGGGACCGCCGATGCGCGTGTTCTACGAGGTCTCCGATGTACCGCTGTTCACGCTGGGCGGCACGCATCTCGTGAGCCAGGCGCTTGCGCTTTGCGGCGGCGAGAACGTGTTTGCGCGGCTGTCGATTCCGG
>DASSVX010000354.1:0-2978 GCA_035705655.1 Casimicrobiaceae bacterium
GTGGGGACCGTTCCCGCGCCAATGACTTTTTCGAATGCGTGCCGTGGTCGCGGCGCGCCGACTTACTGTGGAGGTGGCATGCGCAAATATCTTTGGATCGGATTGATCGCGGCGGCACTCGCCGGCTGCTCGACGACACCCTCGACGGAGGCACCCGTCGACGACAAGAGCTCGGCAGGCGCCGCGGGCGCCGGCGCGGGCGGCGCGCAGACCGGCGGCGCCGGCGCTGGGGGCGTGACGGGCTCCGCGCTGGGATCGGGCGCAGGTGGCAATCCGCTGCGTGATCCTAACAACATTCTGTCGAAGCGCAGCGTCTACTTCGATTACGACAGCTTCGTCGTCAAGGACGAGTATCGTCCGCTCGTCGAAGCGCACGCGCGTTACCTGCAGCAAAATCGCAATGCGCGCGCAACGGTTCAAGGCAATACAGACGAGCGCGGCTCGCGCGAATACAACATCGCGCTCGGCCAGAAGCGTGCGGATTCGGTGAAGCGGATGATGACGCTGCTCGGCGCGACCGAAAGCCAGATCGAGACAGTGAGCTTCGGCAAGGAAAAGCCGAAGAATCCGGGCCACGATGAATCCGCGTACGCGGAGAATCGCCGCGACGACATTCTCTATTCGGGCGAGTAAGCGTTGAAGCTGTCGTTGCGTGCCACGCTTGCCGTCGTCGCCGTTCTGCTCGGCGTCAATGCCGCGCATGCGGCGATCTTCGACGACGACGAAGCGCGGCGACGCATCGAAGCGACGAACCAGCGCGTTGCGCAACTGCAGCGGCAGCTCGAGGATCGGCTCGCGGTGCTCGAGCAGCAGGCGAAAAGCGGCGGCCTCGCTGACCTCGGCACGCAGGTGCAGCTGCTGCAAAGCGATCTCGCGAAGCTGCGCGGCCAGATCGAGGTGATCACGTACGAGCTCGAGCAGTCGCAAAAGCGGCAGCGCGACTTGTACGTCGATCTCGATTCGCGGCTGCGCAAAATCGAGTCTTCACCGGCGCTGACCGCGCCGCCGGCAGCGGGATCGTCGGATGCGGCGGCGCCTGGCGCCGTGCCACCGACTGCCGGCACGCTGCCACCAGCCGCGGTGCCGCCGAGCACTGCCGCAGGTGCGCCTGCCGTCGTTGCCACCGCGCCACCCGTTCGCAACCCTTCCGATGGTGTCGCCGAGCAGCGCGCTTACGACGCCGCGCTCGATTTGTTCAAGCGCGGCGATTACCAGGGCGCGATCAACGGCTTCTCGGCGTTCGTGAAGGCGTATCCGCGCAGCCCGCTCGCATCGTCGGCACATTACTGGATGGGCAACGCGCAGTACGCGCGCCGCGACTATCGCGGATCGATCGCGACGCAGCGGCAGATGCTGAAAGAGTTTCCCGACAGCAGCAAAGCACCGGATGCGTTGCTGAACATTGCGTCGGCGCAATCCGATCTCGGCGACAACGCCGCCGCGCGGCGCACGCTCGAGGAGCTGATCGCGAAGTATCCGAAATCGGAGGCCGGCACCCGCGCTCGCCAGCGGCTCGGCGGTCGCTGACGTAACCATGAAAACGTTCGCGGCGCGCGTGTCCGAGTGGCAGCGCGTTCACGGACGGCACGACCTGCCATGGCAGCAGGACCGCGATCCCTACCGGATCTGGCTGTCCGAGATCATGCTGCAGCAGACGCAGGTTGTGACGGTGCTGCCGTACTACGCCCGTTTCGTCGCAGCGTTTCCCACTGTCGCAAGTCTTGCCGCAGCGCCGCTCGATCACGTGCTGGCGGTTTGGAGTGGACTCGGCTATTACCGGCGCGCGCATCATCTGCATGCTGCCGCCAATGCGGTCGTACGCGATCAAGGTGGCGTGTTTCCGCGTGATGCGGCAACGCTTGCAGCGCTTCCGGGCATCGGCCGCTCGACCGCTGCAGCGATCGCTGCGTTTGCTTCGGACGAGCGCGGTGCGATCCTCGATGGCAACGTGAAGCGCGTGCTTGCGCGCCATCGCGGCGTCGACGGATGGCCCGGCGAGCCGCGCGTGCAGGCGGCGCTATGGCAAATTGCCGATGCGCTCGTGCCGCCAAACGCAAGCGACATTCGCGCGTACACGCAGGGGTTGATGGACATCGGCGCGACGATCTGCACGCGCACGCGACAGCAGTGTGCTGTCTGCCCGATTCGCGAGGACTGCGAAGCACGCCTCACTGGCCGAGTCGCCGAGTTGCCGGCGCCGCGGCCGCGCAAGGTGCTTCCACAGCGCGAGGTGACGGTGCTGATGCTCGAGCGCGATGGCGACGTGCTGCTCGAGCGGCGACCGGTACTTGGTGTCTGGGGCGGATTGTGGAGCTTGCCCGAGCTTCCGCGTGACGCTGACATTGCTTCCCATGTCGGCATCAAGCTCGCGATGATGCCTGGCGAATTGCGCCGACTGCCGCCGCTGACGCATACGTTCACGCACTTCGCGCTGACGATGTATCCGGTTCGCGTGCAGGTCGCGCGTGCGCCACTCGCTGTTCGGATGCCTGGCGTCGAATGGTTCGCACGCGATGCAGCGCTCGCGGCGGCTATTCCTGCGCCGATTCGCAAGCTGCTGCAGATTTCGGAGGCTGAGTTTCGCTTGACCGGTTGACGATCGCGCGCCGTCAGCGTGCTTCGATCAACGTACCGTTTTTGCCCATTCGCGCAGATCCTCCGGAAGCCGCCTGTCCGCGTCGTTGAACGCGGCGCGGAAAGCTTTGAGTGCGCCCGCGGCTTCCGCCATCCGTCCATCGCTGCGCAATGTTCGTATCTGCGCGATCCATTCGTCGGGGCTCGAGGTTGGCGCAGCTTGTTTTGCGCGCTGGTCGGTGAGCGCGCCAACGGGTCGTGATGCCACTGCGGCTGCGCTCGCATCGGCTGCGGCTGCCGGTGCCGAAGACAGTGACGGTGCAGGTGCAGGCGCTGCGGCAGGTGCCGGCACCATCGAGCGCTCCGCGCCGGTCGTGTTCGCTTCTGCTGGCCGCGATACCGCT
>DASSVX010000355.1:0-6129 GCA_035705655.1 Casimicrobiaceae bacterium
AGAGGCCGTTGCGGCCTCGATCTAAAGGCCGGATGTATGGCTGCAATCACTACCTGCTCGCTATCGCAAATCGGATGCTTGGCAAAAAGGGGGCGACCATGTATGGGTTCCCGCTTCCGCGGGAACGACGGTGCTTTGCAAATTGTCATGGAGTTCGAGGCCTGCCATCAGGCGAATGTGGCGCCCGATCGTCAATCGGCCGCCGCGCTTTTCTGCGTCTTCATCACTTCCTGGAGGCGCTTCTGCGATGCGGCATCGCCCGCGCGCTTGCCCGCCACCATCTCGGTGATCCAGTTCACGAGCAGCGTCGTATACGCCTGCCGGCACGAGGGGTCGGTAAGTCCGTGATCCGCACCGTCGATCATCCGGTAGGTGAGCGAGCGCGCGCCGGCGAACGCGTTCCGGTAGTTCTCGATGACCTCGTGCGGAATGATCGTGTCGTGCCCGCTTTCGACGATCAGCACGTCGCCGCGATACGCGGTGGCGGCACGCAGCGCGCGGTTGTCCTGCGCCTCGATCATCATCCGGCGATATGCCTCGAGCCCCTGCAACTGGCGCAGCGCGAGCTTCGGCGACGTCCAGTCGGTGTCCTTGTACAGCGCCGGCGCACGCAGCCCGAGCCACTTCACCGGCCGCAGCGTGGTGAGGATCGTCGCGAGATAGCCGCCGTAGCTGCTGCCGACGACCGCGATCTGGTCGTCGTCGATTGCCGCCTCGCGCACCAGCCGGTCGTACGCGGCGAGCACGTCGTTGAGGTTGTCCTCGCGCGTCACCGTCGCCTGCTGCGTCGCCGTCTTCGCGTGTCCGCGCATGTCGACGGTGAGGCAGGCGCAGCCGAGCGCCGCGATTTCACGCGCACGCGTCGCCGATTGGGCCTGGCTTCCTCCCCAGCCGTGCAGGAACAGCACGCCGGGCATCCGCGAATCGGGAATGATCAGCGTCGCGGCGATGCTGTGCGTGTCGACCGCGATCTCGAACGTTTCGTCAATCGTGTACATGGCGCGAAAGCACGAAGTACTTGGTCAACGGACCGGCATGCGCGTCGACGCCGTGAAAATACACGGTGGCGTCGCGAGGCGGCGATGCATCGGCGCCGTACACCTCGACGGACGATGCGCGGACCACGGCGAGCGAAGGATCGGCGCGAAATGCGGACAGCGCCGCCACCTCGGCACCGCTGGCCCCGCCGATGCGCCACGATTGCTCGAGGACGCCGCAGCGGTGCTCGCCGGCCGCATCGTTGCCCTCCGCGATGTCGTAATTGCGCCGCGACGCAAACAGTCCGTCGAAGCATGCGAACGCAGCGTCGTCGTACACGCGCGCCTGCTCGACGGCGCGACGTGCCGAGGGCGCGGGTTGCAGCGCGAGCAGTTCGTCGAATCCGCCGCGCGCGACGAGCAGATCGGATCCCCCGTAGACCGGGTGTCCGTGGTTGTTCGGCGTGAGACGCTGCGTGCCGCAATACGTTGCGAGCAGGGCGCCGAGGCGCACCTGTCCGACGCTGTGCGTGATGACATCGGCAAGGTCCTGCTCGAGCGCGATGCCGTAGCGCGCCACTTCGGCGGTGTCGGCATCCGCAAGCGCACGTTCGAGCGCCTCGTGACCGGTGACGACCGTCTGCCCGTAGCCGCCGATGCCAAGCGCGCGCTTCACACGCACCGGTCCATGCGCAAACAGCCGCAGCCCCGCGCGGAATGCGTCGTCGGTGGAGAACGCCGCGAATCCTTCGAGCACCGCGCAACGCACGCGGCGCGCAAACGCTTCGGACCAGCCGTCGGGAACGCGCGCGCGATCGTCGACGAGCGGATGGCTGATGCATTTGGTGCCGACGAACGGGTGCGGAACGACGCCGCCGAAGAGGTCGTGCTCGCCGGCGATGCCGAGTGCGCACGCATGCCCCACGCCAACGAGCGTGTCGGTCGGCACGAAATAGAGGGGCTTCGCGTAGTGACCATCGACGTCGTATTCGCCGGCGAACGTGTAATCCTTGATGGCGGCGAGCGTCCGCGCGATGGCCATGCAGGTGGCGTGGTCGTGCTCGGCTCGGCAGCTCTCCGCGGTGTACACCACGACATCGCCCTTCGCTGCGACGCCCTCGCCGCGAGCGCCGATCGACTCGATTTCGTGCATCATTGGACGCCTCCCCGATGGGCGGTGCGAGCGCGAACCGTCGCCTGCCCCTGTTCGCAGCGCGCTTCGATTAGACCTTGCCGTGCCGGATTCATTGCGCCGCGGCGTCCACGTAGGCGGAACTCCGACGTTTCGCTTCGCCGGCCGCAGGCTTTCGTGTATTTTTTCGCCGGTGGCATGACCGAAAATCCGAAAAAAAGGAGCCGATCTTGACCTTGCGAACCCGACCGGGAGGCGGCACCCCCGCATCGCGAAGCACGCCATACGGGTGGCGGCGTTTGCAAGCGTGGGCGAGCGCCGCGTGGTTCGGCGCACTGCTCCTCGCGGCCGGCCATGCCGAGTCGCAATCGCTGCGCGACCTGTCCGACCTGTCGCTCGAGGAGCTTTCGCAGGTCGAGATCACGTCGGTGTCGAAGCGGCCCGAGCCGTTGAGCCAGGCGCCGGCGGCGGTCTACGTGATCAGCAGCGACGACATTCGCCGCTCGGGCGCTACCACGCTGCCGGAAGCGCTGCGCCTCGCGCCGAATCTCGAGGTCGCGCGCGTCGATGCGCAGACGTACAACATCTCGTCGCGGGGCATGAATTCGGTCAATGCGTCGAACAAGCTCCTCGTGCTGATCGACGGACGCAGCATCTACACGCCGTTCTTCTCGAGCGTGTTCTGGGATCAGCAGAGCGTCATGCTTGCCGACGTGGAGCGCATCGAGGTCATCAGCGGGCCGGGGGGCACGCTGTGGGGCTCGAACGCGATGAACGGCGTGGTGAACGTCATCACCAAAAGCTCGGCCGACACGCAGGGCGGGCTCGTCGACGCGAAGCTCGGCGATTTCGTGCAGCGCGGCGCGGGCCGCTGGGGCGGGCGTCTCGGCGATCTCGGCACCTACCGCGGTTACGCGCTCGGCTTCGGGCAGGGCCATACCGACCTCGCAACCGGTGGCAGCGCGATGGACGACTGGCGCGGCACGCAGGCGGGCTTTCGCGCCGATATGTCGGCGCTCGCGAGCGGGTTCACCGTGCAGGGCGACATCTACAACAATCTCGTCGACACGCCGGGCGGACGGCGCAGCGGCGGCAACCTGCTCGGACGCTGGAACAGGCGCCTCGGCGACGCTTCTTCGCTTTCGGTGCAGACATTCTACGATCAGCAGGACCGCGTCGTGCCCGCAGCGACGGGAGGCAGCGCCGAACGGTTGCGCACGTTCGACATCGAGGCCGAGCACGTGTTCGCGATCGGCAGCAACCAGCGGTTCGTCTGGGGCGCCGGACAGCGGAATTGGCAGGACCGCTTCGTCAATACCGCGAACCCGTTCGTGCTGCAGCCCGAAAGCCAGACGCTCAGCCTCACCAACCTCTACGGTCAGGACACGATCGGCTTCTCCGAAGCGCTCAAGGTGACGATCGGGTCCAAGTTCGAGTACAGCAGCCTGAGTGGGTGGGCGGTGATGCCCAACGTGCGCGCGGGCTTCGTGGCCGATGCGAAAAATTTCCTGTGGGCCGCGATCTCGCGCGCCGTGCGCTCGCCGTCGCGTCTCGAGCGTGATCTCACGGCGCCGGGCATCGTCAACCCATCGCCCGATTTCCAGTCGGAGAAGCTGATCGCGTACGAGGCGGGGTGGCGCTCGCAACCGCTGTCGCGCGCGACGATCTCGGTGTCGCTGTTCTACAACGACTATACCGACCTGCGAACGACGAAACCGGCGCCGGTCACCATTCTTCCCGTCACGTTCGGCAACGGTTGGGAAGGGCACACGTACGGCGTCGATGCATGGGCCAGCTACAGCCCGCTCGCATGGTGGCGCCTCGATGCGGGCGTCGAGTTGCTGCGCAAGTCGTTTCATCTCAAGCCGGGTGAAATCGACATTGCCGGGATGCAAACGGTGCTGGGTCACGATCCGGGTCATCAGATCTTCGTGCACTCGTACATGGATCTCACGCACGATGTCGAGCTTTTCGTCGGGCTGCGGCAGGTGGGCAGCCTTCCGGACGTCGGCGTCCCGAGCTACTTCGAGGCCGACGTCACGCTGGGCTGGCGTGTGACGCCCAGGCTCGAGCTGTCGCTTGCCGGGCAGAATCTGGTGCATGCGCGACACGCGGAAGCCATCGCACCGCCGACCTTCGAGATTCCGCGAAGCGTCTATCTCGGGGCGCGGTGGAGTTTCTGAACCTACGCGGGAACCTGTGGTGGTCCCGCGCGGGCCGCCTGCTGCCGTTCGCGGCCGCAGCCTGGCTCGCGGCGCTCGCGCCGGCCGTTGGCCGCGCCCAGTCGCCGAGCGTCGAGTTCGCGGTGAAGGCAACCTATCTTTACAAGTTCGCGCCGTTCGTCGAGTGGCCCGCGGGCACCTTTCGATCGAGCGCCGATCCGCTCGTCCTCTGCGTTGCCGGCAGCGATCCGGTGACCGATCTCGTTGCCGATGCGGTAAAAGGTCAGGTCGTTGGCGGCCGTGCGATCGACGTCGTTCGCCTGCTGCCGGCGGCGCATGATCCGCGATGTCATATCCTCTACGTTGCGCTGAAGGGCGCAGCGGCCTTTGCCGTACTCGAAAAGCTGCGCGGCACACCGGTGCTCACGGTGACCGACGCGGCGAGCGACGCGCGCGCAACGGGAATCGTGAACTTCGTCGTGCAGGACAATCGCGTGCGCTTCGAAATCGACCAGCGCGCCGCGGCGGAAAATCACCTCGTCATCAGCTCGAAGCTTCTGAGCCTTGCGAGCCGCGTGTCGCCCAGGCCTGGCTAGATGTATTCGTGCAAAAAATGATCGACTTGCGCACGATCCTCGGCATGGACCGCGCGAACTTCATGCCGGCCGTTGCTGCGGCGGGCATTCTCGTGCTCGTGCTCGCCGGCGCCGTGATGGTCATGTACAACGAGCAGGGGTACAAGGAGGCGAAGACGCAGCAGGTGGAGGCGCAGAGCCGCATCCTCGCGACCACGGTCACCGCCGCGCTCGCCTTCGACGACCGCAAGGCGGCACAGGAATATGTGAAGGCGCTCGCCGTCGATCCACAGATTCTCGTCGCCGCCGTGTACGACGCGCGCGGACTGCTCCTCGCCGGCTACGCGCGCACGCCTGGCGTGCCGGTCCCTGCCTCCGTCCATGCCGCGCGGCCGACCATCGAAGAACACGAGCTCTTCGTCACCGCACCCGTCGCACAGGGGACGACGGCGCTCGGCACCGTCTACCTGCAGGCCGCAATCGATCCGATTTCACGCCGCTTCGAGCGTTACGCGGTGCTGGCGCTTCTCGTGACGATGGCGTCGCTGATCTTCGTGCTGCTCGGCGTCGCGCAACGGCGGCTCACCGAGGTCAACGAGCAATTGCGCCGCCAGGGACTCGATCTCGGCGACGCCAACGAGAAGCTGCGCGCACAGATCGAGCAGCGCGAGAACGCCGAGGCGGCGCTGCGCCAGGTGCAGAAGATGGAGGCGATGGGACAGCTCACGGGTGGCATCGCGCACGACTTCAACAACCTGCTGCAGGTCATCATCGGCAATCTCGAAGTGCTGCAACGGCGCAATCTCGTCGCGAACGACGATGGACGGCGGATGGTGGCGTCGGCCGTGCGCGGTGCCGAACGCGCATCGACGCTGACGCAGCGGCTGCTCGCATTTGCTCGACGCCAGCCGCTCGATCCGAAGCCGGTCGACGTCAACAAGCTCGTCACCGGCATGTCGGATCTGCTGCACCGAACGCTCGGCGAAACGGTCCGGATCGAAACCGTGCTGACCGGCGGCATCTGGCGGGTTGCGGTCGACGCGAACCAGCTCGAGAACGCGCTGCTCAACCTCGCCGTCAACGCGCGCGACGCGATGGAGGGCGGCGGCAAGCTGACGATCGAGACGGCCAATGCGCTCCTCGACGAGGCGTACGCGCGCGCAAACGAGATCAAGCCGGGACAGTACGTGCTGATCGCGGTGACCGACACGGGCGCGGGCATGCCTAATGACGTTCTCGCGAAGGCGTTCGAGCCGTTCTTCACCACGAAGGACGTCGGCAAG
>DASSVX010000356.1:0-2701 GCA_035705655.1 Casimicrobiaceae bacterium
GGAGATCACCGCGGCGGTGCCGCCGGGACGCCACGTCGGCCGCCGTGGCGAGGACATTCGCGCAGGGGCCGCAGTGCTCGAGCCCGGCCGTCGCCTGCGGCCGCAGGACGCCGGCCTCGTCGCCTCGCTGGGCATCGCCGACATCGATGTCGTGGCGTCACCGCGAGTGCGAATCGTCGTCACCGGTAACGAGATCGTCAGCGCCGGCACGGAGAAAACATCCTTCCAGATTTACGACGCGAATTCCCCTATGCTGCGCGCACTCGTCGTTCGCGACGGCGGTGTCGTCGAATCGCACCGGCGAATTGGCGACGAGGTCGCTCGGATTCGTGACGCGCTGACGGCACCGGGTGCCGACATCATTCTCGTTTCCGGCGGTTCGAGTGTGGGCAGCGAAGACCATGCGCCGATGCTGCTGAAGGAAGTCGGCGAGCTCGCCATCCACGGCGTCGCGATGCGCCCATCGAGCCCCGCGGGTATGGGTCGTACGCGCGATGCGCTCGTGTTCCTGCTGCCGGGCAATCCGGTCTCGTGTCTCTGCGCCTACGATTTCTTTGCCGGCCGCGCGATTCGCATCCGCGGCGGACGTCCCGCAGCGTGGCCGCACCGGCAGCGACCGGGAAAACTCGCGCGCAAGATCGCCTCCGCGATCGGGCGTGTCGACTATTGCCGCGTGCGAATGTCCGGCGACGCCGTCGAGCCCCTCGCGCTTTCCGGCGCGTCGATCCTGTCTTCGACGACGCGCGCCGATGGCTTCGTCATCGTTCCTTCGGAGTCTGAAGGGTTCGGCGCGGACACCGAAGTGAACGTCTACCTCTATGACTGATCGCGACACGCACGACGCAACGCAGCACGTTGCACCACCCGATGCGCGGCAGACGCAGTTCCTGACGGTGATCACGCGCGATGAAGCAACCGCGCGCTTTCAGCGGCATCTGCGGCTTGCGCCGCTTGCAGTCGAATCGGTGCCGCTCAGCCGCGCGCTGCATCGCGTGCTGGCCGACGACATCGCCGCCTATGTCGACGTGCCCGGCTTCGACCGCTCGAATGTCGATGGCTTCGCCGTGCAGGCCGCCGACACGCACGACGCCGCGGAGGAAGCACCTCGAACGCTTGCGCTCGATGCGGAAGTGCTCGCACCGGGTGTGACGCCGCGCCATGCCGTCGCGAGCGGACGCGCGACGATGATCGCAACGGGCGGCATGGTGCCGCGCGGCGCCGACGCCGTTGCGATGGTCGAGCACACCGAGCCCGTCGACGACGGTCGACGGCTGGAAGTGAGCCGGCCGCTCGCACCCGGCGACAACGTGAGCTTTGCCGGCACCGATATCGCGAAAGGGGAGACGGTGCTTCGCGCCGGGCAGCTTCTGACGTCGCGTGAGATTGGCGTGCTCGCTGCAATCGGTCGCGCCGACGTGTCGGTTTATTGCCGTCCGCGCGTCGCCATCATCTCAACGGGCAACGAGCTCGTCGCACCCGGTGCGCCATTGCCGATCGGCGCGATCTACGACTCGAACGCAGCGACGATCGCTGCCGCCGTGGAAGAGCTCGGATGCACGGCCGTGCAGCTTGGCATCGTCGCCGACACCGACGACGCCGTTGCTTCCGCCGTGCAGGATGCGCTTGCGTACGACGTCGTCGTGCTGTCGGGCGGCACGTCGAAAGGTGCGGGCGATTTGTCTTATCGCGTCGTCAGCAGGCTCGGCAATCCGGGCATCGTTGCGCACGGCGTTGCGCTGAAGCCCGGCAAGCCGATCTGCCTCGCGGTGACCAACGGGAAGCCCGTCGTCATCCTGCCGGGATTCCCGACGTCCGCGATGTTCACGTTCCACGAATTCGTTGCGCCGGTGCTTCGCGCTTATGCGGGTCTGCCGCCGGATCGGCGCCAGATCGTGCCGGCGACGCTGGCCGTTCGCGTCAACTCCGAACGCGGGCGTACCGAGTATCTGCTCGTCGGACTCGTTCCTGTTGCCGACGGTTACGCCGCGTATCCAATGGGCAAAGGCTCGGGCTCGGTCACGGCGTTCAGCAATGCCGATGGCTTCATCACCATCGATCAGCACACCGAGATCGTCGACGCGGGCGCAACCGTGTCCGTGCAGTTGCTGGGCCAGCGACTCGAGCCCGCCGATCTCGTCATCATCGGCAGTCATTGCGTAGGGCTCGACGTGATCGTGGGCGAGTTGACGCGCCGCGGCGTGCGAACGAAAGTGCTGAACGTCGGCAGCATGGGCGGCCTCGCGGCGGCGCGGCGAGGCGAATGCGACATCGCCGGCATCCACCTGATGGATCCGAAAACCGGCGAATACAACCGTCATCTGCTGACGGATGCGTTGACGCTCGAGCCGGGTTACGGCCGCATGCAGGGGATCGTTCATCGCGAAGGCGATCCACGCTTTCGCCGCAAGGATGCGCAGGCGGCACTTGCGGCCGTGCTCGGCGATCCCGATTGCACGATGGTGAATCGCAATACCGGCAGCGGCACGCGAATCCTGATCGACCGGCTGCTCGGAAACCACCGACCCCCGGGCTACGCCGTGCAGACGAAATCCCACAATGCCGTCGCCGCAGCAGTGACGCAGTCTCGAGCCGATTGGGGTATCGCCATCGATACCGTCGCGCATGCCTACGACCTGCGCTTCATCCCGCTGCAGGCCGAGCAATACGACTTCGTCATTCCGAAGGCGCGCGCTGACCGCGC
>DASSVX010000357.1:0-7577 GCA_035705655.1 Casimicrobiaceae bacterium
ATGCACCAGGGCGAAGCGGCATTCGCACTGCTCGGCCAGGCGCTCGACGACGGCTACGGCGCCGATGACACCCCCGGCTCGATGCTGCGCGCATGCGAAGCGCGCGCCGGCGTGCATCTCGTCCCCTGAAATGAGCCCCCCACGCTCGCTGCGCTCGCTGCCCCCCCCCGGGGGGCGATCAGTGCTTGGGGCGGCCCTTCGCACTGATGGGTCGTACGCCCGCGCGTCTCGCGGCGGCCGATGCGCCGCTCGCCGACATCGAGCAGCGGCTGCGCAACGACATCGTGTCGGGCGACCTGCCGTTCGGCGCACGCCTTCGCATCGAGGATCTCGCACTGCGCTATGGCGTGAGCCATATGCCGGTGCGTGAAGCACTGCGCGTGCTCCACGGCGAGGGCCTCGTCGTCATCGAGCCGAATCGCGGCGCACGCGTGCGGCCGATCTATCGCGGCTTCATCGAGGACGTGTTCGACATGCGCTGTGCGATCGAGACGATGCTCGCGCGCCGCGCAGCCGAGCGCAGGACGGAGGCGCACCTGGCGCGATTGCGTTGCGCCGCGGAGCGGCTCGAGGCGTGCGTCGAAAGCGGGGATTTTCCAGGGGTTCCGCATGCCAATCGCGAATTCCACGCGACGATCAACGACGCGGCCGGCAATCCCGGCGCGCTCCCGATCGTCGACAGCCACTGGCTGCTCCTGTCAGCCCTTCTCAAGCGTTACGGCTATGGCGACGAGCGCTTTCCGCGCGTGATCGACGAGCATCAGCACCTGATCCAGGCGATCGAGCGCCACGATGCGCATTCGGCGGCGCTCCTGATGGGTGCGCATATCGAAAAGGCGAAGAACAACCTGGTGCGCCGCGCGGCCGACGCGCTGCCGGAGGAGCCGGCCCGTGCGCTCTAGCGTGCGCCGTTCGTGGATTGCGCGGTTTTGCAAGCCGTCCGTGCTCGTCGGCGTGGCGTCGCTGGCGCTCGTCATCGGTGTCTACTGGTACATGGCGCTGCGGCCCGGCACGAACCCGGCGCTGGTACCCTCGCCGCCCGCGATCCTGAAGGCATTTCGCGACGAGATCGCAAGCGGCGACCTGCTCGTCAACGCACTCGCGAGCCTCCGGCGCGTCGTGATCGGCTTTCTCATCGGCGCGTCGCTCGCGCTCGTGCTCGGCGCGCTCGCCGGGTGGTTTCGCTACGCAGGCTACGTGCTGAACCCGATCATCGACGCGCTGCGGCCGATTCCCGCGCTCGCGTACATCCCGCTCGTGATCGTCTGGGTCGGCATCGGCGAGCCGTCGCGGATCATCATCATCGTGCTCGCCGTGTTCAAGCCGTGCGTCGTCAACGCGCGCGCCGGCATGAAGGAGGTTGCGCAGATCTACGTCGACGCGGCGCGCACGCTCGGCGCGTCGCGCTGGCGCGTGTTCACGACGGTCGCGCTGCCGAGCGCCGTGCCGTATTTCATCGCCGGCCTGCGTACCGGCGTATCGACCGGCTTTCTCGCGCTCGTCGCGGCCGAGCTGATCGCCGCGCCGTCGGGCCTCGGCTTCATGATCCAGAACGCCGGGCAGTACTTCCGCACCGACGTGACCATCGTCGGCATCATCGTCATCGGCCTCCTCGGCGCCCTGCTCGACCAGCTCGCGAGCCGCACCGGCCGCGCGTTGACGGCGTGGAGCGACGTGCGCCGCGAGCCATGAAACCTCGTTGGCACATTGCGCCCACTCGCGCCGCGGAGCCGTCTCAAGGCGCGAGTTCCGCCCCCACCGGGGGCAGCGCAGCGGCGAAGCCGCAAGCGTGGGGGGGACAGCCCAAGCTTGCGGTGCGCGGCCTCACGCATCGGTACGTCATGGGCGCGCCGCCGTCCGAGCTCACCGTGCTGTCGGACATCGACCTCGTCATCGCGCGCGGCGAGTTCGTCTGCATCATCGGCGAATCGGGCTGCGGCAAATCGACGCTGCTGCGCATGATGGCGGGCCTGCTCACGCCGTCCGAAGGCGACGTGCTGCACGACGGCGCAAAGGTCGCAGGCGTGCGTCACGAGCTCGGCTTCGTTTTTCAGCAGGACGCCGTCTTTCCGTGGCTCACCGTCGAGAAGAACGTCGAATACGGCCCGAAGTCGCGCGGCGTCCGAAGGGCCGAACGCGAGCGGCTCGTCGCGCAATGGTGCGAAGCGGTCGGATTGACCGCGTTCCGGAAGGCGTATCCGAAGCAGCTTTCGGGCGGCATGCGCAAGCGTGTCGATCTTGCGCGCGCCTACGCGAACTCGCCCGACGTGCTGCTGATGGACGAGCCGTTCGCGGCACTCGACGTGCAGACGAAGGCCGAAATGCAGGACGCGGTGCTCGAGCTTTGGCAGAGCACCGGCAAGACGGTCGTCTTCGTAACGCACGACCTCGACGAGGCGGTGTTCCTGTCCGATGTGGTCGTCGTGCTGTCGAGCCGGCCGGGACGCGTGCATTCGATCGTCCACAGCACGCTGCCGCGGCCACGCGGCGCCGAGACGCGCGTCAGCGACGGCTTCGCCGCGGCGAAACGGACGCTGTGGACGACGCTGCAGGAGGCGCGCGGGCGTCCGATCGCGGTAGTCAACGAGCACACTTCACCAGGGAGGAAACACCATGTCGAACCGTGACGCCGCATCGGGCCGCCGTCGCTTTCTCGTTCGCGCCGGTGCCGGCGCGATGCTCGCGACGGCCGGATCGCTCGGCTTCGGCGCGCTTGCGCGCGCGCAGCCGGCGGGCGGTGCGCCGCTGTCGATCGGGCTCCTGCGCGCGCCTGCGTCGGGAATCATCGACCTCACCGAGCAGCACGGGTGGTTCAGGCAAGCCGGCGTCACGCTGAACGAGGTGCTTTTCGTCGCGGCGGCCGGACCGAAGATCATCCAGGCACTGGGCAGCGGCGGCATCGGCTTGTCGTTCGTCAATTCGACGGCGGCGCTGCTCGGACTCGCCGGCGGGGTGATTCCGCTGCGCTTCATTTCGATTCCGACCGATCCGTCGCGGCTTTTCGCGCTGCTCGCGGCCCCGGGTATCGAAAGCGTTCCCAAGCTCGCCGGCAAGCGCGTCGCGGCGACGGGCGGCACGGCGCTCCACTACTTCCTCGCGCGCGTGCTCGCCAAATTCGACATGACGCTGAAGGACATCGAATTCGTCAATCTCGCCGCCGCGGATGGCCAGGCGGCGTTTGTCGCGGGACGCGTCGACGCGATCGTCCCGTCGGTCAACGGCCGCTTCTACATCATGAGCACGCGCAAGGAGACGCGCGAGCTGTTCACGTACGACGACTTCACGAAGCCGCCGGGGCCGACGAAAGCGTTCCTGAACTACGACCTGTTCGTCACGACGCAAAGCGTCCTGGCGTCGAGCGCTCCGGCGCTCAAGGGCTTTCTCGCGGCATACCACGACAAGGGCGTTCGCTATCTGCTCGACCCGAAGACGCGCCCGCAGGCGATTGCCGGCATCACCGAATACGTCAACAAGGAGCAGAAGAATCCGACCGACGCGGCGATCATGAGCCGCATCATCGAGCTGTCGGGCTTCTACGACCTGGACACGGTGAAGGGTCTGATGACGCGCGACGATTTTCGCGCGAGCCTCGAGTACCAGGTGAAGTTCTTCATGGATCTCGGGCAGATCAAGACGGCGCCCGACCTGGGCAAGGCGATCGTGACCAATCTGCTGTAATACCGAAGTAGGGTCAGAGACGACTTTTCCCTGCATCGTGGCTTACGGGGCGCCCTATCGGCAGACGATGGGCACGCCGCCCAGTCCTCGTCTCGACCACCTCGCGAAATGCCGCGTCGCCGAGTGCCCACTCGAACTGCGTTGCATCGCGAATGGCCCGAACCGTTTCCGCATGCAAGGGTTCGCCGAACATCCGGAGATAGGTATCGCGCCGTTCCTCGTTCGTCGACCCCAAGGCGAGGAACGACGGATGCGGCGTGATCACGGGGTCGTCGTCGCCAAAAGCATTGGCGCGGTGGCTTGACCAACGATAGTCGCCTGGTGTCGGCACCATGCATGCGCGCACTGGATTCAGCTCGATGTAACGAAGGCAGGAAAAGAGGTACGCCTCCCTGTCGACGAGCGTAGCCTTGTACCGGCCTTCCCATAGCGTTCCGGTACGCCGCTGCAGGAAGTTGAACCTGCCGACGTATCTCCGCCCAACGGTCTGCATCATGCGCGGCAGTGCCCGTTCATGGGCCGGCGAGGCGAGGATGTGCACGTGATTGGTCATCAGCACATACGCGTGAATCGTCACCTCGTGAGTGCGTGATGCGTCGCGGAGGCAATCGAGATAGAAGCGATGATCGGCGGCAGAGGTGAACACCGGTGCGCGGTTGTTGCCGCGCTGAACGACGTGCAGCACGGCGCCGGAATAATAGAAGCGCGGTTGACGTGGCATGCGCAGAGCGTGCGCTCACCTGGCATGCGGTCGCCATCATCCATAAGTAGGGTCAGAGACGCCTTTCGTGCGCTCTCGGCTGCAGCTCGTTCCGGCGATGAACGTCTTCTCCGACCTTACTTCGGCTCGCAGCGAGACGAGATCACGGCGAACCCTAGCGCGCCTTCCGCACGGCGGGCCGAAACGGATGCAAGGCTCGGAAAACTTCGCCGGCTGCGTAAAGACGCTGCGCGCATTCAGCCCATGACGAAGTCTTCGCTGTTATCGAACCCGAGGATCGTCGTCGATCCTGGCCATCTATGTAGTATGGGGCCATCCGAAAGTCGTCTCTGACCCTACATATTCCTTCATGGATCTCGGGCAGATCAAGACGGCGCCCGACCTGGGCAAGGCGATCGTGACCAATCTCGTGTAGTGCTGGCAAACGCGCCGCGTTCGCCGTCAGATGACGTGGGCGAGCCGCGCAAGCAGTGCGATGACGATGCCGTTGCTCGCGAGCATGATGCCCGAAAGCCAAAATACATTCTGCAATTGGCTGGCCTTCACTTCGGCCTTGATGTCGCTCCGGATCACTTCGAGCTTGGCGTCGAAGCCATTCATTCTCGCCTCGAAGGTCGCCATCCGCGCCTCGAAGACCGGCCTCGTCAGCAATTCGGCCCGTTCCTGCGCTACGTCGACCGCGTTCGCGATCTCCTCGGCAGTGAAGTTCGCGCTCTTGCCGGTTCCCTTGAGCGCCGTGAGGAGCTTGTAGGTATCGATGGCGAGGGTCGACATCCGTCGGAGGCTATCGACGAGACGAGTATAGCGCCATCGGCTGCTCGGCCTACATGCTGCGCCGGTACTGCCCGCCCACGTCGAAGAGCGCATTCGTGATCTGGCCGAGCGAGCAGACGCGCACCGTGCGCATCAGTTCCTCGAACACGTTGCCGTCGTCGATCACCGTCTGCTGCAACCGCGCGAGCGCGGCCGGCGCCTCGTGCGCGTGACGCGCATGAAATTCGGCGAGGCGCGCGAGCTGCGACTGCTTCTCGTCGTCGGTCGAGCGCGCGAGCTCGAGCTTCTGCACCACGGCGTCGCCGTGCGGATTACGGAACGTGTTGACGCCGACGATCGGATACGACCCGTCGTGCTTGCGATGCTCGTAGTCGAGCGACTCCTCCTGGATCTTGCCGCGCTGGTAACCGGTCTCCATCGCGCCCAGCACGCCGCCGCGCTCGGAGATCGCCTCGAACTCCTTCAGCACGGCTTCCTCGACGAGCATCGTCAGCTCCTCGACGATGAACGAGCCCTGGTTGGGGTTCTCGTTGTTGCCGAGCCCCCACTCGCGGTTGATGATCATCTGGATGGCCATTGCGCGGCGCACGCTCTCCTCGGTCGGCGTCGTGATCGCCTCGTCGTAGGCGTTCGTGTGCAGCGAGTTCGTGTTGTCGTACGTCGAGATCAGCGCCTGCAGCGTCGTGCGGATGTCGTTGAACGCGATCTCCTGCGCGTGCAGCGACCGGCCGCTCGTCTGCGAGTGGAACTTGAGCTTCTGGCTGCGCTCGTTCGCGCCGTAGCGCTCGCGCATCGCCACCGCCCAGATGCGCCGCGCGACGCGGCCGATCACCGCATATTCCGGGTCCATCCCATAGCTGAAGAAGAACGACAGGTTCGGCGCGAAGTCGTCGATGTGCATGCCGCGCGCGAGGTACGCCTCGACGAACGTGAAGCCGTTGGCGAGCGTAAACGCGAGCTGCGAGATCGGGTTCGCGCCGGCCTCGGCGATGTGGTAGCCGGAGATCGACACCGAATAGAAGTTCTTCACGTTGTGATGGACGAAGTACTGCTGGATGTCGCCCATCACCTTGAGGCTGAACTCGGTCGAGAAGATGCAGGTATTCTGGCCCTGGTCCTCCTTCAGGATGTCGGCCTGCACGGTGCCGCGCACCGTGGCGAGCGTCCACGCGCGGATCTTCGCGACCTCGTCGTCGGTCGGCTCGCGGCCGTTGTCCCCGCTGAATTTGTCGAGCTGCTGGTCGATCGCGGTGTTCATGAACATCGCGAGGATCGTCGGCGCCGGGCCGTTGATCGTCATCGACACCGAGTTGTTCGCGGCGCAGAGGTCGAAGCCTGCGTACAGCACCTTCATGTCGTCGAGCGTTGCGATCGACACGCCGGAGTTGCCGACCTTGCCGTAGATGTCGGGACGCGGATCCGGGTCGTTGCCGTACAGCGTGACCGAGTCGAACGCGGTCGACAGCCGCTTCGCCGGCATGCCGTCGGCGAGCAGGTGAAATCGCTTGTTGGTGCGAAACGCGTCGCCTTCGCCGGCGAACATCCGCGTCGGATCCTCGTTCTCGCGCTTGAACGCGAACACGCCGGCGGTGAACGGGAAGCTGCCGGGAACGTTTTCGGTCAACTGCCAGCGCAGGATCTCGCCGTCGTCCTCGTACTTCGGGAGCACGACCTTGGGCACCTTCGTGCCCGACAGCGACGTCGTCGTCAGCGCCGTGCGGATTTCCCGGTCGCGGATCTTCACGATGTACTCGTCGCCGGCATAGGCGGCCTTCGTGCGCGGCCACATGTCGAGGAGCTTCTTCGAGCGTGGATCGAGCCCCGCCTCGCGCCCGGCGATCAGCGCATCGAGCGCAACCAACGTAGGGTCAGAGACGACTTTCGGCGCGGCGGGTTCGGAGACATTCAGCGACGCATTGCCGAAAGTCGTCTCTGACCCTACTTTGGTTCCGAGCATCGCCTTCGCCGCCCGCAACTGCTGCCGCTCGCGCGCGATGTTCGACTGCCGCCCGGCCCATTCGTGATAGCCGCGCACCGTTTCGGCGATCTCGGCCAGATAGCGCACGCGCGACGCGGGAACCACGGCCTGCCGCTGCGTCGAGCAGCGCGTGGTCAGCGAGGCGAGCGCGCCCTTCTTCACCGCGAGGCCATGCGTCTGCAGCCGCTCCGCGATCGCCTGGTAGAGCGCCGTGACGCCATCGTCGTTGAAGCGCGAGGCGATCGTGCCATAGACCGGCATCTCGTCGGGCGCCACGTTGAAGAGCGTGCGGTTGCGCTGGTACTGCTTGCGCACGTCGCGCAGCGCGTCCTGCGCGCCCTTGCGGTCGAACTTGTTGATGGCGACGAAATTCGCGAAGTCCAGCATGTCGATCTTCTCGAGCTGCGACGCCGCGCCGAACTCGGG
>DASSVX010000358.1:0-16622 GCA_035705655.1 Casimicrobiaceae bacterium
CTCGACGACGGGGCAATTGATTCCGCCGGTGGCCATCACGGTGAGCGTCAAGAATGAAAGCCCGCCGTCGACCGCGAACTCGAACATCAACTCGTTCCAGTTCACCGTGTCCGGCCTCGCGCTGCTGAACGGCAGTGGCGACATCGCATGCCCGAATGCACGCTGCAGCGTCGATCCATCGACCGGCACCGTTTACGTCACCAACATCTCGCCGCCCGTCCAGGCCCAGCAGGTGATGAAGGTGACTTTCCATGCGAGCAGCTGCGTCGCGAAGAGCGAGGCGTTCATCAGCTCGAACACGGTTTACTCGGGCTCGCAGCTCAATGGCGACACGTTCGTGGCCTTCGGTGGCAAGCCGGATACCGACTTTCCAATGGTGCTCACGCTTTCCACGCGCGATGCGGCGTCCCCGCCGACGATCGCGGACACCGGCATCTCGTGCGGGCCGATCAATTGTGGCCAGGATTTCCCCGTTGCCGATTCCCGAACGAGCTGCGGAATCAACGCAAGCAATCCGATCTGCGTGACGACGAGGCGCGGCAACGACAAGAACGGCGCGGTGTGCACGTCGTCGCCGGTCGATTATTTCGTGACGAATCTCCTCGAGCCGAACGGCAAGATGCACTTCAAATGGGAGACGAATTCCGCCGGGGCGTTCGCGTACCGCGTCAACGTGCCGTTCCCGTCCACACCGATCACCGACCCGCCCACGACACCCGTGCCGCCGCCCTGGCAAGTCTCCTGGCTGCCGACCGATGGCAACGCCATTTTCATTGGGGCGGCGACGTGCGTCGGCGCCGATGTGTCGACCTTCCCCGCCAGTCCCGACGGCCTGCCGCTGCCGGCGCAACTGACGACGCTCGCCTCGGCAGTGAAGGTGAACGACAAGCAAATCAAGGTGGTTTCGACGCCGCTCGGCCTGCCGACCGGCGTGTTTTCGATCGTCATCGACGGCGAGCGGATGGACGTGACGAAGGTCAACAGCAACACATGGACCGTGACGCGTGGGACGGGGCTTACCCAGGCGACAACGCATGCCGTCAACAAGCCCGTAATGTCGACGCCATTGCCAACGCTCACCAGCGGCCAGTTCTCGACCGACCAGAACGTGTTGGCTGTCCAGCAGACGGTTTATTCGGTGGGCCAGCAGGCGCAGATATGCCGTGCGTCCGCGTCGCAGGATAATGGCGACGACACCTGGTCGGCATGGTTCATCGACATCGGCGACGGTTGGGTCCTCGGTCGCTAGCCTTTTCGCGTCGATTCGCACCAAGGCGGCCCCATCGGGCCGCCTTTTTTCATATTCACGGCTCGCCCGGTTCGGATGTCGAATTTCTTTACAGTCGTCGATGAACCGTTTCGTAATGCCAGCAGAAATTTGCTCATAATCAGCGAGTTGCGTATGTACGACCCGGCGGCCCGATTTTTGCACACTCCAGCAACCTTGCCGCCAGTGCAATGCTGGCGTGCACCTGGCGCAAGCGCCCTTTAGGATTCCGAGGAAGGAACAAGAAATGAACGGTATCCGTAAGCTGCTTCTGTACATCACAGCGATCGCGCTCGTTGCGCTCGCGCTGCCCGGCAACGCCGCCCCGCAAAAGCGCTTCAGCTTGACGATGTCGATGTCGACGACCACGACGGCGACGTTCAACAACCTGTCGAATGGCAACTCGTACATCAATTCGATGAACCTCACGACGCCGTTGCCCGTGACGCACGTTGAGGTACAAGCGAACTTGATTACCAGTACGACGAGCGTGACGCCGAACTGCACGACGGCGCAGCCCTGCGCCGCCGGCACCACGATCCTGATCTCGAATATTTCGGGCGTCGCGCCGGGAACCTCGGGAACGCTCACGCTCACCGTGTCTGCTCCCGCCGATCAAAATGCGTGCTCGACTTCGTATACGTGGTCGGCGATGGCGTTCACCGGGAACGCGGGCAACTCCGGCGGTGGTACGTCGTTCCTTACTCCGGACGGAAGCACGACCGCGACCAGCACGACGAGCATCGCGTGCGTTCTCCAATTCGTGAATCAACCCGCGAATGCACAGGTAGGCTCGACGATCACCAGTGTCGTCAACGACCCGAGCGCCGCACCCGTCAAAGTGCAGGCATTGATTGGCGGTTCATCTGCCGCAAACTTCACGGGTCAGATAACGCTCACGCAAAGCCCCGCGACAGGAGCGCTCGCCGGAGGCTCGGCAAACGCCAGCGCGGGCACGGCAGTTTTCAACTCGCTTTCACTCGACACGCTCGGTACCTACACGCTGACGGCCACCGCCACCGGCTTTACGTCGGCCACGTCCAGCCCATTCAAGATTTTCGCCGGAGAGCTGAACTGCACCGAGCCATTCCCGACGAGCATCATCAACCCGGGTAATGTCGCGCCCGACCAGCCTGGCTACGCCTTCGGCAACCGCAACGGCTCGAACAAGGACGGGGTCACCGACGGTGATTGCAAACCCGTGCTCTACACGTTCACGAACAACATCCTGGCGAGCGCGGATCCGTTGCTTTCGAATACGGTCAACCTGTCGTGGGATACGCAGAGCCAGGTGAACGCGGCATTCCAGTACACGGTGAATTGGCAACCGGTCGCTGTCGACTCGCCCGCGAGCGGGTGGAGCACGTCGCCGCGGCCGCAGGTCGCGTGGCTCGACATGAGCGGCAACCTCGCGACGGGCGCGACGCCCAGCGCGAACATCGCCTGGACACCCGGGCTGGCATGCGTCAGTAGCAGCTTGCCGGTCTCGTACGGCACGCTTGCAGCGGATCTCGGCACCACGGTGGACGCGAACAACACGAGCACGATTACCATCAATGGAATCGCGGCAGTGCCGGCGCAGCTCAACCCCGCGAATCAGCCGTACTCGGTTCCGGCGGCGGGCTCACCCGACATACCGGCCGTGCCGTTTCCGGTCGTCATCGCGGGCGGGATAGCCGGACAGCAAAGTACGCTCACCGAACGCATGACCGCGATCGCCATGGTAGGCAGCCCGGTGCCGAACGGCAACACCTTCAACATCACCTACCAGGTGCGCCGGGGAACGGTGACGGAAGGCTCGCCTACCGCGCAGGGCGTCTCGACGATCGAGAGCCACGGGGCCGGCTTGAGTGTCATGAGCACGCCGCTCCCGATCATCCCCAACAATGCGACCGTCTTCAAGGCCCCGTACAAGGTCAACACGCAGGCGCAGATGTGCATCGCCAAGCACGGGTTCACGTCGTTCACCATCGATGCGCATGGCAATACGCAGGTGATGTATACGACGACGATATTCGACATCGGCGACGGCTGGGTGCTCGGCCGATAGCGAACGTTATGCAACAAAGCAAAAGCGGCCCTCGGGCCGCTTTTGCTTTGTGCGTCGACCGCTGCGACTACTGCACAGGAACAGGCACCTCGGGCACCGCCCTCACCTTGAGGCTCGCAAGCAGTGCGCGGCTCTCGTTCTGCATCTCGATCGGCGGCTCCACGCCTTCGAGGCGGTCGAGCTCGATCAGCGAGAGCATCGTCAAGGTTGCCTCGAAGAGGTTGTGCTTCTCCCGTGCGGCCGCGAGACTTGCTTCCAGCGCATCGCGCGCGCCCCACAGGTCGCCCTGCTTCATCAACGCGTGGCCCTGCACGCGCTGCAGCAGCGAGCTCACTTTCGTGACTGCGTTCGATTCACCTGCGCGACCGAGCAATTCAGCCACCATCGCGAGCCCGTCGTCGAGCCTGTCCATCGCGACCTTGCATTCAGCGATACGCGCATCGATCGCCGGCACTTCCTCTTCGGCGCCGACGTGCAGGAAGTTCGACTTGGCCTCTTCGAGCCGCGAAAGCGCCTCGTCGAATCGGCCGAGGCGCAGCGAGACGCGACCGAGGAGCGACAGGCACGCGGCAAGGTAATAGCGGTACTGCGACGCCTTCCACAACGGCAGCGTCTCGCGCAGCAGCGCCTCGGCTTCGCCCCATTCGCCCCGGTCGGTGAGGATCTCCGAGACGTTGATGCGCGCGAGCGCCGCCCCGACCACGCTGCCGATCTTGAGGTTCGCGTCGCGTCCGCGCTCGTAGAACGAAAGCGCTTCGTCCCAGCGCCCTTCCCACTGGCAGACCACGCCGAGGCTCAGCAGCACGCCGGCCTGACGCACGAGATTGCCAGCCTCCTGGAATGCGGCAAGCGAACTCTCCATGAGCCGCTGCGCACCTTCCTTGCCGAGCTCGCCGTACGCCCAGCCCATGACGAAATAGGCTTCCGCAAGCGAATCCTGGTCGTCCGCCGCTTCCGCCTCGACGACGGCGCGTTCGGCCCATTCGAGCGCTTCCGCCGTTCGTCCTTCGAACTGCAGCAGCATGGCGCACCACGACGACGATTCGCCGAGACGACGCGCCACTTCGGGACCCGATAATCCGTCGAGCATTTCGCGCGAGCGCTCGGTATAGCGCAGCGCCTCGGCGTATTTGCCGAGCTTTTCCTCGATATAGGAAAGCTTGAGCATCAGCGCTGCCTGTTTCAGGGGGTCGTCGGGAACGAGCGCCTGCGCAGCGCTGTACGCGTCTGCCGCCTTGCGGAACTCGCTTGCGCGATACCAAACTTCCCCCAGCGCCTGGTGCACGCCAGCCATCTCTGCGTTATCGAGGTCGGGAAGTTGACGGCCCGCATCGAGCGCACGCGCGTACATGCCCGCCGCCTCGACGTGCGCGTAGGCGGCCTCGGCACGCTCGGCCGCAACGCGGGCATACCGCCATGCCGGGCGGTACTCGCCGGCGGTGAAATAGTGAAGCGAAAGGATGCCGGCCGCCTCCTCGGGAAAATCCATCTCCGCTTCGAGCCGCGCGGCAACGACCTGATGCAGGCGACGCCGCGTCTTGTACGGCAGCCCTTCGTACGCCGCGTCGCGCAGCAGCGAGCGGCGAAATCGCAGGTAACCGTCCGGCTCCTCCTCGAAGAGGTCGTGCAGGCGCTCCCAGCTCGCCGGGACCGGCGGCGCCTCTTCGCCGTCCTCCGTCAGCCACGACAGCATCCTCGGGTGGAACGTGAGCCCGAACACCGCGGCGCGGCGAACGAGCGCGCGATCCTCCGGTGCGAGGCCGTCGATCTGCGCCATCGCCGCAGCCTCCGCGGAATCCGGGAGATCGGCGGTACCCCCCGACTGGATCGCAGTGCGCAGCAAGTCGCGCAGGAACTGCGGATTGCCGCCCGACCGCGTTGCCACCACCTCGAGAACGTGTGCGGGAAGCGGATTCTGCTGCGTTGCGAGCTGCGCCATCCGCAGCGCGTCCTGCGTTGCGAGTGGCTTGAGCTCGACGCGCACGATCGTCGGCGCGTCGGCGGCGCGAAAGCCGCTCGCGGATGCTCGATGCGCGACCGCGAAAAGCCAGGGACGCGCACCGAGTTCGCCAGCAACGTGCGACAGCAACTCGGCGGAAGCCTCGTCCATGTGGTGCGCGTTCTCGATCTCGACCAGGCACGACTTCGGGAAAATGAGATCCAGGAATTGCAACAGCGACTCGTGCAGCTTCGCGCGCCGGTTGCTCTCGGCGAGCATCGCCATCTCGGGTGTCGGCTCGACTTCGATGCCGAGCGTCATTGCGATCAGAGGCAACCACGGCATCAATTCGGGCGCCTTGGCGCCAAGATCGCCGCGCACGCGCTCGATGACGGCGCTGTCGGGATCGTCGCGCCCGAACTCCATCAATTCCCGCAGCAGCTCGCGCCATACCGCGTACGGCGTCGATGCCGTATACGCCTCGCATGTCGCCTCGATCTTGCGAAATCCCGTGGCCGCATCGCGCAGCGCCTCAAGCAGGCGCGTCTTGCCCATCCCCGCTTCGCCGACGACGTCGATGAGCCGGCCGGCGCCGCCGCGCGCGCTGACGAATGCCTTGCGAATGACGCCGAGCTCGGCATTGCGCCCGGTGAGCGGCAGCTTCTGCAGCGAAACGTGACGCGTCTTCGAGCCCTTGCCGGGACCCACCGACCAGGCCTGCACCGGCGCGGCCTTTCCCTTGACGCTGAACGGCTCGAGACGCACGGTCTCGAAGTGCGTGTCCGAGCGGTCGAGCAGATCGGCCGTGGCGTAGATCGACCCGACGTCGGCCTTCGCCATCAGCCGCGCCGTGAGGTTCACCGCATCGCCCATCACCGTGTAGGTGCGGCGATAGGCGGGACCGATGTCGCCGGCGAAGACCGCGCCGCGGTGCGCGCCGATGCGGATCGGCAGCGGCAGCTCGGTGGACACGATCTTTCGCAGCGCGAGAAGCATGCGCTCCTCGTCGTTACCGGTGGCCTTCGGCGCACCGGCGGCGAGGATCAGCTTTCCGCCGTCGGCGTCGACGTCGGAGGCGAGGAATGCAACGTCCTGCTCGTCGCAGGCGGCCTGTACGGTGCTCACGATCGTGTGCAACGCCGCCGCGGCTTCGTCCGCGCCATGCTCGGCAATCAGCTTGTCGGTGCCTGAAAACTTGATGAATGCGATCGCCACCGGGCGGTGCTCGGAACCGCCTCCCCCGGCGAGAACCTGCTGGCGTATCGCGGTCGACAGGCACCGCGCGAGTGTTTCCGTCGCGAGCTTCGGCCTCGGCACCAGCGGCAGCTTCTCGGCGTGCTCCGCGGGCTCGCGCAACAGCATGCGGCCCGTTTCCATCGCGTCGCCGAGATACTCCGCGGGGATCGATGCGGCGGTCTCGGCAGTGAGTACGATCTGATCGGCGCCCGCCGACGCTTCGGCGGCCGCGAGCCGGCTCCACCCGGGACCCACCGGCAGCAACTCGCGATGCGACGTGCCGACGGCGAAGAATTCAAAACGGCCCGTGTGCACCCCCTGCGAGATGCGCAGCGTGATCGTCACATCCGGAAGCGCAATCGTGCCGACGTCACGCAGCACGTCGCGTATGCGCGCGGCAACGCCGCACGCGCGCACCACATGATGGTCGCCCTGGAACCACAGCAGCAAGGCGTCGCCGCCGAACTTGAGGAGCGTGCCGCCGCGCTCGTAGGCAACGCCGAGCAGCACGCCGAACACGTTCTCGATCGTCTCGGTGATCTGCTCGGCGCCCTCGCGTCCCTTCTGCGCGAGCGCCTCCGACAGCTTCGTGAAACCGGAAACGTCGGCGAATACGGCCGTCCCTTCCGCGCTCCACGCGTGCCGAAGCGGATCGTCGACCAGATGCTGCTGGAGGATGCGCGGAACGTAAAGACCGGCGCGCTCGGGGCGGCCGAAGTCCTCGAGCGTCTTCTCACGCTGCACGATTCCGTCGGCCACGATCGCGCTCATCCTGCATACTGTACCGGTCTCTGAAAACGCGCGGCAATCCGAATTTTCATCCGGCCGGAACGCGAATATGACGCAAACGCCCTGGCAAGCGCTGGCCGACGCCGCGAGGGCGGCGTGCGCCCGGGCGTATTGCCCGTACAGCCGCTTCCCGGTCGGCGCGGCCGTGCTCACCGCGGACGGCTCGATCGCCAGTGGCTGCAACGTCGAGAACGCGTCGTTCGGCTTGACCTGCTGTGCCGAACGCAACGCGATCTTCCGCGCCATCGCCGGCGGCGCCACGTCGATCGTCGCGCTTACGCTCTACACGCCCACGGCGCAGCCGGCCGCGCCGTGCGGCGCGTGCCGGCAGGTCATCATGGAGTTCGGTCGCGACGCGCAAGTGCGTTGCATCTGCGACGGCCCGGGCAGCATCGATTGCGTCGCGCACGAGCTTCTGCCGCATGCGTTCACGCTGGCAAAACCGATGTAGGGTCAGAGACGACTTTTCGAAGAGCGACGAAAAGTCGTCTCTGACCCTATAAATTGGGCGCAAGCCGCCGGCGCGCCTCCCCGATATCGAGCCCGGAGCGCGTTGCGAAATCGACGAGCTGATCCTCGCCGATCCTGCCCACGGCGAAATAGCGCGCGTCGGGATGCGCGAGATAGAACCCGCACACCGAGGCGGCCGGCAGCATGGCATAGCTCTCGGTGATCTCCATGGCCGCTTCGCCGGCATGCAGCGCCTCGAACAGGTCGGCCTTCACGGCGTGGTCGGGGCAGGCCGGATAGCCGGGCGCGGGGCGAATGCCGCGGTACGCCTCGCGCACGAGCGCGGCCGCGTCCAGTGCCTCGTCCCGCGCATAGCCCCACCAGTCGGTACGCACCTTCCGGTGCAGCCATTCGGCGAACGCCTCTGCGAGTCGATCGGCGAGCGATTTCAGCATCAGCGCCGAATAGTCGTCGTTGGCCGCCTTGTAGGCGGCGACCCGCTCTTCGACGCCGCCGCCCGTGGTCACCGCGAACGCGCCGACGTAATCGCGCACCTCGCTCGCCTCGCCCGCGACGAAGTCGGCGAGGCAGTAGTTCGGCTTGCCGGTCGGCCGCTCGTTCTGCTGGCGCAGGTTTCGCCAGGTGAGGAGCGGCGTCCGCCGCGTCTCGTCGGTCCACAGCACGATGTCGTCGCCGGCAGCCGCCGCGGGCCAGAAGCCGGCGACGCCGTCGGCGGCAAGCCAGCGTTCGCCGATGATGCGCGCGAGCATCGCCTGCCCTTCCGCAAGAAGGTTGCGCGCCGCCTCGCCGACGACGGCGTCGTCGAGAATCGCCGGGTACGGACCCGAAAGCTCCCACGCCTGGAAGAACGGCCCCCAGTCGATCAGGCCCGCGATGTCTGCAAGATCGACGTTGCGCAACGTCCGTGCGCCGATGAACGCGGGCACCGTCGGCGCGTAGCGGGCCCAGTCGGCCGCGAACGCATTCGCCCGCGCCGCGGCGAGCGGAATCAGTTTTGGCCCGCGCTTGCCCGCGTGCTGGACGCGAATCTTCGCGTAATCGTCCGCCACGCCGGCGACGAACGCGTCGCGATGGTCGGCCGACAACAGGCTCGTCACGACACCGACGGCGCGCGACGCATCGGGAACGTAAACGGTCGGCCCGTTCGTGTAATTCGGCGCGATCTTCACCGCCGTATGCACGCGCGACGTGGTCGCCCCGCCGATCAAAAGCGGCACCGCAAAACCCTCGCGCTGCATTTCCGCCGCGACGTGCGCCATCTCCTCGAGCGACGGCGTGATGAGCCCCGACAAGCCGACCGCGTCGGCGTTGATCTCGCGCGCCGTGGCGAGGATCTTCTGCGCGGGCACCATGACGCCGAGATCGATCACCTCGAAGTTGTTGCACTGGAGCACAACGCCGACGATGTTCTTGCCGATGTCGTGCACGTCGCCCTTGACCGTCGCGGTGACGATGCGTCCCTTCGTGCGCGATTCGCTTCCCGACGCTGCCTTCTCGGCCTCGATGAACGGAATCAGGTGCGCCACCGCCTGCTTCATCACGCGCGCGCTCTTCACCACCTGTGGCAGGAACATCTTTCCGGCGCCGAAGAGATCGCCGACGACGTTCATCCCGTCCATCAGCGGCCCTTCGATCACCTCGATCGGCCGCCCGCCGCGCGCCGCGACCGCGAGACGCGCTTCCTCGGTATCGTCGACGACGAACGTCGTGATGCCCTTGACGAGCGCATGCGAAAGGCGCGCTTCGACGCTCGCGTCGCGCCACGCGAGATCCTCTTCGGGCCGCTTCCCCTGCACCTTGTACGTTTCGGCGAACGCAACCAGCTTCTCGGTGGCGTTGCCGCCGCCGGACGGCGGCCGATGGAGCACGACGTCCTCGACGAGCGTGCGCAGGGTCGGATCGAGCTCGTCGTACACGCCGAGCTGCCCCGCGTTCACGATGCCCATCGTCAGGCCGGCGCGGATCGCGTGATACAGGAACACCGTGTGGATCGCCGCGCGCACCGCGTCGTTGCCGCGGAAGCTGAAGCTCACGTTCGAGATGCCGCCCGACACCTTCGCGTGCTGCAGGTGCTCGCGAATCCACGCGGTGGCGCGAATGAAATCGACGGCGTAGCCCGAATGCTCGTCGATGCCGGTCGCGATCGCGAACACGTTCGGATCGAAGATGATGTCCTCGGCCGGGAAGCCGACCCGCTCGACGAGCAGGCCGTAGGCGCGCTGCGCGATGCCGATGCGCCGATCGTACGTGTCGGCCTGGCCCTGCTCGTCGAAGCACATCACGACGGCCGCGGCACCATAGCGGCGCACGAGCTTCGCCTGGCGCAGGAATTCGGCCTCGCCTTCCTTCATCGAAATCGAGTTGACGACGGGCTTGCCCTGCACGCACTTGAGTCCCGCTTCGATCACGTCCCACTTCGACGAGTCGATCATGACGGGGACACGCGCGATGTCGGGCTCGGAGGCGATCAGATTCAGGAAGCGGACCATCGCCGCCTTCGAATCGAGCATCGCCTCGTCCATGTTCACGTCGAGGATCTGTGCGCCGCTTTGCACCTGCTGGCGCGCCACCTCGACCGCCGCGGTGTAGTCACCGCCGAGGATCAGCTTCGCGAATGCGCGCGAGCCGGTGACGTTGGTGCGCTCGCCGACGTTGACGAAAAGCGACCCGTCGCCGATCTCGAGCGGCTCGAGCCCGGCAAGGCGCAGTGGACGTCCGCTGCTGCGGCCGGCGCGCGCTGCGCCGGACGAAACCCCGGGCTCAGGCAACCGCCAACTCCGTTGCGGAAGGCAGGCGGCGCGGTGGAATGTCGCGCACCGCGTCGGCGATGGCACGAATGTGGGCAGGTGTGGTGCCGCAGCAGCCGCCGACGAGATTCACGAAGCCGCTGCGCGCGAACTCGGCGATCATTCGCGACGTTTCCTCCGGCGACTCGTCGTAGCCGGTGTCGGACATCGGGTTGGGCAGGCCCGCGTTCGGATAGCACGAGACGAAGGTGTCTGCGATGCGCGAAAGCTCCTCGATGTACGGGCGCATCAGTGCCGCGCCGAGTGCGCAATTGAGGCCCACGGCGAGCGGTCGCACGTGACGCACCGAGTTCCAGAACGCCTCGGGCGTCTGGCCCGACAGCGTGCGCCCCGACGCATCGGTAATCGTGCCCGACACGATGATCGGCAGCCGCGCGCCGCGCCGCTCGAACGCGTCGTCGATCGCATAGAGCGCCGCCTTCGCGTTCAGCGTGTCGAACACCGTCTCGACGAGCAGCAGATCCGCGCCGCCGTCGATCAGTCCGTCGATCGCCTCGCCGTAAGCCTGCGCGAGCTCATCGAAGTGCACGTTGCGCGCACCGGGATCGTTGACGTCCGGCGAAATCGACGCGGTGCGGTTCGTCGGCCCGAGCGCGCCGGCGACAAAGCGCGGACGGCCGGGCGTGCGCGCGGTCCAGCGATCGGCCGCTTCACGCGCGATGCGCGCCGCCGACTCGTTGATCGCGCGCGCCTCGTCCTGCATGTGGTAATCGGCCTGCGCGATGCGCGTTGCGCTGAACGTGTTCGTCTCGACGACATCGGCGCCGGCCTCGAAGTACGCGTCGTGGATCGAGCGCACCGTCGACGGCTGCGTCAGCGACAGGATGTCGTTGTCGCCGGCGAGGTCGTGCGGATGATCGTGGAAGCGGCCGCGGAAATCGTGCTCGGACAGCCGGCACTGCTGGATCATCGTGCCCATCGCGCCATCCAGGACGAGGATGCGCTCGCGGAGCAGGCGGGTGAGTTCGGCGGTATGATCCGGCTGCATTTTCGTACTTTATCAAACCGCATTCGCCGACACCCGGATGAAGCATCTCAAGCCCCGCGACGCAAGCGCGTTCCTGCACGGCAATCCGCACGCGGTCCTGATCGACTGCCGCAGCGAAATGGAGTACCTGTTCGTCGGGCATCCGACCGGTGCGCAGCACGTCGCGTGGAACGACGGACCCGACTGGGACATCAATCCGCATTTCATCGGACAGGTGAAGAAGATCGCGAGCATGAATCGCCCCGTCGTGCTCATCTGCCGCAGCGGCCAGCGCTCGATCGCCGCGGGTGTCGAGCTCGAGAAAGCCGGCTTCACCGAGGTCTATAACGTGCTCGAGGGCTTCGAAGGCGCGCTCGACGAGAATCATCGGCGCGGGACCCTCGGCGGCTGGCGCAAGGAAGGTCTGCCGTGGGAGCAGACCTGAGCCCGGCTTACGAAGGCGGCCGCAACGTGAGCGACAGGTAGCCGACCCCGGGCAGCGGGTTCGGATAGTACGGCGCGCATGGGCGGAATCCGAGCGCCGCATAGAGCGTCCGCGCGCTCGTCATCGTCACGAGCGTGTCGAGCTTGAGCTCGTCGTAACCGCCGACCTGCGCACGCGCGATCAGCGCCTGCATGAGCGCGTGCCCGGTGCGCGTGCCGCGCGCCTCCGGCACGACGTAGAGCCGCTTCACTTCGCCGATCCTGCGCAGCGCTTCGTCACGCAACGGTCGCAACGCGACGCATCCGACGTGCACGTCGCCTCGCTCGGCCAGCAACAACGCGCCGTGCGGCGGCGCATAGTCGCCGGGCAGCGCTGCGAGCTCGTGCGCGAAGTTCTGGAAGCAGAGGTCGACGTCGAGCGACGCCGCATAGGCTTCGAACAGGCGCCGGATAGCCGGGATGTCGGCGGGATCGCGCGCGTCGCGAATCACGACGTCGCCGCGCATCACGACGCCGGCGCGCACGCACCGACGCGAAGATCGGCGCCGGCGAACTGCGGCTGCAGCTCCTTCAGTCGCGTGACGAGCGCCTCCGGCGCGTCGCGCACCACGATCATCGACTGCGCGCCGGTCTGCTGCCTCGGCTCGACCTGTGCACCGGTCACGCCGCGTGCGGCGAGCGTCTCGGCGCGCGCGTTGGCCGCGGCTTCGGTGCGGAACACACCGAGCGACACGGTGAACGCGCCGCGCGGGTAATCGACGACGGACAGATCGGTGATCGACTGCGCGCGCAACTCGCCCGCCCGCCGCTCGGCCGCCGCGCGGCTTTGCATCGCACCGACATTCACCCAGTACGCGGTGTCGGCGGATACCGCACGTTGCGAAACGAGGCGCGCCGGCGCGAGCGGCTCGATCTCGGCCAGCGCACGCACACGATCGACATCGGCAAACGGCCCCCACTCGGCACAAACGACCTTCGCGTGACCGAGCGCCGCAACGGCCTGTGGCGAGAGGAGCTTGATGCGCTCCGGCTCGACCTGCTCGCGCAAGTGCCCGGCTTCGCTCTGCGCGGCACGGTCGAGGCGCGCGTAGGCGAACAGCGCCAGATTGACGATTATCAGCAGCAGGACCGCGGCGCGCATGAACCCATCTCACAAATCGGCTGTGCAGGCCGATAGATGTTGTCGTTTCCTCGCTCGCCCCTCGCTGTACGTCTGAGTACTATCTCGGGGCTCGCTGCGGGCCTTCGCGCTCTCGGCCCGCACAGCCGATTTTTGAGACAGGTTCGTCGGTCGTGGATGGGGACCGGCGCCGGCGCACGGCGCGCCGTCAGCCGCCGCCCGGCGGCCGGGGCAGCAAGGCGAGCACGAGCACGCCTTCGAGCACGAGATTATCCACGACCTCGACGGGCGCTGCCACCCGCGGCGCGACGTCCTGCAGCGCACCGCCCGCGAGATAACACGTGATTTCGTCGCGGCTGCCGCGAAGGTGCCGGCGCATCTCGCCAATGGCGCCACAAATCGCCTGGACGGCGCCCGAATAGATCGCGTCGGCGGTGGTCGTCGGAAAATCGCGGAACTCGCCCGGCGCCATTCGCAACGAGGCCGTATTGTCGGCGAGCGCGCGCAGCATCAGCCGCACGCCGGGCAGGATCAGGCCGCCACGGAACGCACCGTCGGCGTCGAGCGCGTCGATCGTGACCGCCGTGCCGGTGTTGACGACGATGCACGGCTGCGGCGCGGCGTCATTCGCGGCGACGGCGCGCCGGCGCGCCGCGACGAGCGACGCCCAGCGATCGGCGCCGAGCTGCGACGGCACCTGGTAGTGGTTGGTGACGCCGCCCGCCTCTGCCCTGGCGGACAGCCATTCGATGGGCAGGCGCCAGCGCGCAAGCTGGCCTTCGACGCGGACGCGCGCGGCCTCACCCGCGACATTGACGCCGACGGCGCGCGCCGGACGTTCGAGATTCTGCCAGTCGCGCACGGCGAGCGAGCCAATGTCCTGATTTGCCACGGCACCACGGGCGGTCCAGCCGCGCGAGCCGCGCAACGCCCACTTGAGCCGGCTGTTACCGACGTCGATGACCAGGATCTGACTCAAGGCGAGAACACGCGTGCGACGGCGCGGTGATCGCGCCGGTTGAATGTCAGGCGCGGCGGAGCGAAATTTCTCCGGCGAGGAAACGTGCGCGACGCGGGCCGTCGGCCAGGACGAGCGCACCCGTGCTGTCGACGCCGGCGACCGTACCCTTGACGCTCTCGCCATCCGGCAGCAGCAGCTTCACGGGCTTGCCCTGGTAGGCATGGCGGCGCTGCCACTCGGCGGCGAACGGAACGAAGCCCTGCGCCGCATACTGGCTGAGGCTTGCCGTGAGCTCGCAGACGAGGCGCGCGAGCAGGTGATTGCGATCGATGGCCGGTGCACCGCGACCGGCGACCGCAGTGAGGTCGCTGACCGGTTGGGCGATGTCGCGCTTCACCGCCTGCGGCAGCCGGATGTTGAGGCCGACGCCGACGACGACGGTGGAAGGGCCGAGCGCGTCGCCGTTGAGCTCGATCAGGATGCCGCCGACCTTCAGGTGGCGATGGACGAGATCGTTCGGCCACTTGAGCTCGACACCGGTCAAGCCCTCGGCCTCGAGTGCCCGGACGACGGCAACGCCGACGGCGAGCGAAAGGCCGGCCACGAACCCCGCACCCTGCTCGAAACGCCAGCCGAGCGAGAACGTGAGGCTGCCGCCTGCGACGGCGGTCCAGACGCGACCGCGGCGGCCGCGACCGGCGGTTTGCCATTCGGCGGCGAGCAGCGCGCCGTGGATATCGCGGCGGGCCGCGCGGCGCAGCAGCTCGGTCGACGTCGAGTCGACCTGGTCGGTCACTTCGACGGCAATGGCCGGGTGCAGCGGAATCGTGGAAACACGTTCCGAGAAGATGAGATCATCGTCGTTGGCCGCGGGCAGCAGCGGGGCCTTGGCGTCGGGCGGCGCGACTTCCACGTCGAGCGCTTCGAGCGCCGCGCGGATTTCCTTGACGTCGAGGAAGTCGGGCGTGGCGAGCAGCCGATAGCCGCGGCCGCGGACGCGCTCGAGCGCGAGACCGGCCGTTTCGGCCTGCTTCAGCAGCTGCGAAACGCGGGCGCGCGTCAGCCCAACCGTCGCGGCAAGATCTTCGCCCGAGTGGAAGGCGCCGTCTGAAAGCTGGCGCAGAAGCGAGAAGCCAAGAGGAGTAAGCACTAACCTACACGCCCGTCGGAAACGTTGAATTCTAGCAGACTCGACGTGCAATTGCACGATTTTTGTCTGGAGTTCAACGGCTGGTGAATGGCATGTGCGGCCGCAGCAATCCCTTTCAAGTCTGCTTCAGCACGCCGCGCCGGATCTGGTCCTGCTCAATGGATTCGAACAGCGCCTGGAAGTTGCCTTCGCCGAAACCTTCGTTGCCCTTGCGCTCGATGATCTCGAAGAAAATCGGCCCGATCACCGTCGCCGTGAAAATCTGCAGCAGCATTTCGTCCTTGGCGGGCGCACCGTCGATCAGGATGCGGTTTCGCGCGAGCCGCGCGGTGTCCTCGCGGTGGCCGGGAAGCCGCGTCGCGAGTGCTTCGTAGTAGGTCTGCGGCGTGTCCTGGAAAGCGACGCCTTTCGTGCGCAGCGTTTCGACGGTCGCGTAGATGTCGCGCGTGCCGAGCGCCACGTGCTGGATGCCCTCGCCGCGATAGTCGATCAGGTACTCCTGGATCTGGCTCTTGTCGTCGGCGCTTTCGTTGATCGGAATGCGGATGCCGCCGTCGGGGCTCGTCATCGCCTTGCTCTTGAGCCCGGTCAACTGGCCCTCGATGTCGAAATAACGGATCTCGCGGAAGTTGAACAGACGCTCGTAGAAGCTCGACCATTCGAGCATGCGTCCGCGATGCACGTTGTGCGTCAGGTGATCGATGTAGGTGAGGCCGGCGCCGGCCGGATGCTGATCGACGCCGGGGAGCGGCACGAAGTCGATGTCGTAGATCGATACGCCGGTGCGGTCGTGCGTCGGATAGCGGTCGACGAGGTAGATCAGCGAATCGCCGATGCCCTTGATCGCCGGGATGTTGAGCTCCATCGGACCCGGATGCGCCTCGACGCCCCACGCGCCGTTGGCAACGCAGTGCGCATACGCCTTCGCGGCGTCCTTTACGCGGAAGGCGATCGCGCAGATGCTCGGCCCGTGCACGCGCGCGAACGATTGCGCGAACGAGTGCGGCTCGGCGTTGACGATGAAATTGATCGTCCCCTGCCGGTAGAGCAGCACGTCCTTCGAGCGGTGCTTCGCGATGGCGGTGAAGCCCATCTGCTCGAAGAGGCGCCCGAGCGCCTGCGGGTCGGGCGCCGCGTATTCGACGAACTCGAACCCGTCGGTGCCCGCCGGGTTGTCCCACAGGTTGCCGTTCGGTGCGCCTGTCATCTCGACCTCGCTTGAGCAAGTAGGGTCAGAGACGACTTGTGTTCACCGACGGATACTTCCGATGTTCGAAGAACAAGTCGTCTCTGACCCTACTTTCTCATAACGCGAGGAGGCTCCGCTCGGCATCGGCCGACAGAACGTTCTTCCAGGCGCCCGCGTTGTCGCGCGTCGCGAGCCACGCCGCGGTGTCGCGAATGGTGTCGGCGAGTGGACG
>DASSVX010000359.1:0-3109 GCA_035705655.1 Casimicrobiaceae bacterium
TGCTGGGCGAGGTTGCGGAAGAGGCGGGCGGCGTGCGCTCGATCCGCTTCGTCAACATTCGCGAGGCGGCCGGCTGGTCGGCCGAAGCGCCGCACGCGACACCGAAGATCGCGGCGCTGCTTGCCGCGGCGGCGCTGCCGGATCCGGAGCCGGTTCCGATCGTCAACTACAAGTCGGAAGGGCAGGTGCTGATCGTCGGTCCGCTCGACGTGGCGCTGCGCTGGGCCGAGGTTTTGCGGGTGTCGCTGTCGGTGACCGTCCTCGGCACCGGGGCGTCGCAGCATGCGTCATTGCCGGGTGCGCGCGAGATGGCGGTGTTCTCCGGGGAGCTCACGCACCTCGACGGCTGGCTTGGCGCGTTCGACGCAAAGTGGTCGCAGCTCAATCCGATCGACCTCGAGCTTTGCACGCGCTGCAACGCATGCGTGACCGCCTGCCCCGAGCAGGCGATCGGCCGCCATTTCCAGGTCGATCTCGACCGCTGCCGCGAACATCGCGACTGCGTGGTGGCGTGCGGGGTCGTCGGAGCGATCGACTTCGAGCGCCGCGACACGGCACGAAGCGGCCGCTTCGATACCGTGCTCGACCTGTCGCCGGCGCCGTGGTTCCGCCAGCACCAGCCGCCCCAGGGCTATTTCGCGCCCGGTGCCGATCCGTTCGCGCAGGCGAGGGCGGTTGCCGAGCTCGTGCTGGCGGTGGGCGAGTTCGAGAAGCCGAAGTTTTTTGCGTACAAGCCGTCGATCTGCGCGCACAGCCGCTCCGAAAAGACCGGTTGCACGCAGTGCATCGACGTCTGCTCGACGTTGGCCATCCGTGCCGACGGCGATCACGTCGCGGTCGAGCCGCACCTTTGCATGGGCTGCGGCGCGTGCACGACCGTATGCCCGTCCGGCGCGATCACGTACGCCTACCCGGCGGCGGCCGACCTCGGCGCGCGGATGCGCACGCTGCTCGCGAGCTACGCGCGGGCGGGCGGCCGCGACGCGGGCCTGCTTCTGCACGCGGCCGATTCGGAGGCGCTGCTCGAGTCGCTCGCGCGGAACGGGCGCGGACTGCCGGCGCGCCTGATGCCGGTTGCCGTCGAGCACATCGCCTCGGTCGGCATCGACTTGTGGATGGCGGCGCTGGCGTGGGGTGCGTCGAGCATCGCAGTGCTCGCCACCGGCCGCGAAGCGCCGCAATACCTCGATGCGCTGCGTTTCCAGATGGGGATCGCGCAGACGATCGCCAACGCGCAGGGCTACCAGGGCGAGCATTTGCGTCTGATCGACGCCAGCGCCGGCGATATCGGTCGTGCGCTGTGGGAGTGGCCGGTGGCGCTGCCGCCCCGGATTGCGGCGACATTCGCGGCAACCAACGACAAGCGGCGCACGCTCGCGCATGCGTTCGAGCATCTGGCGCAGCACGCCCCGGTGCCGCAGACGACCATTGCGCTGCCCGCCGGCGCACCGTTCGGCGCGCTCGCGGTCGATCGCGAGCGCTGCACGATGTGTCTCGCCTGTGTCGGCTCCTGTCCGGAGGCGGCGCTCCTCGATCACGCCGAGACGCCGCAGCTGCGCTTCATCGAAAGCAATTGCGTGCAGTGCGGCATTTGCGTCGCAACATGCCCGGAACAGGCAATTTCGCTCGTGCCGCGGCTCGATCTTTCGCCCGACGCGCGCGCGCCGCGTGTGCTGAACGAGGCGAAGGTGTTCGCGTGCGTGCGCTGCGGCAAGCCGATGGGCACCGAAAAGCTCATCGGCGCGATGCTCGAGCGGCTGCGCACGCATTCGATGTTTTCGGCGGCCGGTGCCATCGAGCGGCTCAAGATGTGCGCCGATTGCCGTGTCGTCGACCTGATGACCAACGAGTCGCCCGCGGACATCCGCAATCTTTGAGCATGAGCGCGCCGGGCCGCCGCAAGCGTAGGGGAATCGCATGAGAGCCGCAGAGCCGCCTCAAGGCGCGAATTGCTCCCCCGTGGGGGGCAGCGAAGCGGCGAAGCCGCGAGCGTGGGGGGATCATACAAGCGCGCAGACGATCGCGCTTGCGCATCCGCTGTCACCCGAGGACCGCGCTCGCGCCGATTTCTACGCGCTGCTGGCGCGCCTTTACGCCGACGGTCCCGATGCGCGATTGCTGCAGACGATCGCGCGGGCCGACACGATCGGCGGCGATTCATCGTTCGCGCGCGCCTGGAATCGCCTCGTCGCCGCGAGTGGCGCAATGGACGCCGAGGCGGCGGCGCAGGAATACACCGATCTTTTCGTCGGCGTCGGCAAGTGCGAGGTGAACCTGCACGGTTCGCACTGGCTGACCGGCTACATGATGGAAAAGCCGCTGGTGGAGCTTCGACGCGAGCTGGCGGCGCTCGGTATCGCGCGTCGTGCCGATGTCACGATGCTCGAGGATCACCTGTCCGCGATGTGCGAGACGATGCGGCTTCTGGTCGCCGGGCACGAGGACCGCGAGCCCGTTCCCGTTGCAACGCAGCGCGCGTTTTTCGAGCGCCACATCGGATGCTGGGTCTTTTCTTGCTGCACCGCAATGCGTGAAACCCCTATTGCCAACTACTATGCCTGCGTAGGAGAATTCACGGAACAATACATGGCGCTGGACCGCGACGCACTCGCCATGGACTAACGATCATGCGCGCGGAATCAGTTTGGAATCACCAGGAGGAGCACCATGAGCGATGCATCGCACCGCGATATTTCGCCGGCGGCCACCGTTGCCGTCCCTGCACTTGACTCGAAGCGGCGCCGGTTCCTGATGGCGTTCGGCGCCGGCGCTGCGGGTGCCGCGTCCGCGTCGGCGCTTGCCGCCGCGCCGGCGGCGGTCATCGAAGCGACGCAGCCCGCGCCCGCATCGCAGGGCTACCGGGAAACCGAGCACGTTCGCAACTATTACGCGACGACCCGCATCTGATCGTGGCGAGTGCGCTCCCCCGCGGAGCTGTTTGATCGAATTCGCGTCAATCCACTTCTCAAGCAGGAGAAGCATCATGCTGCTCACGCGCAAGTCCGATAGCGCCCGTCAGGCGGGACCGCGGCTGTCCCGAGGCATCGGCGCGAGGATCGCGACGATGGACCGTCGCGCGTTCCTGAAGCGCTCCGGCATGGTCGCCGGC
>DASSVX010000360.1:0-24930 GCA_035705655.1 Casimicrobiaceae bacterium
AGCCGCGGGACTCACGCGCTTCATTCTCGTCACGGGCCGCAACAAGCGCGCGATCGAGGACCATTTCGACCGCGCTTACGAGCTCGAGCACGAGCTTGCCGCGCGCGAAAGCGACGTCGCGCTGCGCGAACTGCGCTCGGCGGTTCCAAGCGGCGTGACGTTCAGCTACGTGCGCCAGCGCGAGGCGTCCGGGCTTCCCGACGCGCTGCGGAGCGCCCGTTCCCTCATTGGTCAGGCGCCGTTCGCGGTCATCCTGCCCGACGACCTCATCGACGCGCCGCGTCCGGCGCTGGCACAGCTCCTCGACGTGTACGACGAGCAGCAGGTCAGCGTAGCCGGCGTGCAGCGCAGCGCACGCGAGGCGAGCGACAATGGCTGCCTCATCGCGGCCGATCTCAACACCAGCAAGCTGCGCGCAGCCCGCGAGCTCGTGAAGGTGCCGCCGATCGGCGCCGCATCCGGGCCGGTTTCGCTTTGCGGACGCTACGTCTTCACCTCCGCGGTATGGGACGCGATGCAAGACGAGCGCGACCCGATGCTCGCGAAAACGGTGCGCGCGCTGGTGGAGCGCGAGCGCGTCTTTGCGTGTCTCGTCGATGGGCAGCGCTTCGACTGCGGCACGAAGCTCGGATTTCTCGAGGCGCAATTCGCGTTTGCGCAGAAGCACCTCGAACTGTGGCCGGGATTGCGGCGCAGGCTCGACCATTTGCTGGCGGACAAGGCGGCGCCGGTCGAAGCGCCGACCGCCGCATCATCCACGGGCGCCGTCAAAGCCGCGATCATGCGTTGAGCGCCGTGCGCGTCGACGCCGCGAGCCGCGCGTCGAAGTTACCTGCAATTCCTACCGGCGGCTCGGGCGGCTGCATCGCTTGCGGGTTGATTTATCGGCAATTGCGCCGATGGCATGTCGCTTGCGATCCTGAACCCGTCGCTTTCGACTGGATCAGCCCATGGCAGGCAACACCGAACCATCCCTCCCCCGCGTGACGAACGCAAGCGATGCCCACCTGCATCGCAATCCCGACGAGGGCCGTACGTGGCCGCGCTGCGAGCCGGCATTCACCCATTTCGAGCTCGGCGCGTCGTCGGAACTTCGGCCTACCGCCTTGATGGCCAAACGCTACACGCCGCGCTACGGCGTACGAAAGGAATGACGATGGCAACCACCCGAACAGGAACAGGCACGCCGAGCACCACGAACCCGATGGGTGTCGGCGACGTCGACAGCCGCTACCGCACCGGCGACGACTACTGGACCGATCGCAACGGCGGCCCCGGACCGCAGGTGATGGCGGCCGATACGCTGCAGGGCGACTCGGTGCGCAACGACGCGGGCGAGGATCTCGGCGAGATCACCGACATCATGCTCGACGTGCCCACCGGCCGCGTTGCCTACGCGGTGATGTCGGTCGGCGGCGTGCTCGGCATCGGTGACAAGCTGTTCGCGATCCCCTGGTCCGCGCTTCGCCTCGATACCGAGAACAAGTGCTTCCGGATGAACGTCGCGAAGGAACGCTTCGAGCAGGCGCCGGGATTCGACAAGGACCATTGGCCGACGATGGCCGATCAGCGCTGGGCCGAGACCGTGCACTCGTTCTACAACGCGCGGCCGTACTGGTCGTAATACGAACGGACGAAAGTTTCGCGCGCCTTCATCGGGCGCGCGATGCTTTCGTTCGAGTGGTCTTCCGCAACCGGCACGGGGCGCGACGCACTTCGAGCGGCACTGGGGCACACGCGTGCAATTGGAACGCGCATGCCGAACGCGCGTCATAGTGAGTCCAATGGTCACGCACACGACCGGACCCGTTCGCAACGGAAACGGAAACAACGGCCATGGCGGCAACGTCAAGGCCGACGCACCCGATCCCGGGCTTCGCGCAACGCTGAAAAAGGCGTCGCTGCGCTACAGCCGCTCGACCGATCGCGGCTTGCGGCGCGAAGGCACGCCCGAAACATTCCGCTACGTCGACGGCGACGGCCGCAAGGTGCGGGCGTCCGAAACGCTTGCGCGCATCCGCATGCTCGCGATCCCGCCGGCGTGGACGTCGGTATGGATCTGCGGCGACCCGCAGGGTCACCTGCAGGCGACCGGACGCGATGCGCGCGGCCGCCTGCAATACCGCTACCACGCGCAGTGGCGGGCGCAGCGCGACGAGCACAAGTTCGATCGGCTTGCCGAATTCGCCGCGTCGCTGCCTGCCATCCGCGAAGCCGTCGCGCGCGACCTCGAACAGCCGGGATTGCCACGACGCAAGCTGCTGGCCGCGATGGTTCGCCTGCTCGATCGCACCTACGTTCGCGTCGGCGACGAACGCTACCGGCGCGACAACGGCAGCTTCGGGCTCACCACGCTTCGCACTCGGCACGTGCAAGTTCGCGGTGACCGCATTCGCCTGCGCTTTCGCGGCAAATCGGGGAAGGAGCACGACCTGTCGCTTGCCGACCGTCGTCTTGCGCGCATGGTGCGCCGCTGCCTCGACCTGCCAGGCTACGAGCTCTTCCGGTATGTCGAAGACGGCGAAACGCGGCCGCTTTGCGCGACCGATGTGAATGAGTACCTGCAGGAGATCGCCGGCGCCGATTACACGTCGAAGGATTTTCGCACGTGGGGCGCGACGGTGATCGCAACGGTGCTCCTCACGCGCTTCGGACTTCCCGGTTCGGTCAGCGAGCGCACGAAGACGGTGAACCGGGCGCTTCGCGCCGCGGCGCAGGCCCTCGGCAACACGCTCGCCGTGTGCCGCAAGAGCTACGTGCATCCCGGTGTCGTCGAGGCGTATCTCGGCGAGGCGCTTCCGCCGCGCCGCGTGCGGATCGAGGCTTCGGGGCTGCGCGCCGGCGAACGGCGCACGCTTGCGCTGCTCAGGACGCTGCGTGGGCCGGTGAAGCGCGCGCGGCATCGTCCCCGGACACGAAGCGCGGACCCGTCCGGCATCCAGGCGGCGCCTCCGGCGCCCTGAACAGGCGCACCCACTGGCACTTGGTCACCGGCGTGCGCCCGGCAAGCGCATCGGCGATGAGGCGTTGCCAGTGGCGCAGCACGCCCGCGCCGCGCACGTCCTGTGGATGCAGCGAGATTCGCAACAGCGGCAGCGCATTCGCCCGGCGCAGCTCGTGCCCGATCGCCGCCCGCGAGACGGCACGCCGCAACGCGCTGTCGGGGCTGTAGCAAAGATTTGCCGTGCGCTCGAAGCGCCACGCAGGCAGATGGTAGATGCCGCTGCGCACCGTCACGTACTCGAACGCATGCGCGCAATGCGAAAGCGCGCTGCGTGCGCCGTCGCCAAGCAGCCATGCCGGCGGCGCGAAGCCCGCGAGCGGCCAGCCGAGACGGTCGAAAAGCGCCACTCCGCGCGCGATGCGGGACGCCGCAGCTTCAGCGTCGATCGCTGCAAATTCGCCTTCGGTGCGCGTCAGGACGCGCCGCGCAAACCATTGCCGCAGCGTGCGCGGCGCCGGCGCGTCGTCGATGTGGAAATACCCATGCAGCACGAGCTCGTCGCCGCGCGCGAGGCGCGCATCCATTGCACGCACGAACGCATGCTCGCGCAACACGCTCGTGCGGTGATGATGCCGTGGAATGACGAGAAGCGTGACGGGCCCCGCGCCGGCATTGTCGAGCATCGCCAGAAGCTCGCGGCACTCGCGCCATGTCGCAGGCGAAACATCGTGGATCGCGATGGCCACCGCGCGTTGCGCGGGGTCAGGGCGTGGCATAGCGCGGCGTACGTGCGGACGCGGACGCAATGGCGCCGCGATACAGGCCGAGGAGCCCGCGCATGGCGGTCGACCAGCTGTATTCGCTCTCGGCGCGGGCGCGCGCCGCGCGGCCGAGCGTATCGGGATCGCGCCGGTAGAATGCGCGCACGCCTTCGGCCAGCGCCGCCGGGTCGCCGGGTGTCACCAGCACGCCGTCGGCCGGCGTGACGATCTCGGGCAACGCACCGGCGTTCGCCGCGACGACGCCGCGTCCGCACGCCATCGCCTCGAGCACGACGAGACCGAACGTTTCCTGATCGCCGGCATGGACGAGGCCGTCGACGCTCGCGAGAATGCGTGCGAGCTCGAGCGACGAATGCAGAAACGGCAGCAGCGTGACGTTCGCCGGCAGCGCGAGCTCGATCTGCGGACCGGCGAGCACGAGGTGGTAGTGCGGGCCGAGCGCGCGAAATGCATCGAGCAGCACCGGCAGGTTCTTTTCGGTGGAGAAGCGGCCGGCATAGGCAAGAAGGCGCGCTCGCGCGGGCAGTCCGAGCTCGCGCCGCAAGCCCGGTACGCGACGGCGCGGCGAGAATGTGGCGACATCGACGCCGAGCGGCCGCGCAACCACGCGCTCGACACCCCATGCATTGAGTTGCGCACGCATGAATTCGCTCGGTGCTGCGACGAGATCGCAACGCCGATAGAATTCGCGCGCATACAACTGGACGGCGGCGCCGGGGAGCGCACCGAGCCGCCGGGTTGCCATTCGCGCGATGTCGCTATGACAGAACGCAATCAGCGGAACGTCAAGCGAGCGCGCCGCGTGCAGCGCCGCCCAGCCTTCGGGTCCCGCATCCCCGACCTCGATCAGGTCGGGAGCGAGCTCACGTATCTGGCGCGACCAGCGATGCGCAGCGAACGGCCAGCGATGGCCCTGACGGCCGAGCGTGCGCGTGCGCAGGAATATCTCGCCGCTCGCACCCCGCGCATCGGCCGCGCCCGGCACCAGCAGCGAGTGCCGGATCGACGTGTGCCGGCGCAGCCATGCGTGCTTGGCGCGAAGATAGCGCACCACGCCGCCGCTGGTCGGCGCATAGAGCATCGTGACGTCGAGCAAGTGCATCCGTCGAGCCGTTCCTGCCGTTTCGAACGACAAGCGCCGCCGGTCGCGCGCCCACGCGTCCGACACAACCCGTGGAACGGCGGCCGCCGCCGCGGCGGCCGTGGGCGTCATGCATCTCCCCGCGCACTATCTTGCGAGCGTCGCAATCTGTCAACCCCGCGAACGATCGCTACTTGCCCTTGTTCGCGTCGTTCGGTGTGGTCGACGTCGGGGCAGACGAGCTCGAGCTCGACGACGAGCTCGTGTCGGGCGACGCGGGCGGCGTGCTCGCGCTCGACGACGATGTGCTGGGAGTCGACGACGGGCTCGATGACATCGATCCGCTCGACGACGAAGGCGGCGTCGTCGACGAGGAAGACGATGTCGAGGGCGACGGCGTCACGACGGGCGGTGTCGTGCCGGGCGTCGTCGACGATTCGCGATTGCAACCCGCGATGCCGAGCACGAGCCCGGTGCAAAGCAGTGTGACCAATGCGCTCTTCATTGCGATCTCCAGATGATTGAAAGGGGGTGTCCCCTGCGGGATTTAGCAGATTCGGTGCCATGCGACCGGCGCCGGATCGCCGAAGCTGCGCAAAAAATGACGAATCAAATCAGCGCTGTCGTCGATCGGATACACGCATTTTCGACGCGAAAAGTGCGCGTACCGCCCACGTTCGGCGCGCAAATTTCATCGGCGGCAGGTAATAATTACGCGCGGTTTGGACCGATCCGCGGCACAAAAGTGTTTACCGTGCAGATTCATGCACATGGGCTGCTCGCCGCAACCGGTATGCTCCTTGCGCGGTATTCCCGACACCCGTCTTCGGCCCCACCCTCGCAATGCCTCATGCCCTGATCGTCGACGATGACACGCATGCCGCGGAGGCGCTCGCGGAACTCGTCGCGGAGAACGGATTTACAACCGCCTGTGCCGATTCGCTGCAAGGTGCACGCGATCTGCTTTCGACGTCGCCCGACGTGATCCTGCTCGACCTGATCCTGCCCGACGGCAACGGTCTCGAGCTGTTGCGCGACGCGACGACGCGCGAAAGTGAAACGCAGGTCGTCGTGATCACCGGTCACGCGACGCTCGAAAGCTCGATCGAGGCGATGCGCCACGGCGCGACCGACTACCTGCTGAAGCCCATCAACCTGGCGCAGCTGCGCGGCGTGCTGTCGCGTGTCGCCCGGCCGCCCGAGCTTTCGGCCGAGGTCAAGGACCTGCGCACCGAGTTGCGCTCGCTCGGCCACTTCGGCCGCCTCGTCGGCGCTTCGGCGCCGATGCAGCGGCTGTACGACCAGCTCTCGCGCGTGGCGCCGACCAACGCCACGGTGTTCATCACCGGCGAGAGCGGCACGGGCAAGGAGATGGTCGCGCAGACGATCCACGAGGTGAGCCGGCGGAGGCTCCGCCCGTTCCTCGCCGTCAATTGCGGCGCCATTTCGCCCCAGATCATCGAAAGCGAGCTTTTCGGCCACGAGAAGGGAAGCTTCACCGGCGCGAATCGACAGCACCGCGGTTACTTCGAGCGCGCGCACGGCGGCACGCTGTTCCTCGACGAGATCACCGAAATGCCGATGGACCTGCAGGTGAAGCTTTTGCGCGTGCTCGAAACGCAGACGGTGAGCCGCGTGGGGTCCGATCGCCTGATCGAGATCGACGTGCGCGTGCTTGCCGCGAGCAATCGCAATCCGCATGACGCGGTCGCCGCCGGGAAGCTGCGCAAGGACCTTCTGTACCGGCTGCAGGTGTTTCCGCTTTACGTTCCGCCGCTGCGCGAGCACAGCGACGACATCGAGCTGCTCGCCGCGCACTTTCTCGCCGACCTGAACCGGCGCAGCAACACGAACAAGGCGTTCACGCCGGCCGCAATCGATCGCCTCAAGCGCTACCACTGGCCGGGGAACGTGCGCGAGCTGTCGAACGCCGTGCACCGCGCCTACATCATGACCGACGGCGACTGGATCACCCAGGTGGGACTCGCTCCCGAGCCGACACTGTCCGCCGATTTCAGCGGCGGCCGCTCGTTCCAGGTGGGCGTCGGCGATCGCATCGACGCGATGGAGAAGCGGCTGATCCTCGCGACCGTGCAGCACACGCATACGAAGGAAGCGGCCGCGGAGATTCTCGGCATCAGCGTCAAGACGCTGTACAACCGCCTGCGAGCCTATGAATCGGGCGCCGACCTTCGCGCCGATGCAGCGGGCGACGCGCCGGCCGCGGCGTCGCCGGCCTCGCCGGGGTCGCGTACACCGGCCACATGAGCGATCGTGCTGACGAGCAGGTCGAGATCGACCGGCTTCGCGACCACCGCATCGAAGCCCGCATCGATCGCGCGGGCGCGGTCCTCGGCGCGGGCGTAGCCCGTGCACGCAATGGCCGGCGTGCTTCCGCCTTCCTCCGCGGGCAGGTGGCGCACGCGCCGGATGAGCTCGTATCCGCTTTCGCGCGGCATGCCCACGTCGGAAATCATCAGGTCGGGGTGCCACACGACGAGCGTCTGCTGCGCCTCGCGCGCGGAAGCCGATGCGCGCACGCAGGCACCGCGCGTCTCGAGCGCCTCGGCGAGGAGCGCGCGCGTGGTGGGGTCGTCGTCGACGATGAGTAGCTTGAGGTTCGAGCGCGGCAACGTGTGCATGGCGGCGGGCCACCCCCTTCGCGGCGACAACGGAATTCGATGAACGCCCGAAACGTGTTGCAGGAATCGGGCCTGCCCGACAGCCGGCTCCTCGCGCGCCTGCTGCAGGCTGGCACGCTGGTGCTCGACGAGGACGACACGCTGACCTTCGCAAGCGCTGGCGCATGCGACCTGCTCGGCGTCGATGACGAGGCCGCGCTGCGCGAGCACTGGAGCGAGCTTCGCGCGCAGTTGCGCGTCGACCGATGGCCGCGCACGCTGCCCGACGGCGACGCCTACCGCGGCCGTGCCGATGTGCTGACCCCGGCGGGACCGCGCGCGATACGCTTCGAAATGCACGGCATGGCCGACGCGGGATCGCTGCATCGCGCCGTCCTCGTGCGCGATCGCGCGCACGTTCTCGCAACGGACAGCGCGCTGTTGCTTGCGAGCGAGGCGCAGGCGAACCGGCACGTGCTCACCGGGCTCGTGCATGCGGCAAAGGGACCGCTCAACAATTTCAACCTGACGCTCGCCCTGCTGTCCGCGGGTATTGCGCGCGGCGACGCGCTTGCGGCGACGCCCGAGGCGGCCGCGCGGCGCACGCGCTACATCGACGTGCTGCAGAAGGAAGCCACGCGTCTCGCGTCGTGCATCGACGAGATCCACGCGCTGACCGTTCGCCACGAGCCGTCATGGGAGCCGATCGATCTCGCCGCGACGTCGATCGATTGCGCACGCGTGCTGCGGCACGGCGCCACGATGCGCGAGGTGAGCCTCGAGCTCGCCGTGCCCGGCCAGCCTGTCATGGCAATCGGCGATCCGCAACTCGTGCGCCTCGCGCTGCTGTCGTTCACGATCTGCGTGCTCGAGCTCACACCCGCAGGAGGCCGCGTCGCTTGGCGCGTGATGCACGACCGCGACACGCATGCGCCGTCGGTCGCCATCACCACGTCGCAGCCCGTCCTGCCACGCGCGCTCGCCACCGCGCTGTTCCGGCTGTCCTGCATGGCGGAATCCGATTACTCCGGTGCAATCGCCGCGCGCCTCATCGTCGAGGCGCAGGGAGGCGAGGTGATCCTGCACGACGCCGGCGACGGCGCAGCGGGCATCCTGCTGCACATCCCCGGGCACGCCTGAAGCGCGCGCGATCAGCGCCGGCAACGACGCGCCGGCGGTGCAGTCGTTCACTGGTTGCCGGTAAGAATTGCCATCCCCCGCGCTGCGGGGTGCGCGCTTCTCGTGGCGCTCCGTCTTGAAGCGACGCTCGAGCGGGAAGCGGCACGCGGCTTGCAGAAACTGCGACATGCAAACGCGATCGATCAATGCGCTTGCCGCCTTATGCAACAACCATGACGCCGACCCGGTGACAGCCTGCATAGCGATGATCAGTGAGCATGCGTCGCCGCTCGCAACGATCGGCGGCGTCGACGCGGGCGGACAGAACATCTACGTGGCGCACACCGCCCGGCACCTCGCGGCTCTCGGCTACGCGGTGGACATCTTCACGCGCAGGGACTCGGAGGCGCTTCCCGACGTCGTCGATTGGATGCCCGGCATACGCGTCGTGCACGTGCGTGCCGGCCCTGCGTCGTTCGTGCGCAAGGAATCGCTGCTGCCGCACATGGCGCAGTTCGCGCGCAGCGTCGTCGACCACGCGAAGTCCGCGCGCGATCGCGGCGCGCCGTATGCGGTTTGTCATGCGCACTTCTTCATGTCGGGCCTCGTCGCACGCCGGTTGAAGCAGGCGCTTGGCATCCCGTACGTCGTCACGTTTCACGCACTCGGCCGCGTCCGGCTGCTGCACCAGCCGCACGACGAATTTCCGCCGCAGCGCTGCATCCTCGAGCAGATGGTGATCGACGAAGCGGATGCGATCGTTGCCGAATGTCCGCAGGATGAAATGGACCTGCAGCGCCACTACCGCACGCCGGCTTCCCGGATGCGCATGATTCCCTGCGGATTCGATCCCGCTGAACTGCAGCCGGTGGCCCGCGCGAAGGCGCGTGCGCATCTCGGGCTGCCTGGCGAGCGCCCGATCGTGCTGCAGCTCGGGCGCATGGTTCCGCGCAAAGGTGTCGACACGGTGATCCACGCGCTCGGCGTGCTCGAGCGCCGCTACCGCTTGAACCCGCTGCTGCTCATCGTCGGCGGCGAATCGCCGACCCCCGATCCGGTGCGCACGCCGGAGATCGGCCGGCTGCAGCGCATCGCGCAGGACGAGGGCGTCGCCGCCGACGTCCGATTCGTCGGCCAGCGTCCGCGCTGCGAGCTGCGCTATTTCTACAGCGCCTCCGACGTCTTCGTCACGATGCCGTGGTACGAGCCGTTCGGCATCACGCCCGTCGAGGCGATGGCGTGCGGCGTTCCGGTCATCGGTGCGCGCGTCGGCGGCGTCCAGTACTCGGTCGAGGATGGCCGCACCGGTTTTCTCGTCGAAGCGAAAAACGCCGACGCGCTCGCGCGCCGCCTCGCGCACGTGTTCAGCGACGCGTCGATCCCGCGCCTGCTCGGCAAGCGCGCGCGGCGCCGCGCGTGGGAACGCTTCACCTGGGAACGGATCTCGCGTTCGCTCGCCGACCTCTACGCCGAGGTCGCGACGGCCGCTTCGCTGCCGCGCCCCGCACTCGCGCAAGGCACGCGCTAGAAGGATCGTTTGGATACCGATCTCACGCAGAAGGTCGTCGTCGTCACCGGCGGCGGCCAGGGTCTGGGGGCTGCGATCTGCAGCGAGCTTGGGCAGGCCGGCGCCAACGTGTTCGTCGCCGATCGCAGCGAACGAGCCGAAGGCGTGGCGGCGGCACTCACCCGCGACGGCCAGCGGGCCTATGCGCTGCGGGGCGACGTCGGCAGCCCCGACGACGTAAGACGCTTCGTCGACGAGGCGAAGAAGCGCTTCGGCCGGCTCGACGCGGTGATCAACAACGCGGGCATCGATCGCACGACCGGCGTCGACGAGCTCGACGTCGACGACTGGGACGCCATCATCCGCACCAATCTGCGCGGGCCGTTCCTGCTGTCGAAGTTCGCGCTGCCGCTGCTGCGCGACAGCCAGGGCGACATCGTCAACGTCGCGTCCACCGCGGCGAAGCGCGGCTGGCCGAATGCGAGCGCGTATCACGCGAGCAAATGGGGCTTGCTCGGGCTGTCGTACGCGATGCACGCCGAGTTCCGCGCGCACAAGGTTCGCGTCACCGCCGTGATCGCCGGCGGCATGCGCACGCCGTTCCTGCTCGAGCGATTTCCCGACCTCGACCCCGCCAAGCTCCAGGATCCGCGCGACGTCGCGCGCGCGGTGCGCTTTGCGCTCAGCCAGCCGCGCGAGTCGGTCGTCGCCGAAATCACCGTGCTTCCCGTGGAGGAATCGTCATGGCCATGAACGGCGCATCGCACCAGCCGCAAGCGTGGGACGTCGGACCCGCGGCCGCGGTGCGCGATGCCACGGCGATCTTCATCGACAAGGATGGCACGCTCGTTCACGACGTGCCCTACAACGTCGATCCGGCACGCATCGAGCTCGTTCCCGGTGCCGGCGACGCGCTGCGCGCGCTGCAGGATGCGGGCTTTCTGCTTTTCGTCGTCTCGAACCAGCCTGGCGTGGCGCTTCGGCGCTTTCCGATGCGCGCCCTGCGCACCGTCGAGGCGCGTCTCGACGAACTGCTCGCGCCGTTCGGCGTCATGTTCACCGCGTATTGCTGGTGTCCGCATCCGCCGGCCGGCGTGCGCGCCGCCATCGCATGCACCTGCCGCAAGCCGCGCCCCGGATTGCTGCTCGACGCAGGCGCTACGCATGGCGTGGATCTCGAGCGCTCGTGGATGATCGGCGACATTCTCGATGACATCGAGGCCGGCAATCGCGCGGGATGCCGCACCGTGCTCGTCGATCGCGGCAACGAGACGCGCTGGCGCACCGGGCGCCTGCGCACGCCCAACGCGATCGTCTATCAGCTCGCGGACGCCGCCGAGATCATTCTCGATGGCGCGCGAGACCAATCGGCCGCGCGTCCCCGCGCGGCGCCGGCATGATCACGATGGACCCTTCGTGGCGCAGCGCGCGCTCGCTCCTCGCCGTGCGCCTCGACGGCATCGGCGACCTCCTGATGACCACGCCGGCGCTGCGCGCGCTTAAGCAGGACCGCCGCGGCCGTTCGCTGACGCTGCTGACGTCGCCCGCCGGCGCCATCGCGGCGCGCGAGCTCCCGTTCGTCGACGATGTGATCGTGTTCACGGCGCCGTGGATGAAGGCGGCCGAGGCCGTGCCCGTGTCGCCCGTCGCCACCGCGAGCCTCGTCGAGCAGCTGCGCGAGCGTGCATTCGACGCCGCCATCGTGTTCACCGTCTTCACGCAAAGCGCGCTGCCTTCGGCGACGCTGCTGCATCTCGCCGGCATCCCGCGCCGCGCCGCGTACAGCCGCGAGAACCCGTATGCGCTGCTGACAGACTGGCGTGCCGATCCCGACCGCGACGCGCATGCCGGCGTGCGCCACGAGGTGCAGCGCCAGATCGATCTCGTGCAAAGCCTCGGCACGCGCGTTCGCGACACCCGTCTGTCGTTTCCGGTGCGCGAAGACGCGCGGCGCAGCATGCTCGCCTGCGTCGTCGCCGCCGGGATGGAGCCCGGCCGGCCATGGCTCATCGTCCATCCGGGCGCCACCGCGGCGTCGCGGCGCTATCCTCACGACAAGCTCGCCGACGCGATCGGGCGGCTGCAGCAGCGCGGCCGCTGGCAGATCGCGGTCGCCGGCACGGCAGAGGATCGCGAATGCGCACGGCGCATCGCGGCGAGCGTGAACGGCGTCGTTCCGCTGACGGGCGTCCTCGACCTCGCCGAGCTCGCCGCGCTGCTGCAGGCGGCGGAGCTCGTCGTCTGCAACAACTCGGCGCCTGCGCACATCGCCGCCGCCGTAGGCACGCCCGTCGTCGACCTGTACGCGCTGACCAATCCACAGCACACGCCGTGGGGTGTCGCGCACCGCGTGCTGTCGCACGACGTCGATTGCAAGTACTGCCTGAAGAGCGCATGCCCGCAGCGGCATCACCGCTGTCTCGCGGATGTCGCGCCCGGCGAGATCGTCGCCGCCGTCGATGCGCTGCTTCCCGATGCGCCGGTCCGCGTGCCGCCGCGCGTGCGCGCGTTCGCCGGCGCCGGCGCCGGCGCCGGCGCTTGAGCGTTCCGATGCGCACGCTCGGCATCAATGCCGCCTTCCACGACTCGGCCGCGTGCCTCGTCGACGACGGCGCCGTTGTCGCAGCGGCCGAAGAAGAGCGGTTCACCCAGATCAAGCACGGCAAGCGCCCGGTTCCGTTTTCCGCGTGGGAGCTGCCCTTTCACGCGATCGACTACTGCCTCGCCGAGGCGGGCATCGACCTCGACGCGATCGATCACGTCGCCTATTCGTTCGAACCCGGGCTTTTCGTCAACGGCAGCGGAATGCCGTCGCAGATCACGCTGCCGCTCGAGCCGAGTGCCATCCGCGCGCCCGCCGGCAAGGCGCCGTGGGACCCGCTTTTCCTGTCGTACGTCGTGAACGCGCCACGCCAGCTGTCCGGTGGCGCACCGCACCACCTGCAGCAGCGGCTGCGCTCGCGCGTCAACGCGCCGCACTGGCAATGGCATTACGTCCCGCATCATCTGGCGCATCAGGCGAGCGCGTTCCTCGCCGCGCCCTTCGACGAGTGCGCCGTGCTGACGCTCGACGGCCGCGGCGAGAACACGTCGACGCAATACGGAGCCTTCCGCGACGGCCGCTACACGCGCATTTCGGAGGTACCGCTGCCGCACTCGCTCGGCCTTCTGTACGAAGACGTCACGCGCCACCTCGGCTTCCTGCATTCTTCCGACGAATACAAGGTCATGGCGCTGGCGTCGTTCGGCACACCGCGCTTCGTCGATGCGCTGCGCGAGCACGTACGCTGGCAGGGCGATGGCCGTTACGTCGTCGATGCGCCACCGTTTGCAAGTTTCTGCGCGCCACGCAAGCCGGGCGAGCCGTTCCTGCCCGTGCATGCCGACGTTGCGCACGCGACGCAGCGCGTGCTCGAGGAAACGGTGCTCGGGATCGTGCGGTGGCTGCGCGCCACCACGCAACTGCCGAACCTCGCCATGGCGGGCGGCGTGGCGCTCAACTGCGTCATGAACGCAGCCCTGCGCGATGCCGCGGTCTTCGACCGGATCTGGGTGCAGCCCGCCGCCGGCGACGCCGGCACGGCGCTCGGCGCGGCGCTGTGGATCGATCGCGAAGCGCGCGGCGGCGACGCCGCGAAGCGCGCATTCCGCATGGACCACGCCTATCTCGGTCCCGGGTACTCGGACGCCGAGATCGAGACCGCGTTGCGGCATGCGCGCGCGCGCTACGAGGCGCCCGCGGACCTCCCCGGGACGATTGCCGCGCAGCTCGAACGGGACCGCATCGTCGGCTGGTTTCAGGGCCGGATGGAATTCGGGCCGCGCGCGCTCGGCGCGCGCTCGATCCTCGCGTCGCCTCTGCATGCGTCGATGCAGGCGCGCTTGAACGAGCTCAAGGATCGCGAGGATTTCCGCCCCGTGGCGCCCGCGGTCCTCGAGGAAGCGGCCAGCGACTGGTTCGAAAACTGTACGAGCTCGCCGTTCATGCTGTTCGTGCACCGCGTTCCGCCGGCGCGCCGCGCGCGCATTCCCGCTGCGTGCCACGCCGACGGCACGGCGCGCGTGCAGACGGTGTCGCGCGACGCGAACCCGCTCTACCACGCGCTGATCGGGCAATTCGCCAGGCGCACCGGCGTTCCGGTCGTCATCAACACGTCGTTCAACACGCGCGGCAAGCCGATCGTCTGCTCGCCGCGCGACGCGCTCGAGTGCTTCTTCACCTCGCCGCTCGACGTGCTCGCCATCGGTCGCTACGTCATCGAAAAGGGGGCGCATTGAACCCCGAGGTCTCCGTCGTCATCGCCACCTACGAGCGCCGCGACCTGCTGCTGCGCTGTGCCGATGCGCTGCTCGCGCAGACGCTTGCGGCCGCGCGCTTCGAGATCGTCATCGTCGACGACGGCTCGTCGCGTGCCACGCGCGAATACGTGATGGCCGAGCTTTCGTCGCGGCGCCGGCTGCGGCGCGCACCGACGCTGCGCTTCCTGTGGCTGCCTTCGAATCGCGGACCCGCCGCGGCGCGCAACTGCGGCATTCTCGCGGCGCGCGGCGGCGTGATCGCATTCACCGACGACGACACGGTGCCGCACGCGAACTGGCTCGAATCGGGGCTCGATGCGATCAGGCATGGCGCCGACGCCGTGGCCGGCGCGGTCGAGGTGCCGCTTCCCGCGGTACCGACCGATTACGAGCGTGACGCCGCGGGCCTGTCGAACGCCGGCTTCGTCACGGCGAACTGCTTCGTGCGGCGCGACCTGCTTTGTGCCGTGGGTGGCTTCGACGAGCGCTTCCGCTGCGCGTGGCGCGAAGATACCGACCTCTTCTTCCGGTTGCGCGCAAGCGGCGCGATCGTGCGCGCGTCGCATGCCGCACGCGTCGTGCATCCGGTGCGGCCGGCGCGCTGGGGCGTGAGCCTCGCGCAGCAGCGCAAGGTGATGTTCGACGCGCTGCTGTACAAGAAATTCCCGCAGGGCTACCGCCGCTACGTGCGTGCACGGCCGCCGTGGGACTACTACTGCGCGGTCGTGGCGGGCCTTTGCGCCCTGGTCAATGCCGTGGCCGGCTTCTGGCTGCTCGCACTTGCGTGCCTTGTTGCGTGGCTCGGCATCAGCGTGGCGTTCGCGTCGCGCCGGCTCGCCGACACGAGCCACGCGCCCCGGCACGTTGCCGAGATGATCGTCACGTCGCTGCTGATCCCGTGGGTCTCGGTGTACTGGCGAACGCGCGGCGCGCTGCGCTTTCGCGTTCCGTTCGTATGATCCGCAAGGTCGCCTCGTGACGCCCCTCGATGCCGTGCTCGCACCGGCCGTTGCCTGGCCACGCACGCCGCCGCTGCCACGCTTCGTGCAGATCGAGCCGGTGGGCCAGTGCAACCTGCGCTGCCAGATGTGCCCGATCCAGTTCCGCAAGGACGGGCCGCCGCACGGTCCGCTCGCGTTTCTCGCCTTCGACGACTTCACGCGGCTCGTCGAGGGATTCGGCGACATCGACGAGCTGCAGCTGCAGGGCCTCGGCGAGCCGACGATGCATCCGCAATTCTTCGCGATGGTCGCCTGGGCGAGCGCACGCGGCATTCGCGTCTCCACGAACAGCAACCTCACGCTGTGGTCCGAGCGGCGGGCGCGCCAGTGCGTCGACAGCGGACTCGCAACGCTGCACGTGAGCCTCGACGCGGCGACGCCCGAGCTCTACGAGCGCATTCGTTGCGGCGCCCATTTCCCGAAGGTGATCCGCAACCTGCGCCGCGTGATGGCTGCCCGGCGTGCCCGCCAATCGCCGCTGCACGTGCGCGTCGTGATGGTCCTGATGCGCCAGAACCTGCACGAGCTGCCCGCGCTGGTGCGCCTCGTGAGCGACGAAGGCATCGGCGAGCTGTTCGTCCAGTATCTCTGTCACGACTTCGAGGAGCGCTCGCTGCCCGCCGAGTACCGGCCGATGCGCGAGTTCGTCCACGCGCAGTCGCTCGACGGCGTTCCGCGCGGGATGCTCGCGCGGGCATTTGCCGACGCGCGCGCCGCCGCCTTGCAATGCGATGTCGACCTGCGGCTGCCGCCGCTCGAGGAGCGGGCGAAGCCGACGCCGCTGCCTCGCTGCGACTGGCCCTGGCGCGGGGCGTACGTGAGCTATCGCGGCGATTCGATGCCCTGCTGCATGGTGAGCACGCCGGATCGAATCAATTTCGGCAACATGCTCGAGCAGGGTGTGGCGAACGTCTGGCGCGGCGCCGCCTACGCGCGCTTCCGTGAGCAGCTTGCGAACGACGACCCCTCGCCGATCTGCCGCTCCTGTTCGCTGTACCGCGGTACCTTCTAGCCGGGGCGGAATGAGCATCATCGAACTCGCCACCCGCCGCGATCTGCCGCGCAGGGTCGCCGTGTTCCGGGCGCTGCAACTCGGCGATCTGCTGTGCGCCGTCCCCGCGCTGCGCGCGGTGCGAAACGGCTTCCCCGACGCCGAGATCACGCTGATCGGCCTGCCGTGGGCAAGCGCATTCGCGCATCGCTTCGCGCGGCTCGTCGATCGCTTCGTCGAATTTCCCGGCTTTCCCGGGTTGCCGGAGCGCGAGCCCGACGTGGCCGCGCTACCGGCCTTTCTGGCCGACGCGCAGGCGGCACGCTACGACCTCGCCATCCAGATGCACGGCCGCGGCGATCTCACCAATTCGATCGTCGGCGCCTTCGGCGCCAGGTCGATGGCCGGGTTCTGCCCGCCGGGAGGTGCGTGCCCGGATCCGCTGCGCTTCCTGCCGTGGCCGGAAAGCGGCACCGAGATCCACCGCTGCATCGCGCTCACCGACTTCCTCGGGCTTCCGCGCGCCGGCGACCGGCTCGAGTTCCCGTTCGGCGACGAGGAAATCGTGCAGGGCGAGGCGCTGGTTGCGCGGCACGGGCTCACGCCGCGCCGTTTCGTCTGCGTTCACCCCGGTGCGCGCCTCTACACGCGGCGCTGGCCGTCGGACCATTTCGCGGCCGTCGCGCAGGACGTGGTGCGCCGCGGCTTTCGCGTGGTGCTGACGGGCAGCCGCGACGAGGCGCTCATCACGCGGCGCATCGCACGCACGCTGCCGTCCGGGAGCGTCGTGGATCTCGCCGGCCAGACCGAACTCGGCGCATTCGCGGCACTGCTTCGTCATGCACGGCTGCTGGTGGCGAACGACACCGGCGTTTCGCACGTCGCCGCCGCACTTCGCGTGCCGAGCGTCATCGTCTGCTGCGGGGCCGATCCGCACCGCTTCGCACCGCTCGACCACGCGCTGCACGAGGTGCTCCATCACCCGATTGCGTGCCGGCCGTGCACGCACGTGCACTGCCCGATCGGCCACCCATGCGCGCACAAGCTCACGCCCGACCGCGTCATCGCGCGCGTCGGTGCGCGCCTTTCGCAGCGCAATGCGTCGCCGCCGCTGCGCTTTGCGGTGCCGTTGCAGCCGGCGAGCCGCGGCCAAGGCACGTCGCCGCCGCCGCAAGGCGCATGAGCCGGCTGCGGACGAACCAGCCATGCAAAGGCGCCTGCGCATCCTGACATGGCAGGTTCACGGCAACTACCTTTACTACCTGACGCACGCGCCGCACGAATTCTTCGTGTTGTCGAAGCCGGGTCGTCCGCCCGGGTACGCCGGCCGCGCGGGAACGCTGCCATGGGGCGACAACGTGCACGATTGCCCGGTCGCGTCGGTGCGCGGACAGGCGTTCGACTGCGTGCTCTTCCAGTCGCGCGTGCACTTCGAAACGGATCAGCACGACATCCTGACCGATGCCCAGCGCAAGCTGCCGCGCATCTATCTCGAGCACGATCCGCCGCTCGCGCATCCGACGAGCACCGTGCATCCGGTCGACGATCCGGCGGTGCTGATCGTGCACGTAACGCACTACAACGCGCTGATGTGGGATTGCGGCCGCGTCCCGGTGCGTGTCGTCGAGCACGGCGTCCGCGTGCCGGACGGCATCGAGTGGACCGGCGAGCTGCCGCGCGGCGTCGCTGTCATCAATCACCTCGAGCGCCGCGGGAGGCGTCTCGGGGCCGACGTTTTCGCCGCGTGGCGGCGCGAGGTGCCGCTCGATCTCTTCGGCATGGAGGCCGCGTCGAGCGGCGGCGGGTGCGAGCTGCCGTACGCCGAGCTCTTGCCGGCGATCGCGCGCTACCGCTTCTTCGCGCATCCGGTGCGCTACACGAGCCTCGCCCTCGCGTTGTGCGAGGCGATGGCGATCGGGTTGCCGGTGATCGGTCTCGCGACGACCGAGCTGCCGCGCGTGATCGCGGACTGCGGCGGCGGCTACGCCGACACCGAGCTTGCGCGCCTTCTCGACGCTTCCCGCGAGCTCATTCGCGATCGCGGACGCGCGCAGGAGCTCGGCCGGCGGGCGCGGGCGTATGCACGCGAGCGCTTCGCGATCGGGCGCTTTGCCGCCGACTGGGACGCCGTGTTCCGCGAGGTGACATGAGCGGGATCGACACTTGATGGGGACCGATCGATGAGAACCGAGCCAAGTCAGCCGCTGCGCGTGCTCGTCACCGGGGGCGCCGGATTCCTCGGCTCGCATCTTTGCGAGCGTCTCGTCGACGCCGGGCACGACGTGCTGTGCGTCGACAATTTCTACACGGGTACGCGCGCCAACCTCGCGTCGCTGCTCGCGCACCCGCGCTTCGAGCTGCTGCGCCACGACATCACCTTTCCGCTTTACGTCGAAGTCGACCGCATCTTCAACCTCGCGTGTCCGGCGTCGCCGCGGCACTACCAGGCCGATCCGGTGCAGACGACGAAGACGAGCGTGCATGGCGCGATCAACCTGCTCGGCCTTGCCAAGCGGTTGCGCGCGCCGATCGTGCAGGCGTCGACGAGCGAGGTCTACGGCGATCCGGCGCAGCATCCGCAGACCGAGGGCTACTGGGGCCACGTGAATCCGATCGGCCCGCGCGCCTGCTACGACGAAGGCAAGCGCTGCGCCGAAACGCTTTTCGCCGATTACCGCCGGCAGCATGGCCTCGTCACGCGCATCGCCCGCATCTTCAACACGTACGGTCCGCGCATGCAGCCCGCGGACGGGCGCGTCGTGTCGAACTTCGTCGTCGCCGCCCTGCACGGCGAGCCGCTGACGATCCACGGCGACGGCTGGCAGACGCGCTCGTTCTGCTTCGTGAGCGACACGGTCGACGCGCTGCTGCGCCTCATGGATGCACCCGAGCCGTGCGCGGGCCCGGTCAACATCGGCAATCCCCGCGAATTCACCGTGCTCGAGCTCGCCGAACGGGTGCGCAAGCTCGCAGGATCCCGCTCGTCTATCGTGTTCATTCCGGCCGCGTGCGACGACCCGCGCCAGCGCAGGCCCGATATCGCGCTCGCGACCCGGCTGCTCGGCTGGACACCGAGGGTCGACATCGACGAGGGGCTTGCGCGCACGATCGACTACTTTCGGCGCACGCTCGTGCCGGCCGCCAGGCTGCGCGCGAAAGGCGAAGCGCCCACCGGTACGCATGCGTCCGGCACCAGGTGACCGGCGCGCCACGCAAAGAATACGCAGCGTGCGCGCGGCCTTGGTTACGAGCGGCGCGGTGTAAGAGTTGCCGGTGCGCCGGCGATCGCTTCAGGCGAATGGCATGCCGGTTGCATCAGCGGGTATGATCGACGGGCTTCGCGTCCGGGCGATGGCGGGGTTGCCGCTCGCGCCGCGCAACGAAAGACGGATGCCGACCATGAATCCCACGTACGCGCCACCGCATCGACCCACGCCCATGACTGCCGGCACGCGCCTCTCCCTCGCTTTTGCGAACATCAAGGCGCTCATCCAGGATCAGGCGCTTCTCGCGGTCCTCGAGGTGCAGCGCGCCGGCGTTTCGCTCGTCAAGATCATCATCGCCGGCATCGTGATCTCCATCCTCATCGTGTCCGCGTGGATGGGCATCGTTGCCGCTGCGGTCGGCTGGGCAGTCGGCGCGGGGGCCAATTGGGCGCTCGCGATCCTGGTCGCAGCGCTCGTCAATGTCGCGGTTGCGGTTGCCCTCGGGTTCTGGGCGAAAAAACAGGTGCCCGACCTGCTCTTTTCGGCGACGCTGCGCCAACTGCGCAAGGACGTGCCGCGCGGGGAAAACGAGTATGAGCCACGACGATAAATCGCTCGACGAGCAGATCGCCGAAGTCGAGGCGCGGCTCTCGCGTCGTCGCGCCGAGCTGCGCTTGATGGCGGCCGAAGCGCGCAACCGGATCAGCGCCACCAAAGCGATACCGATCGCCGTCGTTGCCGCGCTGGCGGTCGGCTTCGCCGCCTCGCGTTTCGTGCGCAAGCCGGCGCGGCCGCTCCCGGTCGAGAAGCGCTCCCGGTCGATGCGAATGATGGGGACGGTGGCGGGCGTCATGCTGCCGCCGCTGATGCGCCCGCTGCAGCACGCGGCGGCGCAATGGCTTGCGCAGCGCATGCAGCGCGCTGGGGCGCGCTGACCACGTGCAACCGCGCGTCTTGCGCGCGCCGAAGCGACGCAATCAGGCGCCCGTCTCGTTCTTCGTGACGCCGCGCACGTTGAGCGCGGCAAGGCCGACCTGCAACGCGACCAGCGCCCACGCGTGATCGTGCCAGCCCCAGGCGACCCACAGCGCGTTGCTCACGAGAAACGTATAAAAGCCGACCACACGCAACGACTTTCGGGTCGAGCCGACGAGCCAGGTCGACGCAAGTGTTGCGACCATGGCGGGCCATTGCAGCAGATCCCAGAGCTCCATGATGTTTTGCGCGGCCCGGTCAGTGGGCGGTGCGCGGCCAACAACGTAATTCTTACCAGATCGCTGCCGTAACAGTTGCCGCCGTTCGGCCGACGCCTGCGCGCGACGCGCACGTCGCGCACGAGCGTCCACGCTCATGACGCCGGTCTAGCAGCAGGCAAGCAAAATGCGCGGCATGCCGCTTGCTAAAATTGCATCGTGCCGACGCCATCGTTTCTTCCCTCCGCGCGCGTGCTGGTCCTCGCGTGCGCCACGCTCGTGCTCGTCGGCGGCTGCGACCGGATCGAACTCGCGACGTTTCCCGGCGATTCGTTCCGCGATCGCATCGCCTTGAAAGCGACACCGGCTGCCTACGCGCTCGCCCCGGTCCAACGCGATTTCCTGACGGTGGCAGCGCAATCGAACCTGTTCGAGATCGAGGCGAGCCGCGTGGCGCTCGCGCGTGGCGGCTCCGCCGCGGTGCGCCGGTTTGCCGAGGCGACATTGCGCGAGCGCGTATCGGTCGATACCGATCTCGAGCAGCTTGCGCAAAGCGTCGGTGTGGTGCTGCCCTCTCGGCTCTCCGATGAGTTCCAGGCGCGACTCGCCGTGCTGGAGCAGTTGACCGGAACCGACTTCGATCGCGCTTATGCGCGAAACGTCGGCGTGCTCGCCCAGGAGCAGGCACTAGCCGCGTTCGAGCGCGCTGCCGATCCCGGCGGAGCGCGGGTCCAGCGCTTTGCGGCCGACCAGATCCCGGCGCTGCGTGCGCATCTCGAGCAGGGGCGCCGCCTCGCGTCCGAGGTCGACCGCACGAACATGGCCTGACGTCCCCGTGCGTGCAGAAACCGCCGGGGCCGCCGGCGCAGGGCAGCACGCGCACGCGGCTGCGCACGCCGTGTCGACCGCCACCGTCATGCGCGCGCTCGACGCGCTCGCTCCGATGCTCGAAGCGCTCCTCGCCGATGCGTCGATCAGCGCCGAGCACGCCATGCACCTCGTCGTGATGGATCCCGCCGCCGAGGTGAAGACAACGCCGTTCGACGATGCGATCCTCGTGGAGCGCAGCTTCGGCGATGCTGCGAGCTGGCAGGCCGACTATCCGTGGTACGCGCGCGAGAAGACGCGGCTCGCGTGGCGCGAGCAGATGAGCCTGCGCACGCTGTTCGGCCAGCATCCGGCGCGCTTGCGCGATGGCGACATTCGCGTCGAGGGCGCTGTGCGAAGTGGACGCTGGGTCGTCGGCGCAAGCGGCGCGCAGCCGTGGTACGACCACGCGATCGCGACGATCGCAATCGCGCTGCTCGAGGCGGCCGTCGAGAGCGCGCATCCGCCCGGCGAGCCGAATCCCGTGATGGCGCAGGGCGCACGCGACATCGAACAAGGGAAGACCGACACCGATTGCTATGATGCGGCCGGGCCGCGCTTCGACCGCAAGGCGCCGCCGTAGCGATTGCACACGCACGGGCAACGCGGGGGCGACCACGCGCCGATGCGAATTCGAAGAATCGAAGTGGGGACCGACGCTCTCGGTCCCTCTTTTTTGCCGCGCTTCACGCCCATTGCAACGCAACGTCCTCATCCCCCTCATCGTCGCGTGCGCGCTGTTCATGGAGAACATGGACTCCACCGTGATCGCGACGTCGCTGCCGGCGATCGCGAGCGACATCGGCGAGAGCCCGCTCGCGCTGAAGCTCGCGCTGACGTCGTATCTCGTGAGCCTCGCGGTGTTCATCCCGATCAGCGGGTGGGTTGCCGACCGCTACGGCTCGCGCAGCGTCTTTGCCACGGCGATCGTCGTGTTCATCGGCGGGTCGCTGCTTTGCGCGGCGTCGACGACGCTGGAGGCGTTCGTGATCTCGCGCTTCCTGCAGGGCATCGGCGGAGCGATGATGGTGCCGGTAGGCCGGCTCGTGCTGATGCGCGCAATCCCCAAGCACGACTACGTGGCTGCGCTCAATTACCTGACGATTCCGGCACTGCTCGGACCGGTCACCGGTCCCGCACTCGGCGGCGCCATCACGCTGTACTTCCATTGGCGCTACATCTTCATCATCAACATTCCGATCGGCATTCTCGGGCTGTACCTCGTCCTTCGCCATATCCCCGACATCCGCGAGACCGGGATGCCGGCCTTCGACATGCGCGGCTTCGCGCTGTCGGGTGTCGGTCTGTCGGTCCTCATGCTGGGCTTCTCGGCACTGGGCGGGCACCTGCTGCCGCTGCCCGCCGCGGCCGCGTGCATCGCCGCCGGCTTCGTCGCGCTGGTGCTCTACGTGCGCCACGCACGGCGCACGGCGCATCCGGTGCTCGATCTCGACCTGTTGAGGCTGCGGACGTTCTGGAACGGCGTGGTTGCCGGAAGCGTGTTCCGCGCCGGCCTCGGTGCGACGCCGTTCCTGCTGCCGTTGCTCTTCCAGCTCGGCTTCGGACTCGACCCGCTGCAGTCGGGCCTGCTCACGTGCATGACTGCGATCGGCGCGATGTTCATCAAGACGCTCACCGTCTTCATCCTGCGCCGCTTCGGCTTTCGCACCGTGCTGTCGGTCAACGGCGTTGCGGCATCGCTGATCGTCATGGCCTTCGGCCTGTTTTCGTCAACCACGCCGCACAGCGTCGTCGCGATGGTGCTGCTGTTGTCCGGGTGCCTGCGCTCGCTGCAGTTCACCGCGCTGAATGCGATCTCGTTCGCCGACATCGCACCGGAAAGAATGAGCCAGGCCGCGAGCTTCTCGAGCATGGCGCAGCGACTGTCGCAAAGCGCAGGCATCGCGGCGGGCGCGTACCTGCTGCAGCTTTCGAGCACGGTGCAGGGACACGCATCGATCGAGGCCGCCGACTTCTGGCCCGCGTTCCTCGGCATCGGGCTCGTGTCGGCGCTGGCGCCGCTCATGCACCGGCGATTGGCGCCGCAAGCCGGCATCGAAGTATCGGGGCACGGCGCGCCCCCTCGCCAGCGACGATGACGGTGCGCGCGCGTCGTGCGGCGTCAGCCTCGCGGCTGCATCGCGCGCCAGACGCGTTCCGGCGTGAGGGGCATCTGCAGCTCTCGCACGGCGGATGCATGACCGTTTCGCGCGAGCGCGTCGGCAACCGCGTTGACAACCGCGGGCGTTGCGCCGATTGCACCGAGCTCGCCCACGCCCTTGACGCCCATCGGGTTCGTGAGGCAAGGCGACGATTCGTCCATCGTCATCGCGAAGCGGCCGATCATGCGCGCACGCGGCATCGCGTAATCCATGAAGCTCGCGGTCAGCACCTGACCCGATTGCGCGTCGTACACGACGCGCTCGCACAGCGCCTGCCCGATGCCCTGCAGCGCGCCGCCTTCGAGCTGGCCGATCACGACCATCGGGTTGATCACGCGCCCGACATCGTTCACCGACCAGTACGCGTCGAGCTCGACCTCGCCGGTGTCGGGATCGACTTCCACTTCGCAGACGTGGCACCCATTGGGCCAGCTCGCCGCACCCACGGAGCTGGTCGACGCGACGACGATGCTTTCGCCCGGCTGGGCTTGCGCAAGCTCGAAAAGGCCGATGCGCCGATCGGTGCCGGCAATGCCGAAAACCCCATCGCGGTATTCGATATCGGCCTCGGCCGCCTCGAGCTGCTGCGCCGCGAGCGCGTGCGACTTCGAGAGCGTGCGCTCTGACGCAACGCGGACCGCCGAGCCGACGACAAACAGCGACCGCGAGCCGGCGCTTCCGAACCCCGTCGCCCGGTCGGTGTCCCCGAAGCGCATGTCGATGAGCTCGGGAGGCACGCCGAAGACGTCGACGACCAGCTGCGTGAACGTCGTCGCGAGACTCTGGCCCATCGGCTGCGCGGCGGTGAAGATCTCGATGCGGCCTGCACCCGTCACCGTGACGTCGACCGTTTCCTCGAACACGTCGGCACCGGTCCACTCGAGGAACGTCGCGATGCCCTGGCCGCGCAGCCTGCCCCGGCGTTTCGCATCGCCGGCGCGGGCGGCGAAGCCGTGCCAGTCGCAAAGCGCGAGCGCGGCGTCCATCACCTTCGCGAACTGCCCGCTGTCGTACGTCTTGTCCATCGCGTTCGTGTACGGCATCTGCGCGGGGCCGATCAGGTTGCGCCGGCGCAGCTCGACGCGGTCGATGCCCGTCTGCCGCGCCGCCTCGTCGATCAGCCGCTCGATGATGTAGATCGCTTCGGGACGCCCGGC
>DASSVX010000361.1:0-4349 GCA_035705655.1 Casimicrobiaceae bacterium
GGACCCCGATCTGGATAATTACAGCTCTGACCCCGATCTTCGAGCTATCGCTTCTCGATCGGCACGTACGGCCGCGCAGCGGGCCCGTTGTACAGCGTCAGCGGCCGGATCAGGATGTTGTTCGCAAGCTGCTCGACCACCTGCACGGTCCAGCCCGGGACGCGCCCCGCCGCGAAGATCGGCACGAAAAGGTCCTCGGCGATGCCGTTCAGGAAATACACGACGCCTGCGTAGAAATCGACGTTCACGTTGACCCCGTGGCGCGCGTACGGCTTCATCGCGTCGACGAGTGCTGCGAGGATCTGGTACCACTTCGGCTCGCCCATCGCACGCGACAGCTGCTCGACGCCCGCGCGCATGTGCCTTGCGCGCGGGTCTTCTGCGCGGTAGACACGGTGGCCAAAGCCCATCACCGCTTCCCTGTTCGCGCGCTTGCGCCTGACGTACTCGGCGGCGTTCGCGGGATCGCCGATCTCCTGCGCCATCCGCATCACGTTTTCGGCCGCGCCGCCGTGCGCAGGGCCGGATAGTGCTGCGATTGCGGCGGTGACGCACGCATGCAGGTTGGCGTCGGTGCCGGCAACGACGCGGGCGGTGAACGCCGACGCGTTCGACCCATGCTCGGCGTGCAGGATCATGTCGATGTCCATGAGCCGCGCGGCGTCGCCGCTCGCCGGTGCGCCCTTCAGCATGCGCAGGAAGTTGGCGGCGTGGCCGAGACCGGGATCGGGCGCCACCGGCTCGCGGCCGTGGCGCATGTGCTCGTGCGCGGCAATGATCATCGGCACCTGCGACGTGAGCCGCACGCCCTTGCGCAGCGTCGCATCCGGCGAATTGTCGTCGACGTCGGGGTCGAACGCGGCAAGCGCCGACGTGGCGGTGCGCAGAACGTCCATCGGATGGGCGTCGCGCACGGCGCGAATCACATCGTGGATCGCCGGCGGCAGCGTGCGCGCGGCCTTCAGCGCGGCGTCGAATTGCGCGAGTTGATCGGCCGACGGCAGCTCACCGTACATCAGCAGATAGCACGTCTCCTCGAACGTCGACCGCTCCGCGAGATCGTGGATCGAGTAGCCGCGATAGAGAAGCTCTCCCGCGCGGCCGTCGATGAAGCACACCTGCGAGCGGTCGAAGTACACGCCCTTCAGGCCGCGGTGGATGTCGATCTTTTCGCTGTCTTCACTCATCGTCGTAGCCTCGCGCTTGCACCGGATTCGAAGCTGCGACGATACAACATGCGCCTCCCGCAAGGCCGTGCACGATCACATCACGGACGAAACGAAGCCGCGCGGGTCCTTGGTGATCGCGACCGACACGATCCACGCGAAGACGAGCATCGCCAGAATCCACGCCGACGCGCGCACGCCCTTCGTCCTGCCGAACCGCAACGCCACCATCCCGATGCCGATGTAGACGAACAGTCCGGCGATCTTCGCGCCGATCCACGGCGCGTTCGACGGCGTCAGGCGCAGGATCCACGCGAGCCATAGCGCCGACACGATGAGCACGGTATCGACCAGATGAGGCAGCGTCTTCGCGAGCCGGTGCTTCACCCACGCGGCATCACGCAGCATGCCGATTCCGCGCGCGAAGAAGCCGGCGAACGAGATCGCAACCGCCGACTGGTGAATGAGCTTGAGCGTAGCGTAGTCCATCGATGCGCTTTCCTTTCCCATGCACTGCCCGGTGGTCGACGCGAACGGGGCGAGCCCTGCGGCTCGCCCCGTTCGATTCGTGTCTCCCGCTCCAGCGGCAAACCGCGCCGCCCCGCCCGCTGGCGCTACGTCGGCTGCGGCACGCCGCCCACCTGGCGCCGTCCGCGCGGACCGCTGCGCAGCAGCTTCAGTGCATAGACGCCGAGCAGCACGCTGCCGAGCGCGAACACGATGTCGCCCGGCACCCGCAGCCACACGAGCGTTTCCATCATGCGCGAATGCACGATCGCCGGCGAGCGCGCGAACCACAGGCCTTCGGACACGCTGGCATAGGCCTGGAAAATCCCCGCCGGCAGCAGCGACATGAACACCATCATACCGAGCCCGATGTTGAGACCCCAGAACGTCCATGCCAGATAGCGATCGGCATGCAGATGCCGTGCATAGAGACCGCGCAGGCAGAACAGCATCAATCCGATGCCGAGCATACCGTACACGCCGAACAGCGCCGCATGCCCGTGTGCGGCGGTCAGGTTCAGGCCCTGCACGTAATAGAGCGACGCCGGCGGGTTGATGATGAAGCCGAGCAATCCCGCGCCCACGGTGTTCCAGAAGCCGACCGCAACGAAGCACAGGATCGGCCAGCGATACGCGGCGACCCACGGCGCGGCGCGGCTGCGCTTGTAGTTCTGCCAGCCCTCGAAGCCGAGCAGCGCGAGCGGGACCACTTCGAGCGCGGAAAACACGGCGCCCACGGCGATCACCGACGTGGGCGTTCCCGTCCAGTACAGGTGATGCAGGGTGCCGAGAATGCCGCCGAACAGGAACACGATCGTCTCGAGCACGATGGCGCGATTGGCGCTCGACGCCGCGACGAGCCCGAGCCGCGTGAAGATGAGGCCGACGACGGCGGTCGCGAACACTTCGAAGAAGCCCTCGACCCACAGGTGTACGAGCCACCAGCGCCAGTATTCGATCATCGCGTAGTGCGTGTGTTGTCCCCACACGAGCGATGTCGCATAGAAGCCGCCGATGCAGGTCGCGGACAGGAACACCATCGTGATCAATCCGCGCGTTTCCGACGGACGCTTCAGCGCAGGCCACAACGCGCGGCCGAGCAGCAGCAGCCAGAACAGCAGGCCGACGAACAGCAGCACCTGCCAGAAGCGGCCCATGCTCGTGAACTCGAGACCCTGGTTGCCGATCCAGAAGCTGAAGTCGACGCCGCGCTTCTGCAGCGTGCCGAGCCAGCCGCAGGCGGTCGAGCCGACGACGATCAGGATCAGCGCCCAGAAGAGCACGTTCACGCCGAGCTTCTGGAACCGGGGCTCGTGGCCGGAAAGAAGCGGCGCCACGTAAAGCCCGGTCGCGAGCCACGCGGTGGCGATCCAGAAGATGCCGAACTGCGTGTGCACGGTGCGGCTCACGACGTACGGCAGCACGTCGGACAGCGGAAAGCCGAAGAACGCGCGCCCCTCGACCGCGTAATGCGCGGTGATCGCGCCCATCGCCACCTGCACGAGGATCAGGCCGATCACGGTAAAGAAGTACTTGCGTGTCGCCTTCATCGATGCCGTTGCAACCGCGTTGACCAGCGGATCGGATTTCGGCACCTCGGGATCGGCGGCCTCCGCGTGTGCCGAGTGGTACCAGATCATGCCTGCGATGCCGGCGATGAGCAGGATGACCGACACGACCGACCACATCGCGCTGCCGGTGGTCATCGCATTACCCACGAGCGGCTCGTGCGGCCAGTTGCTGGTGTACGAAAGGCCGTGTTCTCCGGGACGATCGGTTGCCGACGACCATGCCGACCAGAAGAAGAATGCGGTCAGCGCATGCCGGTCGGCGGCGTCGGGGAGCGCGTTGTCGCTCATCGCATACTGCTCGCGCAACTTTTCGAGCGCCGTCGAATTGCCGAACAGCGCGTCGTAATGCTGCGCGACCTGCACGATCGCCTGCGCGCGAAGCGGCGCAATGGACAGTGTCTTCGTCGATGCGTCGTACGTGTTCGTGCGCATCTGTACCTTGACCTCGGCGTCGAGTGCCGCCTTGTCGGCGGCCGCCAGCGCATCGAACGCGCGGTTGTAGCGCTGCCGCGCGAGCAGCTCGCGAAGCGCAACGGCTTCGCGATGCAGCCAGTCGGCGGACCAGTCGGGGGCGACGTAGCTGCCATGCCCCCACACGGTGCCGAGCTGCTGGCCACCGGCTGCAAGCCATGCCTGCTGGCCGCGCTGCACGTCGTCGCCGGTATAGAGCGTCGCGCCGTCGAACGTGACGACGGCATTCGGGATCGGCGGCGCCGCGAGATAGATTTCGCGGCCGAGCCAGCCGAGTGCTGCGAACGACACTACGAAGACAACGCCGAGCCATTGCCACATTTTGCGGTTCGGTTTCACTTGGGCACTCCCTCTTCCGGTTGCGAATCGATGGAGGAATTCTAGGGGCGCCGATACGCAAAACCGCGCCTCGCGCAAGCCATTTCGTGCTTTGTTGATGCCGGTCAAACCGCGCGGTGCGAGCCACTTGTGGAAGAATGCGGGCGTCGAATGACTGGAGGATCACCGGATGACAGCCGCGTTTCGCATGACCGCGTTCCTTTCGCTGCTCGCCGCTGCGTCGCTTGCGCTTGCGCAGCCGGCGAACAGCGCTCCAGGCGAGCCGCCCGTTGCCGCAGCGCAGGCACGTGCCCAG
>DASSVX010000362.1:0-7531 GCA_035705655.1 Casimicrobiaceae bacterium
GTCAAGATCGACAACGGCGGTCAGGCGTCGTACACGTTCAACATCAACGCGTATCCGATCGCCATCGGTGGCAAGCCCCAAGGCTTCGTGCTTGGCATGATCCACCTGTTCTAAGCAATATCGCGTTCCCGGTCGCCGGGACACGTTCACAGCGGGCGCCTTCGGGCGCCCGTTGTCATTTTCGTGCCTGCGAGCTCGACGTTCTCACGACTCGGCCATGCGGCGTATCATCGACCGATGATCGACACTTTGATCGTTGGCTTCGATCGCGCATTACGCACGCTGTCAGGCACCGTTGCAGCGGCGCGTGCGACACCGGCTGCCGGAACGCCGGAGCCTAAGCTCGAGCCTCACGAGCAGCGCGACGCTGCGGGCTTGATGCGCGTCAATCACACGGGTGAAGTGTGCGCGCAGGCACTGTACTCGGCACAGGCGATCGTTGCGCGCGAGCCCGAAGTGCGTGAACGCTATGCGGATGCCGCACGCGACGAGGAGGATCACCTCGCGTGGACGCAGGCGCGTCTGACTGAGCTTGGTGCCCGCCCGTCGCTCCTGAATCCGCTGTGGTACGCGGGATCGTTTGCGATCGGCATCATCGGCGGCATCGCCGGCGATCGAACCAATCTCGGCTTCGTCGTCGAAACGGAACGGCAGGTTGAAGAGCATCTGACCGCGCATATCGAACGACTGCCGCCGAACGACACGAAAAGCCGCGCGATCGTCACGCAAATGCGCGATGACGAATCGCGGCATGGCGCGATGGCACTCGAAGCGGGAGCGTTGCCGCTGCCGTTCCCGATTCGCCATGCGATGCGCGCCGCTGCGGATCTGATGCGCGCAGTCGCGTACCGGATCTGATCGCCGGCCCGCCCCCGGCTTTACCGACTTTCCGCTCGACGCGCCATACGCCAGCGGCGAAGTGCTGCGAGCCGCGCGTTGCGCAACGCGGTGCCGATCGCATCACCGACGGTGGCCGTAGCACCCGGCGCTTGCTGCGACGCTGCGCGCGCGATCGCATCCCGTGCGATCGTCGACGCATCGACACCGCGGATGATCGCGAGCGCATCGCGCAGGAGCGGCGCTGCACAGTCGGCATGCTGCTCCGCCGCGGCGTACGCGCACGCCGAGTCGATCAGCCAGTCGAGCCGATCCGAGCGCCGCAGCGCATCGGCCGCGACGATGATGTCGAGCAGTCGAGCGGGCGCGAGCGTGTTGGCGCGCGTCGCATCGACGACGAATCGCGCGGCGATACGCGCACTGTCGCGACATTCGAGCGGAACCTTCAAACGCCGCGACACAGCGTCCACGCGTGCAACGGCGACACGCGCCGAGCGCTTGGCTGCGGTGAGTACGGAATCGCTCCCATGGCGGCTCGAGGGATTGCGCGCAGCGTTTGCTGCATTCGTCTCGCCGAGCCGCGTCATCAACGCCGCATAACGGACGGGCAGCACGAAACGATGCTGCGCGGCCCAGTCGAGCGCGCGCTCGGTCAGCGCTCCAATATCGTCGCCGTCGTGCTTCGTCGCATAGAGCGCGTCGATCTCCGGCAGCAGCGCAGCGAGCGCGCCCACTGCGCGAAGCGCGCGCAACATCCGCCATGGATGTTCCTCCGACAATCCACGCGACAACTCCTGCCAAACGCGCTCGGGCGAGAGCGTTGCAAGCTCGCCCGCCGCAACGATGTCGCGCATGAGTGCGAGCGTCCCATCGGCGATCGCGAATCCGAATCGCGCGGCAAATCGTGCAACGCGCAGCACGCGAAGCGGATCCTCGGCGAACGCCGGCGACACGTGACGCAGGATGCCGGCGCGCAGATCGTCGGCCCCGCCATGCGGATCGATCAGCGTCCCGTCGGGCGCGCGCGCCATCGCGTTGATCGTCAAATCGCGTCGCCGCAGATCGTCCTCGAGCGTGACGTCCGGGGTCGCGAAGAATTCGAATCCGCGGTAGCCACGGCCATGCTTGCGCTCGGTGCGCGCGAGCGCGTATTCGTCGTGCGTATCGGGGTGCAGGAAGACCGGAAAGTCCTTGCCGACCGGCGTGAAGCCCGACGCGACCATGATCTCCGGTGTCGCGCCGACGACGACCCAATCGTCATCGCCCGAGGGGATCTGCAGCAACTCGTCGCGCACCGAGCCACCGACGCGATAGATGCGCACCGGTTGCGGCAACGGCCGCGTCATCGTCCGCCGTGGGCGCGGAACAGGTCGAAGCGGCTGTGTTGCGCGGAGGGAGCGAGGTATTCGGGAGCGACGGCCTCGAGCGCCGTGGGCGCGATACCGAAGCGCGCCGGGAATGCGGTATCGCAAACGTTGTCGACCTGCATCGACGCCAGATTGTCGCGCGTGAGGAGCGGGCCCGGCAGCCATTCCATCATCCGCGCCTGCAGCGTTCCAAGCGCCGGTGAAAGCGGCACGATGGGCCGCGGATGACCGGTGACTTCGCCGACATAGCGCACGAGCTCCGCAAGCGTGTACGTCTTCGGTCCGCACAGGCCGTAGCGCTCGCCGATCGTTTCGTTGTCGATCAGCGCGGACGCAAAGCAGCCGGCGACGTCGGCCACGTAGACGGGTTGGAACCGCGCGTTCGCACCCGCGAGCGGCAGCACCGGAAACCAGCGAGAGAGCTTCGCGAACAGGCTGAGGAACGTGTCCTCGCGTCCGAAGATCACCGACGGCCGAAAGATCGTTGTCGCGAGGCCCGATGCGGCGATGACTTCCTCGCCTTCGGCCTTGGAGCGCAGGTATCGGCTCGGAGCCTCGCGCGAGGCACCGAGCGCGCTCATGTGCAGCAGCCGGGCGATGCCGGCTGCGCGACACGCCTGCACGAGGGCGCGCGGCAGCTCGACGTGAACCCGCTCGAACGTCGCACGGACATGCTCGTGCAGCACGCCCGCGAGATTGATCGCCGCCGTCGTGCCCCGAGCAGCGCGCGCAAGCGTCGCCGCGTCGTAGGGATCGCCTTCGATGACCTGCACGGTCGGCAACAGGAACAGGTGCCGGGCGCGCGCGCGCCGCCGCGTCAGCACGATCGCAAAATGGCCGGCCCGCGCCAGCTGCGCGACGACGTAGCGGCCGACGAACCCGCTGCCGCCCAGCACCAGCACGCGTTGGCGGCCCTCGATCATCCGGCAGCGCTCAAGGATCGCCGGCGGCGATGACGGCGGAGTCGCGCGGCGTGACGACACCGAGCCGCTTGGTGAGACCGACGTACGGGCGGTCGAGCGCTTGCGCGTAGACGACGGTATTGGCGAGCACCCGCTTCACGTAATCGCGCGTTTCGTTGAATGGAATCGTCTCGACCCAGATCGCACCTTCGAGCGCGCCGGTCGCCGGGCGCCACGCCTGTGCACGGCCCGGACCCGCATTGTAAGCGGCAGCGGCCAGCGCCGGCAGTTGGCCGAGCCTGTCCTGCCAGTACTTGAAATAGAACGCGCCGAACTTCGTGTTGAGATCGACGTCTGCGATCCGTGACGGCGAATAGTCGACGACAGTCATCTGCTTCGCGACCCAGCGCGCGGTGCCGGGCATCAATTGCATCAACCCGACGGCGCCTGCCGACGACACGATATCGGCGGCAAAACGCGATTCCTGCCGCGCGATGCCATACAGAAGCTCCTCGTCCACGCCGAGCTCGCGTGCGGCGTTACCGAACTCGGTGCGAAACGGCGTCATGTAACGCAGCGAGAAATCGTGTCGCGACGCCGTGCGCTCGGCCGTGTAGATCGCGCGATCGTAGAGGCCCGCGCGACGCGCGTATTCGGCCGCGAGCAGGAGCGCGTCGTCGTTCATGCCACGCACCGCCTGGTTCCATTCGCGGATCGCGTCGAGCCGTGCATCGAGCCGCGCGAGCTTGACCGCGCGAATCACGTCCGGGCGCTTGCCGAATGCAGTCAGCGCGACATCGTCGGTTGAAAGCGGCGTGCTCACGACACCTGGCAACGTCGACGTGTTACCGAGAGCCTCCGCCGCCAGCAGGCCGTAGTAAGTGGGACTGCCCGCGAGCGAGGCGTAAATGGCGCGCGCCTCATCGCCGCCGGTTCCCATCGCGAGCGCGCGAGCGCGCCAGTAGCGCCACGCCGGTTCCTGCTGATCGTTGACGGGCAGCGCTTCGATCGCGGACTTCACGTCGCGCCACGCGCCGGCGCGTAACGCCGCGCGCACGCGCCACGCCTGCTCATCGGGTGTGAGTGCCAAATGCGGCAGCTCGTCGAACCACTGGTTTGCAAGCGGATGAAGCTGCCGTGCAGCGTGATACGCAATGCGCAGGCTGCCGTAATTGCGATCGGCAGCGTCGAAATGCAGGCGCCATTTGGTCCACGCGGCCCGCGCTTCACCGGCATCCTTGCGCGCCGCGCGCTCGAGCGCATAAAGCGCGAGCTCGCGACCTGCGGCGGTCTTCCACGCGAATTGACCTTTGGCAACGCTTCGCAGCGGATCGCGATCGACGGCGAGGAGATCACGCGCCGCAATGCGGTCGTTCGGCGGCAGGTCGGCGGCCATCGCCTGCGCTAGCCGCGCATTGCCTGCGGTAGCCGCGAGGCGGAAGCGCGTGCGGCGGTCGGCGAACGACAGATCACCGCGTGCGAGCAGCGCCGCGAACACCGGCTCGCACGCATCCGGCGTCGACGATCCGGTGAACCACAACGACTTGGCTGCCACGAGTGCGACGGGGCCATCGCGGTGATACTTGTATTGGGCGCCGTAGCACGCAAGCTCGGTGTCTTCGCCGCTCGCAGGCGGGTAGTCGAGCGCGAAGCGGTTCCAGTCGCCGCGCTTGCCGAGCACCTTCAACCAATCGACGCGCAGCCGGTCCGCGAGCGGCCCATCGGGATAGCGCGTGACGAACGACTGGATTGCCTCCGGCGTCGCACCGTCGAGCCGCGACTTCAACTGCCAGTACTCGACGTAGCGCGCGAGCACGTGCCCCGACAACGCCGGCGCCAGCGCATCGAGCTCCCGCAAGTCGCCGCGGTCGAACGCGGCTTTCGCCGCAACGAAGTCCGCATCCGATTGCGCGCACGCAGTTCCACCGGCGAACAACGACGCGCATGCGACGACGGCGATGGCGAGCGGATGAAGACGGTGCAGTGCAAATCTCATGCGATCAATTGTCGCTTATGCACGCCGCGCGCTTCAACGATTACGCGCTCATACGAGATGAACGGCGATGAAAGCCGCCAGACGGCGCAACAGTTGTTAAAATCGCGCACGTTCTCGCTACGGGCAAGTGCCCGCACAGAGGCCCTCACGAGATGGCGCAGCGCAAGGCGGCACCGCAGGTCGGCCTCGTCATGGGCAGCGACAGCGACTGGGATGTGATGAAACACGCCGCGACGCAGCTCGATGCGTTCGGTGTCACCTACGAGGCGCGCGTCGTCTCGGCGCATCGGATGCCCGACGAGATGTTCGAGTACGCCGAGGATGCGGGTCCGCGCGGATTGCGCGCGATCATCGCGGGCGCCGGGGGCGCGGCACACCTGCCCGGCATGCTCGCGTCGAAAACGACGGTGCCTGTCCTGGGCGTTCCGGTCCCATCGAAATACATGCGCGGCGAGGATTCGCTATTGTCGATCGTCCAGATGCCCGCCGGCATCCCGGTTGCGACGTTCGCGATTGGCGAAGCGGGCGCCGCAAACGCCGCGTTGTTCGCGATCTCACTGCTGGCGGCAACGGATGCAGCACTCGCGACAAAGCTCGTCGCATTCCGGCAGAAGCAGACGACAACGGCACGCTCGATGCGCGTCCCGCCGGAGTCGTGAGCGAAACGCCGCGCACGGCTTCAGGCCACGCGTTTCCACCGGGCGCCTGGCTCGGACTGCTCGGCGGCGGACAGCTCGGGCGGATGTTCTGCATGGCGGCACAAAGCCTCGGCTTTCGCGTGCTCGTGCTCGATCCTGGCAGCGACAGCCCCGCCGGCAGCGTTGCGGACCGACATCTCGCCGCCGACTATCTCGATCCGCCGTCGCTTGCAGCCCTCCGCGCGCTGTGCGTTGCCGCGACGACCGAATTCGAGAACGTGCCGGCGGCGGCACTCGAGTTCCTCGCTCGCGAGCTTCGCGTCACACCGGGGGCTGCGAGTGTCGCGATCGCGCAGGACCGGATTCGCGAGAAGACGTTCCTCAGCGACCACGGCTTTGCCGTCGCGCCGTTCGCCGTGCTCAACAGTGCAACAGATGTTGCGGCGGTCGACGATGCGCTGCTGCCCGGCATCGTCAAGAGCGCCCGGTACGGCTACGACGGCAAGGGTCAGGTACGCGTCGCGACAAACGTCGAAGTCGGTGCTGCCTTCGAAGCGATGCAGGGGCCGGCCGTGCTCGAGCGTCTGATCGACCTCGCCGCGGAGCTGTCGGTGATCGTCGCTCGAGATGACGCCGGCAACGTCGTGTCGTGGCCGGTTGCGGAGAACCGCCATCGCGGTGGAATCCTCGACGTATCGATCCTGCCGGCGCGAATCGACAGCGCGCTCGCCGACGAAGCACGCGCGATCGCCACTGCGGTCGCTACAGCGCTCGAATATCGCGGTGTGCTGTGCGTCGAGCTTTTCGTCACCCGCGAAGAGCGGCTGCTCGTCAACGAGATTGCGCCGCGGCCGCACAACAGCGGCCATTACACGATCGACGCGTGCGTGACGTCGCAGTTCGAGCAGCAGGCGCGCATCCTCGCGGCGCTGCCGCTCGGCGACACCGCGCAGCACACACCGGCCGTCATGCTGAACCTGCTCGGCGACATCTGGTTCGACGCCGGCGCCGCCGAGCCGCGTGAACCTGATTGGACGCGCGTGCTCGCCCATCCGCGGGCGAAGCTGCATCTCTATGGCAAGCGTGAGCCGCGGCGCGGCCGCAAGATGGGTCACGTGACGTGTCTTGGCGCCACCATCGACGATGCACTCGCGACGGCGGCGGCGATCAAGCTGGCACTCGACATTCCCGGCGACGTCGGGTGAACGGCGCGCCATCGCCTCCAAGCGACGTCGATCCGCCGCTCGCCGGCGTGCGCGTGCTCGACTTGACGCGCCTCTTACCAGGGCCGATGTGCACGCTGTACCTTGCCGATCTCGGGGCCGATGTCGTCAAGGTCGAGGATACCGGCGCCGGCGACTATGCGCGAACGCTCGCTATCCGCCCCGCGAGCAAGCGCGACCGAACGACCGCGTGGTTCAACGCGATCAATCGCAACAAGCGCTCGCTGGCGATCGATCTGAAGCACGCCGACGGTAACGCGGCGTTCCTGGCCCTGGCGAAGGAGGCTGACGTCATCGTCGAAGGCTTCCGGCCCGGGGTCGTCGCCGCATTGCGGATCGACTACGACACGATTCGCGCGATCAACCCGCGTGTCGTCTACTGTTCGTTGTCGGGCTATGGCCAGACGGGTCCGCGCGCGGCGGTTGCCGGGCACGACATCAATTACCTCGGCTACGCAGGCACGCTGAACTACACCGGGCAGCGCGGCGGCGCGCCGGCGCTTGCGAACTTGCAGATCGCGGATCTGCTGGGCGGCGCCGCCACGGCCGCGATCGGCATCCTCGCCGC
>DASSVX010000363.1:0-13460 GCA_035705655.1 Casimicrobiaceae bacterium
CCCTGCGGCTCTCATGCTCGGGGTGCGCGTCCCTATCACGTGCAAAGGAGCGGAACATGGCCAGGAGGGCTGCAGCGACTGCCAAGGCTGACAGCGGTGCGCGCAAGCAGGCGGCGCGCAGGCGCTCGCCGCCGAAGATGAACGCGAACGACTCGCCGGGCGATCGGTCGCCGGCGGACAAGTCGTCGCCTGCCCCTGCGATCCCCGACTTCGCCGCGATGGCAAAGATGGCGAAGATGATGACGCCCGAGCAGGCAATCCAGTTGTACAAGGCGAATGCCGCGCTCGCGCTCGAGGTGATCAACACGGCAATCGAAGGCACGGCGCGGTTGCGCAGGAAGCAGCTGGAAGGTGCTGCCGAGGCGAGCGAGTTCCAGCACAGGCACGCGCAATCCGCCGCGCACGCACGGGATCCGCAAGCCCTCGTTGCGGCCGGGCAGGGTGCCGCACAGGAGGCGATGGAGCGATCGCTGCGCTACTGGAGCGAGATGTTCGACCTGATCGTCGAGATCCAGAAGCGCCTGTTCACGCTCATGGAAGAACAGATGGAAGGCGTGCCGGGGGTCAAGGAGACGCGCGCCGCGATGACGATGCTGCCCGACATGGGGCAGATGCAGAAGGTCGTCTCCGCGATGCAGGGCGTCGTGTCGTCCGGCGAATCGACGTTCGCCTCGATGCAGCGCGTGATGGGCGACTTCGCGAAGCTCGCGCAAGGTGGCGTGCCGGGCGGTCGCCGGTGAGCGCGGCAAAGCGTGCCGAACCCGGTGTGACGGCGTCGGGCCGCCTCGCACCGGCGATCGGCAGATCGCTGCGCCACCTGGTCCCGGTTGCAATCGCGCTGCTGCTCGCCGGTTGCGTGCCGATCGGCGTGCGTGTGCAGAACATGCTGGCCCTGTGGCAGGGCTGACGCGGAGCGTTACAGGAAAAGCCGGGCGCGGATTACAAAACGCTGGTACGATCGTCCCCCATTCGAGGGAGCACTTTGGGATGGATCGTCGGCTCGACTGGATCGTACGCAAGGGTGCGCTCGCCGCAGCCCTTTACCTCGCCATCGTTGGCGGCATCGACTGGCTGCAGTACGGCATCGCCGCATGCGTCTGGTGGCCGCTCGCAACGAATGTGTGGGCGGTTCCCGTCGCTGCGCCGTGGCGATCGGCGGGGCCCGCGCCGTTGCCACCGACGGCCGCAATGACCTTCGATCTCGCGGTCCTCGGCTCGCTGTTTCTCGCTCACTGGTACTGGACGGCATTCGCCTACGCCATCTCGTGCGGTATCGCCGCACTGGTGCACGCGCGAGCGGTCAGCAAGCCGTAACCGGTTCGCCTGTCGATTGGCCGGCAGCCGCCAGCCGCCGTGACGGCGCTTTGGCGGACGTCGTTCCGTGCGCGCCGCATACAGGTTTGGCACGGACCGTGCGTAAGGCGACGCCATGCAAGCAAAGGCATTGCCTCGGCCGCCCGTTTGTGCGACCCCGTCCGAGAAGCGGGGCGGTGTGGCGCCGCGAGTTTCCAAAGGCATCTCCCTCTTCGATGCCCTCCGTCACGCGCCAGCCCACCGGCCATCGCTCGCGTGGCTTGCGCTCGTCCTCGGATTTGCCGCGTCGTTCGGCGTCCTGCTCTGGGTGAACGGCGTGGTCGAGCGCAAGGCGCAGGCAGCCTTCGCCGAGGATGCGAGCGACACGGCAAGCGAGGTCGCCCGGCGTGCGCGCGCGTACGCGGACGTCCTGTTCGCGGTGCGCGGCCTCTTCGACGTGTCGCAGAACGTCACACGCGCCCAATTTCACCGCTTCGCGCGCGGACTCGACTTCGAGCGTCGCTATTCCGGCCTTGCCAACCTCTCGTTCGCATACCGGGTGCGAAGCGACGAACGGAACGCATTCGAGCGGCGAATGCGCAAGGAAGGCGGTGAGCTGTCCCAGGACCTGCCGCCGTTCGCCATCAAGGCCAGCGAAGCGCGGCCCGAGCACATCGTTCTGAGCTACGTCGATCCGATCGAGGAAGGCAGCCAGGTGCTTGGCTTCGACCTGTCGGACGATCCGGCGCGGCTTGCGGCCATCGAGAGCGCGCGCGACAGCGGAGGCCTGTCGACGACGCCGTCGATCGCGAAGCTGACCGATCCTAAAGTTCACCCGTCGAGCTTCGTGCTGAGGCTCGCTGTCTACGATGGCGGAGTCATCCCGCCGACGATCGAGGCGCGGCGCCGTGCCTTCGTCGGCGTCGCGGGCGCGACCATTCGTCTGCCCGACGTGATCAAGGCGAGCGAGCAGGCGACCGCGCTCGGCAACATCCGCGTACGCGTCGAGGATGTCACGGGCCGTCCGTCCGTCACCAAGGGGACGCTACTGTTCGACAGCGGCGCACCTTCCGGACAGACGTCGCCGATCCTCTACGCCAAATACGCAACCGCGAACCGGTTCATCATGGGCGACCGCATCCTCTCGGTGGCGATCACGCCGCTTGCGAAGCCCCAGCCGCGCGGCCTCGACGTTTTCCTGCCGTACATCGCGGGCGCGCTGACGATGATCGGAGCGCTGCTCGTCTTTGGGCTCATACGCGCGCTGGCCAAGGCCGAAGTCCGCGGCGAGTCGCTGCGCCGAAGCCTGCGTGGGCTCGAGTTCCATCGCGCGCGGCTCGCCGAAACCCAGGAAATCGCCAATATCGGCGGCTTCGAATGGGACACCCGCGCAAGCGCGCAGGTCTGGTCGGACCAGCTCTACCGAATCCTCGGCCGGGAAGTCGGTGACCCGCCGCACCCCGACCATGATTTTTTCTTTGCGAACGCCGTGCACCACGCCGATGCGCCGGCCGTGCGCGAGGCACTGCGCCGGGTTTTGCACGATGGCGGACCGGTGGCACTCGATTGCCGCATCGTTCGCCCCGACGGCGCCGAGAGAATCGTCTCGACGCTCACGCGTCTCGAAGCGGCAGACGATGGCGCGCGAACGCGCGTCGTCGGCACCGTGCGCGATATCACCGGCGAGTGGCGCGCAGCCGAGCGCGAGCGGGCGCAGCTTCACTTCATTCAAACGGTGATCGATGCGATTCCGATCCCCGTCTTTCAGAAGGACACCGAGGGGCGCTTTCGCATCTGCAACGATGCATGGTGCCGCTTCGTCGGTTTGTCGCGCGAGATGCTTATCGGCCGTACCGCGGAGGAGGTGCTGCCCGGCACGGACTTCGACGCGGTTCGCGTCCGGGACACCGAGCTCCTTGCGCGCGTCGGTACGGACAGCATCGAGGTCGATCTGCCCAACGCCGCCGGCAAGCTGCGCCGCGTCATGCTGCACAAGGCGAGCTACCCGGCGCGCGATGGAGCGATCGCCGGGCTCGTCGGTGCGGCCTTCGACATCACTGAATTGCGCCAGACGGAGGATGAGCTGGAACGCACGATCGCCCAGCTCGACCGTCGCAATTGCACGGCGATGCTGCTCGGCGAATTCGGCGAGGTGCTGCAGGCCTGTCTCGACCTCGAGGATGCGTATGAGGCCGTAGAGAAATACCTGCCGCGTCTGTTGCCCCGGAGTGCGGGTATCGTCTACCGAGTGGGCGCGGGGCGGGGCAACGCCGAGCGTTGCGCGACCTGGGGAGCGCCTGTCGGACTGAAGGATGTGATCGCGACGAGCGACTGCGTCGCGGTTCGCCGGGGGCAGCCGCGTTGCGTCGAGCAATCCGAAGACCAGCTCAACTGCCGCCATTTCACGGCGCCGCCTGCATCTTATGCCTGCGTACCGCTATCGTCTCACGGGGAGCTTCTCGGTCTCCTGCACGTGCAGGCGTCCGCCGGCTGCGCCGGCGCATGCGATACCGAAGCCGAATGGCCGGCGCTTCGCAGCGCGTGCGAGCAGATCTCGCTCGCGCTCGCGAACCTCGCCATCCGCGAGACGCTGCGTGAGCAGGCGACACGCGACAAGCTGACGGGTCTTTACAATCGTCACTACCTGAACGCCCGCTTCGAGCAGGACCTTGCACGCGCGCACCGCGGCGAAAGCCCGATTGGCATCGTCCTTCTCGATATCGATCACTTCAAGCGCTTCAACGACACCTTCGGCCACGCCGCGGGGGATCACGTGCTGCGGGAGGTCGCCGCGGTCCTCATGAGCGTGACTCGCCGCTCGGATGTCGCTTGCCGTTACGGCGGCGAGGAGTTCCTGCTGCTCATGGCCGACGCCTCGCGCGAGATCGCGATCCGCCGCGCCGAGGAGCTGCGGCTCGCGGTGAAGGGGCTTCGTCTGGAATGGCAGGGACACCCGCTGGGTGAGCTTACGATTTCGGCCGGCGTCGCCGCCTTGCCGGCCGATGGAACCGAGGCCGAGATCCTCGTCCGGCGCGCGGACCAGGCGCTCTACCGCGCCAAGGAGCTTGGCCGTGATCGCGTCGAGGCCGCGCTGCCATTCGCCGCATTCGCGAACGGTTGAGGCACCGAGGGACGGCTACGCGAAGCGCGCAGGCCGGCGAATTCCGCCGGATGCTGCCAAAGTTTTAGCCACGTCGGCGAGCACGGTCAACTGCGCGACGCAGGCGATTGAAGCGCCTCGCCTTAGGCCGGCGAGCTGTGGTCAACGTGAACCGCCGTCGCTTACCGCGTTGGAAGCCCGCGTAACCCATTTGCACGTGGTCCAGACTAGCCACGAGTGCGCGCATGCCGATAAGCCGCACGCCCTTGCTGTTGGCCGCCGCCGAAACCGGTTTGTACTGTTCACATCGTGAGACTGGACGCGTTACGATATATCGTAATACGATACGACATCGGCGCGCGCGTACTCCCTCTGCGCGACGACCTTAGCCCTCGGCGCGTCTCCCTGGCCGGGGGTTTTTCTTGGGTCGAGCGAGCGGGGTAGGGGATGACACGGCGGCTTCTGATTACGAATTGCTTTGGCGGTTGCGGCATCGCAATCACCTCTCGTACGCCGTACCCCCGGCGTTACTCCGAACGCGACCCCGATACCCCTACGGCTGCAACCGGATGCTGCCGGACGGCGCCGGTCCGATGCACGATCGTTTCATAGGGGAAAAGCGCGACGATTGAATGCTGTCGGATGCGACCGGATGCTACTTTGGTGCCCGGGACCGGACTCGAACCGGTACGGCCTCGCAGCCGAGGGATTTTAAGTCCCTTGCGTCTACCTGTTTCGCCACCCGGGCAATGCCGCTGATTGTAGCCGTCGCCGCGAGGGACCGACGCCTCCGACGCGGGTGTAAACTGGCCGCTCGCACCGGTGCACGGAATAGGGCGGGCCGGCCGCGTGTTTGTCCCGATCGGGTTTGCCGTACCCAGTCTGCCGAATCGCCGGCCGGCGTACCCGCGCTGCCGGCGCGGCTTTCGGCTTTCATCCATCCATGAAGGGTCTACGATGAACGCGTTTCTCAAATCGAAAAGTCTGATGCAGGTTTCGTGCTGGTCCCTTGCCGCGGCGCTGGCGTGCACGTCGGCTGCGGCACTCGCCGCGGCGATGAACGTCAAGCTTTCGGGCGCCGAGGAAGTTCCGGCCGTGCAAAGCAGCGGCTCGGGCAGCGGCTCCATCACGATCGGCGACGATGGCAGCGTGAGCGGCAGCGTGACGGCCAGCGGATTCACGCCGACGGCCGCGCACATCCATGAAGGCAAGGCGGGCGCGAACGGAAAGGTGATCGTGCCGTTCACGAAGGAGGGCGACAAGTTCAGCGCCCCGGCGGGCGCCAAGCTGACGCCCGACCAGATGAAGGCGTTCAAGGAGGGCGACCTCTACGTCAACATCCACAGCGCCGCGCATCCCGGTGGCGAGGTCCGCGCGCAACTCAAGCCGTAACGCGCGTCGTTCTGTCACGGCCGCGTCCCGATCGGTGGGACGCGGCCGTTTTCATGAAGCGAGTCGTGCGCGTCCGGCGATCCCCGGTCAGTGGATCAGCACCACCGGGATGTGCGCGAGATGCAGCACGCGCGTCGTCACCGACCCCATCGCCATGTTGGCGAGTGCGGACATGCCGCGCGTTCCCATGAAGATCATGTCGGATCCCGCTTGCTTCGCGCGCTCGACGATCGTTTCGGCGACGGGCCCGACCAGACGCTGCACCGTGTAGGGCACCCCGCCGGCGTCGAGCAGCGCGCGGCTCGGCCTCAGCATGGCGTCGCTCTCGTCGGCGTAGTATTTCTGCACCATCTCCTTGCTGACGAACTGGCCCATGTTCGGCACGCGGGGGAGCGGAAGATGGACCGTGCAAAGCTCGACCGCAGGCGCCTCGCGGTACCAGGCGAGCGTCTCGATCAGCGTTCGCGTCGCGTTCAACGCGCTCGCCGACCCGTCGACGGGCAACAGCACTTTCAGCATCGCATCCTCCGGAGGATGTGCACGGCATTTCGCCAGCGACGATTGTCGCAGATCGGCGGCTTGCCGGATAATCGAACTCCGCGCCGTTTCCGCTGACTGATTCGAGGGTGGAACCAGCGTCCGGGTATCGTGCCGCTTTGCGGCGGCAATGCACGGACCGGGTGTAATGCACGACCAGACTCCAGACCTCGACGCCCTCTTCGACGACGCACCGAAACCCGACCGAACGTTCGATCCGTCGGACGTCGGCCATCTGCCGCCGCCCGCACAACGCTACCTGAGGCACGCGATCGCGCCCGATACGCCGCTCGCGTCGGCGGTGCGCCTGAGGATGCACGGCGCGATCAGGCTCAAACGCTGGCATCCGTTCAAGGCGGAGCAGGTGATCGTGCGCGATCGCGGGATGATCTGGCGCGCGCGGGTGAAGCTCGCGGGCGCGACCATCCGGGGATTCGACCGCTTCGTCGACGGCGCGGGCGCCATGCAGTGGACGCTGTGCGGTCTGCTGCCGGTCGTGCGTGCATCGGGCCCCGACGTGACGCGCTCGTCGGCGGGACGCTTCGCGGCCGAATCGGTCTGGCTGCCGTCCCTGTTCTGCACCGACCAGGTGTCGTGGCGCGCCGACGACCACGATGGCGTCGCGCATGCACATCTCAGTGTCGATGCGCACGACGAGGATCTCGAGCTCACGCTCAATGGCGGATCGCTGCAATCGGTCGCGTTGCCGCGCTGGGGCAATCCCGACGGCGGAAATTTTCGCGAAGTCGAGTTCGGCGCTGCCGTCGATCAGGAAGCGACCTTCGGGGGTTACACCATTCCGGTGCGCCTGCGGGTGGGATGGTATTTCGGCACCGGCCGCTTCGAGGGCGAGGGCAAGTTCTTCCACGCAACGATCGACGATGCCGTATTCCGGTAGGCGCCAGCGTGCCGGTGCTCGCGCACTCTCTATAATCCGCCGATGCGATCGCCTGCCCGCGGCTCGATTGCCGCCGCCCATGCCCTGCTTGCGCTCGCCCTCATCGCACTCGCGGCAGCCGGCTTTCTCGCGTCGTTCCGCGTTGCATGGCTGATTGCGGCAAGCCTGTGCGCCGCGGCCGCGGCGCTGGTCGCGCTGTTCCTGCTGTCGGCGGAGACGCGCGGGCGGCGGATGGCCGATCTCGAGTTGCGGCGAAGCGAGGGACGCCTTCGCGGCATCCTCGACTCGGCAATGGATTCGATCATCACCGTCGACGAGAACCAGCGCGTCGTGCTCTTCAACGATGCGGCAGAAGCGATGTTCGGCTGGCGGCGCGACGAAGCGATGGGTACCGCCCTCGACAACTTCATCCCCGAGCGCTTTCGCCACGTGCATGCCGCGCACGTCGAGCGCTTCGGCGAAACGCGCACCGCGGCGCGGCGCATGGGCGGGTCGCTGCGAATCGTCACCGGATTGCGTCGCAACGGCGACGAATTTCCCATCGACGCATCGATCTCGCAGATCGAGGAATCGGGCAAGCGCTTCTACACGGTGATCCTGCGCGACATCACTGCGCGCCTCGCGTCCGAGGAAGCGCTGCGTCGTTCCAGGGATGACCTGCAGGCGCTGGGCGCGGCCGCACACATGACGCGCGAGCAGGAGAAGAGCCGCATCGCCCGTGAGCTGCACGACGAGCTCGGGCAGTTGTTGACGATGCTGCAGATGGACGTCGCCTGGTGCAAGGAGGCGCTGCCTTACGGCCACGAGGCGCTCGAGACGCGGCTCGAAAGGATGGAAAAGCTGCTCAAGAGCACCATCGCGGCAACGCGCCGCATCGCCGCCGACCTGCGGCCGCTGATGCTCGACGACCTCGGTCTCGTGCCGTCGCTCGAGTGGCTGGTCGAGAACTTCTCGCAGCGCACGGGCATCGCATGCGCGCTGTCTGTCGGCGAGCGCGACCTTGCATTGCCGAAGGCACATGCGAATGCGATCTTTCGCATCGTGCAGGAATCGCTGACCAACATTGCGAAGCATGCCGACGCGTCGCGTGCCGAGATCGCGCTCGAGCGCGACGAGGATGAGCTGGTCGTGCGCGTCGCCGACGACGGCGTCGGCTTTTCGCCGCAGGCACCACGCAAGCCCGGCTCGCTCGGCCTCTTCGGCCTGCGCGAGCGGGCGTCGCTCATGGGCGGTGAGGCGTCGATCGTCAGTGCACCCGGCGAAGGCACGACCATCGTTGTGCGGCTGCCGGTCGAAGCGCCCATGGCGTCGGCATGATTCGCGTCGTCATCGCCGATGACCACCAGATCCTGCGCGAGGGACTGAAGCAGCTTCTGCTTGCCGCCGGCGATCTCGACGTCGTGGGCGACGCCGGTGACGGCCACGAAGTGCTCGAGCGCGTGCGCACGCTCGGGTTCGACGTGCTGCTGCTCGACATGTCCATGCCGGGGAAGAGCGGTGTCGAGCTCATCAGGCAGGTCAAGGCGGAAAAGCCGAAGCTGCGCATCCTCGTGCTCAGCATGCACGAGGAGCATCAATACGCGGTGCGTGCGATCCGCGCGGGCGCGTCGGGATACCTCACGAAGGAAAGTGCTGCGGCACAGCTCGTCGCGGCCATCCGCAAGATTGCGGCGGGAGGCGCTTTCATCAGCGCCGAAGTCGCCGAGCGGCTGGCGCTCGACGCAATGCCGCACGCCGAAGGGCCGCTTCATGCAACGCTTTCCGACCGCGAATACCAGGTGTTCCGGCTGCTCGTCACCGGACGCTCGGTGAGCGACATCGCCGAGCAGTTGCACCTGTCCGCCAAGACGATCAGCACGCACAAGGCACGCCTGATGGAGAAGCTTCAGGTCGACAACAACGCGGCACTCGTGCGCTACGCGGTCGACCACCGGCTGCAGGACGATCCGAACGCTCCCGCGTAGGCGGTGGCCGGGTAGGGCGTTTCCTACCCGGCATCGGTCAGTGCGGACGGCGTGAACCGGTTCGTCCCGACGCTCGCAATCAGCGGCCACCGATGGCCGCGAGCCGGCATGGATACCAATAATGGCGTCCATGAACACCCCAGCACGCACCCACGTCTTCATCGTCGACGACCTCCCGTCGATGCGCGAGCGGCTGCGCGAGCTGGTGGACGGTGTCGACGGCATCGAAGTGGTCGGCGAGGCCGGCACGCCCGGCGAGGCGATCGACGGAATTCGCCGGACGCACCCCGATTACGTGCTGCTCGACTATCAGCTGATCGGCGGCACCGGCGTGGATGTGCTCCGCGCGGTTCATCCCGATGCGCCCGACATCGCGTTCATCGTGCTCACCAACCACGCCACGGCGCAGCACCGCCGCGCGTGTCTCGACGCCGGTGCGCGCTTCTTTTTCGACAAGAGTACCGAGTTCGGCCGCGTGTGCCGCGCAATCGCCGAAAGCCGACCCCCCCGCCCCTGAGGATATCGATGCTAGTCTCCACCGCCGTTCGTGTTCGGGAACCGTCGGGGCCGCAGCCGGCGGTCACCGCGCGGCCGCTGCTTCGCGACGTGAGCCGCGATGTCGCCTCGTGCACGGTCTGCACGCTGCGGCGAATCTGCATGCCGGTCGATATCCAGGATGCGGAGGCGCGGAAGCTGTTCGAGCGGCTCGTCACCACGCGAATTCGCCTGCGCAAGGGTGACGTGCTGTTTCGCGCCGGCGACCGCTTCACGGCGCTCTTCGCGGTCCGCGTCGGGTCGTTGAAGACGGTCACGCTGACCGACGACGGCAGCGAGCAGGTGTCCGGATACCACCTGGCGGGCGAGATCGTCGGTGTCGAGGGCGTCGGAAACGACGTGCACGCGTGCCAGGCGGTTGCGCTCGAAGATACCGAGGTGTGCACGCTGCCCTTCGACCGGGTCGAGCAACTGGCCCGCGACGACGCATCGTTCCAGCGCCGGCTGTATCGGCTGCTGTCGTCGGCAATCGTGCGCGAGCGCACCGTTGCGCTGGTGGTCGGGACGATGAGTGCCGAGCAGCGGCTTGCGTCGTTCCTCGTCGACCTGTCGAATCGCTACCACGCGCGCGGCTATTCACCGACCGAATTCGTGCTGCGGATGACGCGCGAGGAGATCGGAAGTCACCTCGGACTCAAGCTCGAGACGGTGAGCCGGATCTTCTCGCGCTTTGCCGAGGAACGACTGATCGTCGTAAGCGGCCGCGTGATCAAGCTCCTCGACCGGGCCGCGCTGCATCGGCTCGTCGCCGCGAGTTGACTCTTCGCCGCAACCTCCGCATGAGCGCAAACGCCGCACTTTCCGCATCGCGAAGCGGGCTTCGCTTCGATCCTGCACTCGTTCGCAAATACGACGGTTTCGGGCCGCGTTACACGTCGTACCCCACGGCCGATCGCTTCCACGCCGGCTTCACCGTGGCGGATTACGCCGACGCGCTTGCCGCCCGCAACCAGCGTCCGGCGGCGCAACCGTTGTCGCTCTACGTGCATCTGCCGTTCTGCAACACGATTTGCTATTACTGCGCGTGCAACAAGATCATCACGGCCAACCGCAGCCGCTCGGCGAAATACGTGCGCTACGTCGGCCGGGAGATCGGCATCGTCTCGTCGCTGCTCGAAGGCGCGCGGCGCGTCCAGCAGCTGCATTGGGGCGGCGGGACGCCGACGTTCCTTGCGCATGAGGAAATGGCATCGCTGATGAAGATGCTGCGCGACGCGTTCGCGTTCGATGCGAACACCGAGGCGTCGATCGAAGTCGATCCACGCAAGGTCGAGGCAGCGACGGTCGCGTTCCTGAGCGAGCTCGGCTTCAACCGGATCTCGCTCGGGATCCAGGATTTCGACCCGGCGGTGCAGCAGGCGGTCAATCGCATCCAGAGCGAGGAGGAGACGCGGGCGGTCATCGTGGCGGCACGCGCGCACGGGTTCACGTCCGTCAACGCCGACCTGATCTACGGGCTGCCGCGCCAGACCGTCCATGGATTCGAAGCGACGCTCGACAAGGTGGTCGACCTTTCGCCCGACCGAATAGCGCTCTACGGCTACGCGCACGTGCCCCATCTTTTCAAGGCGCAGCGCCAGATCGTCGCGCACGAGCTGCCGGCGGCCGACACGAAGCTCGCAATCCTGTCGACGGCAATCGACAGACTCACGAAAGCCGGGTACGTGTATATCGGCATGGATCATTTCGCGAAACCCGGCGACGAGCTCGCCGTGGCGCTGCGCGAAGGCAAGCTGCACCGAAACTTCCAGGGCTACTCGACGCGCCCCGACTGCGACCTGGTCGCGTTCGGCATGTCGGCGATCGGCAAGGTCGGGCCGGCATACGTGCAGAACGCGAAGACGCTCGACGCCTATTACGCCGCGCTCGACGAAGGCCGGCTTCCCGTGCATCGTGGCTTCGAGCTCGGCGACGACGACCTGCTGCGCCGCGAGATCATCCAGAAGCTCATGTGCGAGTTCCGCGTCGACGTCGCGGCGCTCGAGGCTGCGCATGGCTTTCGCTTCACCGAGCGCTTTGCGCGTGAGCTCACGGCCCTCGCGCCGCTCGCCGCGGATGGCCTCGTAACGCTGTCGCCAACGCGTATCGACGTGACGCCGCGCGGGCGCATGCTCGTGCGCACCGTGGCGATGGTGTTCGACCGTTACCTGAGCGAAGCACGCGAAAGGGCAGCGTACTCGCGCGTGATCTGAAGCGCTCGCTCGTTCGTGGTGCGCGACGCTATCGCCGCAGCACGACCTTCTCGTAGAGATCGCCGAGCACCCCTTGCGGGTCGTAGCGCGCCTTCAGCGCACGGTAGGCGTTGCCGTCGTAGATCGACCAGAATTCGTCCTTCGTGAAATACGAGTCGGCGTAGAGCGACTTCACGCCGCCGACTTCCTGCACCTTGCGCTCGATCTTGCGGTTGACGAAGCCGGCCGGCCGCGTCTCGCGCGACGAAACCGTGTCCCAGAAGCCGAAATTGACCGACAGCGTTCCCCGCGGCAGCGGATAGAGCAACGCGTCGGCCCCCGGCACGGGTGCGCGAATGGGACAAATCCAGATCGGCAGGATCGCGACGTCGCGATGCAGGAAGTCGAGGAACTCGGCGGCACGGGCAATCGGAATGTCGACGTCCTGGATGACCGATTCCGAATGCACGCCGCGTAAGCGGTTGAGCGCGCCGGTGAGATGCCAGCGCGTGTTCCAGCGCATGATCTTCTGGTAAGTGATCGAATTGAGGCGCTCGCGCCCGAGCAGCGTGCGCACGAGCGGCCGCTGCGCACCGATGTTCTTCGAGCACCAGAACCAGTCGGTGTCCCAGCGCCAGAGGTAGTCGCGCGTCGTCAGGTAATCCACCGGCTTGTCGCGCAGCGACCGGTAGTAGACAGCCTCGTACGTGTAGTCGCTGACCCGCGGCGCGTCGTCGACGAAGCGTGCGCGGGACAGGACGAGATCGTCGCGCGCGAACGCAACGCCGTCGACGAAGTCGACGGCGTCATCGCTGCATGCCTGCGCGAGAGCGGCGAAGTAGCGGTCGGCATCCACGTGGCGCGCGTGCTCCACGCGCACATATCGCCCGACCGGCCGCGTGCGGGCGGTAAGCTTCAGCGCGTACCCCAGCGTGCCGTACGAATTGGGGAAACCGTGGAAGAGGTCGCGATGCTCGTTGCCGGGCGCGCAGGTGACGATGCGTCCATCGCCGGTCAGGATGTCCATGGCGATGACCGTGTCGTGCACGAGCCCTTGCCGGAACGACGTCGCCTCGATGCCGACGCCGGCGACGGCGCCGCCGAGCGTGATCGACTTCAACTGCGGCACGACTGCCGGCATCGCGCCCCGGGCCAGTGTCGCATCGGCGAGGTCGACGAACGTCGTCATCCCTTCCGCTTCGACGAAATGCTCCGCCGGGTCGACGGCGATCACTTCGTTGAAATGGCTGAGGTCGATGCGTGGCGAGCGTCGCGCGCGGTCGCGAAACAGATTCGACGTCGCCTTGGAAAGGCCGACGACCGGGCCTTGCGCGGGTTGCGCCGACGCGATCGCGGACAGGAGTTGCGCGGTCTTCTCTGCGTAACCCGTCACGTGGCGGGCGGGTACAGGAACGCGCGGCTCATCGGGTAATCCGTGACGTTCCCCTTGCTCACCGTCACCTGGAAGAGGTGGGTGCGCGACGTGCGCGAGCGGAACATTTCCGCGCACGACCAGAGGTACGTGCGCCAGATCCGGCGATGACGCTCGT
>DASSVX010000364.1:0-9595 GCA_035705655.1 Casimicrobiaceae bacterium
CTGGCCCAATACATGAGTCAGGGATTGTGCCGCGTCAAATGGCTGTCGGCCGCCGCCATTCTCGTCTGGGTTCTGCAGGCCGTGGCGCTGGTGCAGGGCGCGATGGGCTACCTCTATCGCCCGGCGGCCGAACGGCTGTCCGTTTCCCTGCCGACGCTGATCTTTGGTTGCGTTGCCATCGGCATCGCCGGCGCGGCAGGCATTCTCGCGAGCGGACGCAGGGGCATAACGGTTGCACGCGCGCGTGCGCTCGTGCTGACGATGGCGCTTACGACGGTCGTGTCGGAGTCACTGCTTTTCGGATTCTCGCGCGCCGCACCCGAGCGCATTGCGTCGCTCGACCTCACGCTGCTGCTGGTCTTCGCGATCATGCCGCTCGGTGCGCTCTCGGCGATTTTCGTTTTTGTGGTCGCCGTACTCGTCGTCGTCGCGTCGGCCGTCGCCGCCGGTCACGTATTCAGCCCCGAGCACGCAGCATTCATCCTGCATCCGATGTCCTTTGCGGCACTGGGATTCGTCGCGAACCGCTGGTATGTCGGCTCCTTCAGGGGCGAACAGCTCGGCCGGCAGCGCTTGCAGCGCCACATGCGCCAGGTCGAGCGCCAGAAGCAGTTGATCGAGGCGCAGAAGGACGAGTCGGAGCGGCAGCGTGCCGAAATCACCCGGCAGCGCAGTGTGCTGTTCCAGGCGCTGTCGAGCGCACTGACCGCGCCGGTCGCGCACGCCTATGTCGAGCATGGACATTTTCCAACCGAGCTCAAGACGGTGTGCGTCATCGCGTGCGATGCGGTCGGCTTCAGCGACACGTGCCGGAAGCTGCAGCCGGAGCGCGTGGTGTTCGAGCTCGAAAATTTCTTTCGCGAGTTCGACGGCGCCTGCCTCAAGTACCGACTCGAACCGCTGCGCGCGCAGGGCGACAGCCGCATCGCGATCGCCGGCCTGTGGCCAGGCGCCAACCGGCATTTGCAGCAGGAGGCGATCAGCGCCGTGCTCGCGATGCTTTATTTCCGCGACGCACTGCCCGGCGTCGTCACCGGCGCCGAAGCTTCGCGCGGCCGCGTGCTGTGGCAGGCGCGAATGGGCATCTGCCTCGGACCCGCCTCCTGCGGCGTGATCGACACCGGCGTTACCGACGGCGTCAACTCGACCGGGCGTCTCTGGTTCGACGTCTGGGGCGACACCGTCAATCTCGCTGCCCGCATTCAGGAAGCCGCGCAGCCCAACCAGTTGCTCGTGCGCGAATCGGTACTATGGGAGACTTGCGGGCTGTTCGATCACGGGCCGATCCGGCAGGTGCACGTGAAGTCGACGACGCTCTCCGATGTCGCGGAGATCACCGGCATCCGTGCAGGGTTCCGCAACGAAGCCGGGATGCCCAATGCGGCGTTCTGGGACGTCTTCAACGACCCGTCGGTTCGTCCCGTTCGGCCGAATCCCGCAGGAACGTCCGTCGACAATGCACTGGAAATGCGCACGCCATGACGATGATTGAAGTGCCATCGCAAAGTCGCTGCCGCCGTCGGCCGCGATGAGGCCGCTCCACGTCGGCCTCGTCGGCTTCGGCACCGTGGGGCGCGGCACGTGGGACGTCCTGCGCCGCAACGAGGAGGAGATCACGCGGCGCGCGGGGCGTCCCATCCGCATCACGTGGATCGGCACCCGGAGCCTCGAGCGCGCACGCCAGGGGATGCGCGGCATCACCGGCGTGCAGTTCAGCGACGATCCCGCCGCTGTTGTCCGCCACGCAGACGTCGACATCGTCTGCGAGCTGATCGGCGGCATCGAGCCGGCGCGCTCGCTGATCCTCGACGCGATCGCGCACGGCAAGCACGTCGTGACCGCGAACAAGGCGCTGCTCGCGCAGCATGGCAACGAGATCTTTGCCGCTGCCCACGCCAAGGGCGTGATGGTCGCGTTCGAAGGCGCCGTCGCGGGCGGCGTGCCGATCATCAAGGCGCTGCGCGAAGGGCTCACGGCGAATCGCATCGAGTGGATCGCGGGCATCATCAACGGCACCTCCAATTTCATCCTGTCGACGATGCGCGAAACCGGCGGATCGTTCGCCGCCGCACTTGCGCAAGCGCAGGCGCGCGGGTACGCCGAGGCCGATCCGGCGTTCGACGTCGAAGGAACCGATGCGGCGCACAAGCTCACGATCATGTCGGCGATCGCCTTCGGCGTGCCGATGCAGTTCGACAAGGCGTACGCCGAAGGCATCACGCAGCTCACGCGCGAGGACCTGCGTTACGCGGAGGAGCTCGGCTACCGCATCAAGCTGCTCGGCATCACGCGGCGCGCACGAAGCGGCATCGAGCTGCGCGTCCATCCGACGCTGATTCCCGCGAAGCGGCTGATCGCCAATGTCGAGGGCGCGATGAACGCGGTGCTCGTCAAGGGCGACGCCGTGGGCCCGACGCTCTACTACGGCGCGGGTGCCGGCGCCGAGCCGACGGCGAGTGCCGTGATCGCCGATCTCGTCGACGTCACGCGGATGCACACGGCCGATCCCGAGCATCGCGTGCCGCATCTGGCCTTCCAGCCCGACCAGCTCACCGACGTGCCGTTCCTGCCGATCGGCGACGTCGAGACGAGCTACTACCTGCGCATGCGCGTGCTCGACCGCCCCGGTGTGCTCGCCGACATCACGCGCATCCTCGCCGATCGCGACATCTCGATCGACGCGATGATCCAGAAGGAGCCGACCGAGGGCGAGGACCAGACTGACATCATCCTGCTCACGCACCGCTCGATCGAGCATCGGGTGGTCGATGCGATCGCGCGCATCGAATCGCTGCCCACGGTGCGCGGCACCGTTGTGCGCATTCGCCTCGAGGACCTTGCATGACGGGGCATGCGATCGTGAATTACGTCAGCACGCGCGGCGCGTGGAACGATGCGCCTCAGCCGTTCTCGGCGATCCTGCTCGAAGGACTCGCGCCCGATGGCGGCCTCGCGGTGCCGCAGGCTTACCCGCGGCTTGCTGCCGACGAGTTGGCGAACCTTCGCCGGTTGTCGTATCCCGACCTGGCACTCGCGATCCTCGATCTTTTCATCGGTGACATTCCGACCGCCGAGTTGCGCGACATCGTTCGCCGCACCTACGACGCCGCAACGTTCGGCAGCGAGGACATCACACCGCTGTCGACGCTCGAGCCGGGGTTGCACCTGCTGCACCTTTCGAACGGGCCGACGCTCGCGTTCAAGGACATTGCACTTCAGCTCCTCGGCAACCTGTTCGAGTACGCACTGCGCGATTCCGGGCGCCGCCTCAACATCCTCGGCGCCACGTCGGGCGACACCGGCAGCTCGGCCGAGCATGCGATGCGCGGCAAGCGGCGCCTCGCCGTTTTCATGCTGTCGCCGCGCGGACGCATGAGCGCGTTCCAGCAGGCGCAGATGTACGCGCTGCGCGATCCCAACATCCACAACCTGGCGATCGAAGGCACGTTCGACCAGTGCCAGGACATCGTCAAGGCGCTATCGGGTGATCGCGCCTTCAAGGCGCGGCACTCGCTGGGAGCGGTCAATTCGATCAATTGGGCACGAATCGCCGCGCAGGTCGTCTATTACTTCAAGGGCTACTTCGCGGCGACCGCGCGCGACGGCGAGCGCGTGAGCTTCGCCGTACCGTCGGGTAATTTCGGCAACGTGCTGGCAGGCCATGTCGCACGGCAGATGGGACTGCCCATCGCGCGCCTCGTCGTCGCCACCAACGAAAACGACGTGCTGAACGAGTTCTTCCTGACCGGCCGCTATCGGCCGCGCGCGGCGGCCGAAACGCACGCAACATCGTCGCCGTCGATGGACATTTCGAAGGCGTCCAATTTCGAGCGCTACCTGTTCGATATCGCGGGACGCGATGCGGAGCAACTCGCGCTGCTCTGGCAGAGGCTCGAGCGCGACGGCAGCTTCGACGTCGCGGCCAGCTCGCTCTGGCCGCGTGTCGAGGCGTCCGGATTCGTTGCGGGCAGCAGCACGCACGCCGAGCGCATCGCGACCATTCGCGACGTGCACGCGCATTGCGGCGTGCTGATCGATCCGCATACGGCCGACGGCGTCAAGGTCGGGCGAGGCTTCCGTGAATCGGGTGTCCCGATGATCTGCCTCGAAACCGCGCTGCCCGCCAAATTTGCGGCGACGATCCGCGAGGCGCTCGGCATCGACCCGCCGCGCCCGGCGGCGTACGCCGGACTCGAATCGCGGCCGCAACACTGCACGGTCCTGCCTGCCGATGCCGCGCGCGTGGCGGCCTTCATCGACGCGCACGCGGGCGCCTGATTCGCCATTGACATGCGCAACGCGTTGAACGCCCTCGGGCGCAATCTCGTCGCGGGCCTGCGCGTCGCGCTTTTCATGCCCGTCGAGCGCGGCGCATTTCAGATCTCGGCAGCGCAGCTCGTCCTGATCGTCCTCATCTCGGCGGCCATCGACATCGACGCCGACTGGGTGCGCGCGCCGCACGACGCCCGCTTCTCGGTGCTCGGGCTGCACGGCGAGCTTTTCGCGCTCGGGCTCCTGACGCTGTCGAGCGCACTGATCGCGACGCTGCGTCGCGAGCGCGATGTCTACCTCGCGCTGCCGATCGTCGTCCTCGCGTCGTTCCCCGCCATCCAGATCGTGCACCTGCTGCCGAGCCTGCCCGGAGCGGCTGCCGCCGTTTCCGACGTCACGCGCACGGTGTTCGAATATGCGGTTCTTGCGTGGATGCTGATCATCGCCGTGCGCGCGGTGTACGTGTGCATCGATCCGCAGCGCCGGCGCCGGCGTGTCTTCGCCGTTGGCGCCGGCGTGCTCCTCATCGCGCCGCTGTGGTTCGCGCCATTCGCCGGGCCGCTCGATCCGTGGTGGAGCGAATTCGACTCGGTGCAGAGCAATCGCGACGCAATGAGTCCCGCCTCCGAGCCCGTGCTTGCCGCACAGGATTTCATGATGGACCGCGCGCTCGACCAGCTCGACGACGAACGTCCGGGCGTGTCCGATCTCTACTTCGTCGGTTTTGCTCCCGATGCACGCCGGCCGGGGTTCGTGACCGACGTCGACGCGGCGCAGCGTGCAATGGACGAGCGCTGGCACACGAAGGGACGCTCGGTGGTCCTCGTCAACAGTCCGCTGACGGTTGCCGATCGGCCGTTTGCGACGATCACCCATCTGCGGGAAGTGCTGCTGCAGATCGGCGACCTGATCGACGCGGACGACGACGTCGTCATGGTCTACCTGACCGGCAGCAGCGGCGCCGACCATTCGCTTACGGCGGTCAATCCGCCGCTCGAGCTCGTGGGCCTGTCGCCCCAGGGACTCAAGCAATTGTTCGACGCCGCGGGTATCCGGTGGCGCATCGTGGTCGTGTCGACGTGCTATGCCGGCGCGTGGGCCGATGCGCTGAAGGACGACGAGACAGCGGTGATCGCCTCGTCCGCGAAGGACGTGCGCGGCAACGATTGCGCGGGCGGCATTGCAACGTCCGCGTTCGGCGAGGCGTTCTTTACCGAAGGGATGCGCCGCAACGACGATCTGCGAGTCGCGTTCGACGTCGCGCGCAAAGGGCTTGCACGCAGTCATGCGCCGGAACCGGTCATGTCGATCGGTCCGGCGATCGCCGAGCATCTGAAGCGGCTGCGCAACCAGGGCGGCGCGCGGATCGTCGCCGACGCAGCGGTGCGCGAGCGGCGATAATGCGCGTCGCGAGACGCATTTCGCTGCCATCCGTTCGACCCCGTTTCATAAGCAATATGGAGGCATACATGCGGCATTGGGCAGGTCTGTTGGCTTTTGCACTGGCGCTTGTCGTCGTCGGCGCGCCGGCCGGCGCGCAGGGCCTCGAGAAGACGAAGATCACGATCGGCGTGGGCGGCAAGTCGCTGATCTACTACCTGCCGCTCACGATCGCCGAGCGCAAGGGCTACTTCAAGCAGGAGGGTCTCGACGTCGAGATTCCCGACTTCCCGGGTGGCGCGAAGGCGCTGCAGGCGCTGCTCGGGGGCAGCGTGGACATCGTGTCCGGCGCGTACGAGCATACGATCTCGCAGCAGGCCAAGGGCAACGCGATCGAAGCGCTGGTGCTCGAGGGCCGGTACTCGGGCATCGTCCTCGCGCTGTCGAAGGCGAAGGCCGCGTCGTACAAATCGCCGGCCGATCTCAAGGGAATGAAGGTCGGCGTGACGGCGCCCGGCTCGTCGACGAACATGTTCGTCAACATCCTGCTCGCCAAGGCGGGACTGCCGCCGGACTCGGTGTCCATCATCGGTGTCGGCGGCGGCGCCGGTGCCGTCGCAATCATGAAGCGCGGCGAGATCGACGCGCTGTCGAACCTCGATCCGGTCATCGCGCAGCTCGTCAGCGACGGCACGGTGACGCCGGTCGTCGATACGCGAACCGCGAAGGGCATGCAGGAGGTTTACGGCGGCGCCTACGCGGCGGGGTGCATCTATGCGCCGCCGGAATGGGTGAAGAAGAATCCGCATACCGCACAGGCCGTGGTGAATGCGATGGTGCGGGCGCTGCGCTTCATCCAGAACTCGCCGATCGACGAGGTGGTGGCCGCCGTCCCGCCCGAGTACTACACCGACAAGGCGCTGTACAAGAAGGCGCTCGAGGACAACATTGCGACGTTCAGGCACGACGGATTCATCTCGAAGGAGGCCGGCGAGCACGTCGCGCACGATCTTCTGACATTCGACCCCACGATGAAGGGCAAGACGATCGATCTTGCGAAGACGGTCGACATGTCGTTCCAGCAGAAAGCGGCGCAGAGCATCAAGTGATGCCCAGCGTCGCGGGCGGCACGACGCGCGCGGCGACGGCGGTGCTCGCGTTCGAGCGGGTCACCTGCGCCTTCGCCGGCAAGACGCCGGGCGAGCGTTACACGGCGGTCGCCGACGCATCGCTCGCCATCGTCGAGGGCGAGTTCGTTTCGGTCGTCGGACCCACCGGCTGCGGCAAGTCGACGCTGCTCAATGTCGCGGCCGGCCTGCTTGCGCCATCCTCGGGTCGCGCATTGGTGGCGGGCGAGCCGCTCGCAGGCATCAATGCGCGCGCCGGCTACATGTTCCAGGCCGATGCGCTGATGCCGTGGCGCAACGCCCTCGACAACGTGACGGCCGGGCTCGAATTCCGCGGTGTGCGGCGCGAAGCGGCTGCGGCGCGCGGGCGCGAGTGGCTCGCGCGCGTCGGGCTCGCCGGCTTCGAGCATCGCTATCCGCACCAGCTCTCGGGCGGCATGCGCAAGCGCGTCGCGCTCGCGCAGATGCTGATCCTCGATCCGCAGATCCTGCTGATGGACGAGCCGTTCTCTGCACTCGACGTCCAGACACGGCAACTAATGGAAAACGAGCTGCTCGAGCTGTGGTCGGCAAACCGGAAGTCGGTGCTCTTCATCACGCACGATCTCGAGGAAGCGATCGCGCTGTCCGATCGCGTCGTCGTGCTGTCGGCCGGCCCCGCGACGCATCCAATCGGAGAATTCCCGATCGATCTGCCGCGCCCGCGTGACGTCGCGGAGATTCGCCTGTCGAAGCACTTTGTCGAGTTGCACGAGGCGATCTGGCACGTGCTGAAATCGGAGGTGCTGAAGGGCTATGCGCAAGGCAAGCGGTGACGCGCGCCTTGGCCGGATGGGCCTCGCGCTGTGGCATGTCGCGATCCTCGCGATTGTCTTCGGCGTCTGGTACGCCCTGACGACGCCGGGCCTCGTCGACGAAGCCTATGCCAACAAAATTGCGTTCTTCTTCGGGCGTCCGCTGCAAGTGGTAAACGTGGTCATCGCATGGTTCACGTCCGGAAAGATTTATCCACACCTCGCCATCACGCTGTGGGAGACGGTGCTGGCGTTCGCGATCGGCAGCATCTTCGGCCTCGTCGTCGGGCTGTGGCTCGCGCTGTCGCCGACCGCGTCGGCGATTGCCGAGCCGTACATCACCGCACTCAACGCGATGCCGCGCGTGATCCTCGCGCCGATCTTCGCCGTGTGGTTCGGGCTCGGCGTGCTGTCGAAAGTGGCACTCGGCGTGACGCTCGTGTTCTTCATCGTTTTCTTCAACGTCTACCAGGGCGTGAAGGAAGTAAGCCCGGTGGTGCTCGCCAACGCGCGCATGCTCGGCGCATCGCGCAAGCAGCTCCTTCGCGCGATCTACCTGCCATCGGCGACGTCGTGGGTCTTCTCGAGCCTGCATACATCGGTCGGCATGGCGTTCGTCGGCGCTGTCGTCGGTGAGTATCTCGGATCCGCGAAGGGCGTCGGCTATCTGATCCTGCAGGCGGAGGGCGTGTTCGACATCAACACGGTGATCGCGGGCATCGTGGTTCTGACCGTGTTCGCGTTGCTGCTCGACTTCATGGTCACGAAGATCGAGGCGCGACTGCTCGTCTGGCGGCCGCGCACGGCAGAGACCGAGGCGTTGTGATTGCGCGCAGGAACCAGGGGAGCATCGCATGACCGTACCCGGGGATCGCATATCGCTCGCGCAATGGAGGCGCACGATCGCCGAGCTGTATGCGGAGGTGCGTGCGATTTCCGCAACCGATCCGCAGCACGCCGCCGAGCGCTTTCGAGCCGGGCGTGACCGCCTGTTTCGCGCGCATCCGGACAGTCCCATTCCGGCGCGCGATCGGGCGCAATGGCCGGGCGCGTCGTGGTATCGCTACGACGCTGCGTGGCGCACGATCGGCGTCGTGAAGCCGCTCGCGCGCACGGACACGTTCGACATCGCGCTCGCGGCCGACGGCGTCACGCGCTGCACGCGCGTTGCGACGGTCGAATTCACCGTGCGCGCGAACGCGGCGATGCTGACGCTGTACTGGTTCGAAGGTTACGGGGGAGGTCTGTGGCTGCCGTTCGGCGATGCGAGCAACGCCGCGTCGACGTACGGCGGCGGGCGCTATCTGTACGACACGATCAAGGGCGCGGATCTCGGCGCGTCGCAGAACGCGTTCGTGCTCGATTTCAATTTCGCCTACAACCCGTCGTGCGCGTACGACGAGCGCTGGTCGTGCCCGTTGCCGCCCTCGGAGAATCGGCTGCCCTTCGAGGTAACCGCCGGCGAGCGAACGTCGCGATGACGGCGAGCCGCGTTGCTGCCGCCGGATTGCCGGCGTAGCATGATGGGATAACTCGAAGCGACGTTTGGGAGGCTGCAGTCGCCTTGGCGAAAGGAGTCGATCATGTGTTACGAATTCGAAAGCTGGCATTGGAAGGCGCGCGCCAAGGAGATGCACAAGGCGCAGGTCAGGACGGACGCGGCGGAGCAAAAGAGCGTGCCCGCCAAGTCGGCGAAAGACACTCAGCGCGCGCGACCCGAAGTGAAGGAGCCGGAGAAGGTTCCGGTGTAGCGCCATTGACCCGCGGCGGGTGAAATTGCTATAATCGCAATCCAGTCGCGGGGTGGAGCAGTCTGGCAGCTCGTCGGGCTCATAACCCGAAGGTCGCAGGTTCAAATCCTGCCCCCGCAACCAAAAAATCAAGGGCTTGCAGCAATGCAGGCCCTTTTTGTTTGGTGCGCCCGGCAGGGCGCACGTACTTGGAGGTGAAAGTCCTCTACACACTCGGCAAGGAGAAGTGTTAGCTAAACGGCAAGGGTGTCGCGGGCGACTGCGAATCCGG
>DASSVX010000365.1:0-8129 GCA_035705655.1 Casimicrobiaceae bacterium
TCGTCACGAGCGGCCCGCCGGAATTGCCCGGATTGGCCGCCGCGTCGAACTGGATCAGGTTGGTGAGCAAGCGCTTACCTTCCGGCGAACGGTATTCGCGACGCAATCCGGAAACCACGCCCGAGCTGACCGACGGGCCGATGCCGAACGGGAACCCGACCGCGATCACTTCGTCGCCGAGGGACAGATCCTTCGTCGAGCGCAGCGTGGCCGCCTGCAGGTCGTCGGGCAGCGTCTTCGCCTGCAGGACAGCGAGGTCGTTTTCGGGCTGCGTCGCGATCACGCTCGCTTCCGATTCGGTTCCGTCGGCGAAGATGACGCCAACCTTCTTCGCATCGGCGATGACGTGCAGATTGGTGAGGATGATGCCCTTGTCGACGATGACGACGCCCGTCCCGACACCGGCTTCGGTGATCTCGTTCTCGGGTCCGTCGCGCTCGAATTCGCGCACGCGCACCACCGAGCCGCGGATCGCCTCGTAGGCGCGCGCCGCCTGCGACGGCAGCTGCTTCGTGTCGAGCGTGTGCAGGACCGCGTTGTCGATGTCCTCCTGCGTGAGCGCGTGCGGCGGCGGTTGCAGCACGCTGTAACCGTAGACGCCACCGAGCGCGATCAGCACGCCGAGAACGAGCGACAGCACGGCGCTGTGGCGGCCGAGGAAGCGGCGCAGGCGCGCGCGGCGCGTGGCGGGCGCCGGCGGCACATCGGTCGGTGAATTCGTTGCGGCGGGCGCGCCCGCACTGGCCGGCGATGCCGCGTCTCCGCCGGGCGGAAGCGCCGTCCGGGGACGCTGCGAGCTGCTGTAGAGGGATGCGCGCCGCATGGAAAAGACAGTAAGGGCTCTCGCTGAAGACAACTTCCCGCGCCGAGGATTCAATCCCCGCTAGGCCTCGCGCCGGCGATGCGTGCGGCGTCCCTCGAAGTAGCCGAAGCAGACGAGCACCGTCGCAAGCGAAAACGAGATCGCGAGCGGCGCGACGAGGAACGTCGCCAGTGCATTCCAGGTGCCGGTGGGATCGAGGTAGCGCAGGCACGCATACACCGCCAGCGACGAGGTGACGGCCGCCGAAAGCGACGCCCGCGACGTGTCGCGGAACAGCCGCTCCGCGACGACGCCGACCAGCACCGGCAGCACGATCAGGACCGCAAGCGGCTCCATGGCGGCACTCGCATCATCGGCACGAAACGTTCCGGACTAATGGTACTCCGCCGTACGGCATTGTCCATGCACGCTCACGGGCATTGAACCGTTCACGCCTCGAGCTTCTTGTCGAGGGTGATCGTCGCGTTCAGCAGCTTCGATACCGGGCAACCCGCCTTCGCGTTGTCGGCGGCCGTTTCGAACGCCTGCTGGCTGGCGCCCGGGATGCGTGCAGTGAGCGCGAGATGAACGGCGGGAATTGCGAAGCCGCCACCCGACTTCTCGAGCGTGACCGTTGCCTTCGTCTGAATGCTTTGCGCGACGAGGCCCGCTTCGGCGAGTTGCGCCGACAGCGCCATCGAGAAGCAGCCGGCGTGCGCCGCGGCGATGAGCTCCTCGGGATTGGTGCCCGCGCCATTCTCGAACCGCGTGCTGTAGGAATACTGCGTGTTCGACAGGACGCCGCTGTCGGTGGAGATCGTGCCGTTGCCCGATTTTAGGTCGCCGTTCCACATTGCCGATGCGCTGCGTTTCATCATGCCTCCGGTCGTTCGAGGGTTGAGCCCGCGTCGGAAGTGCGCCGGCCGACGAGGTAGTCCACGCCGGCCGGCCCGACCGATTCCGCGTGGCGGTGCCCGGCCGGCAGCACGAAGATGTCGCCTTCGCGGTACGCGTATTCCTCGCCTTCGACCGTCAACGTGATCTCGCCGTTCAGCACCAGCGCGCGGACGTCGAACGCATGCGCGTGCTCGGCGACCACGGCGAGCGGCGGCATCGACCGGCGTTCCACGGCGAAGCCGTCACGGCGCAGCGCCGACTCGAATTGCTCGTCCTTCATGTCGTCCTCCATGCCTTACGTCCACGACGAAGGTGCGCGCCGCGGAATAGCGGCGCGGCGCTTGATGTTGACAGTGCCCCGCGGGCTTGGCAACCTGCCCGTCGACCGACCTGCCCGTCAACCGACAGGAGTGCCCGTGACAGCTTCGAAATCCGGAATCGCGTTCGCAACTGCATTGCTCGTCGCGGGCTGCAGCGACATGATGCCGCAACGCATGGCCGATGCGGGAGCGGGTGCCGCGGCGGGCAAGTCCGCCATGACGTTTTTCATCACCAGTCGCGCATCGGCGAAGGGTGCCGACTTTGGCGGGCTCGCGGGCGCCGATCAGCACTGCCAGGTGCTGGCCGGTGCGGCGGGCGCCGGCGCGCACACATGGCATGCCTATCTCAGCACGCAGGGCGCGGGCGCGGTCAACGCGCGCGATCGCATCGGCAGCGGGCCCTGGCGCAATGCCAAGGGCGTTGTCATCGCTACCAGCGTCGACGAGTTGCATGGGAACAATCATCTCGACAAGCAGACTGCGCTTACCGAGAACGGTGACGTCGTCAACGGGTTCGGCGACACGCCGAACCGGCACGACATCCTCACCGGATCGAGACCCGACGGCACGGCATTCAGCGGCACCGACGACATGACCTGCGGCAATTACACGAAAAGCGGCGAAGGCAGCGTCATGGTGGGCCACGCCGACCGGAAAGGCACGAACCCGAACCCGGTCGCCAATGCGTCGTGGAATTCGTCGCACAAGTCGGCCGGCTGCAGCACGGAGCTCCTGGCGAAGACCGGCAGCGCCGGATACCTGTATTGCTTCGCGACGAACTGAAAACCGAAATAGGGTCAGAGACGACTTTCGCGTTCGGGAAAGTCGTCTCCGACCCTACCTGTCGGGTGGCGCGCCCGCATCGCACTTCCTGCATTCGAGCATCCGGCCAAGCGCCGCTTCCCGGCCAGCGGCAGTCGTTACCCACGGGCGGCTGACCCACGGCGGGTCGTGGCGCGTGTGCTGGAAATGGCCGCACTCGAGCTCCGCGACCCAGTGGCGTTCGTCGTCCTGATGAAAACCGCGGATCGGCCGGCGCACCGTTGCATCCGGGCCGTCGGCCGCTAGAAATCGATCAGGAATGGCGCCGCCATCAGCGCCACGCCCACGAGCACCAGCCACAGCACGCCGTCGACGAAATACGGATAGACGCAGAGCAGCATCCCGGCGATGAGCGGCACGAACTTCGTCTGCCGCTTGCCGTACATGAAATAGCCGACGCCGATCGCACCCGTGAAGATGCCGATCATGAGGCTCGTCGCGTTCATCGCTAAGACGGGCGCACCGGTGACGACGCGAACTTGCCGACGACGGTCGTCCATTGCCGCACTTCCCAGCGCTTGACGAGGCCATTCTGCACATACGGATCGGCGTTCGCGAAGCGCGTTGCGGCCTCGGGCGAATCGCCTTCGAACAACAACAGCGCGCGGTCGGTGGGCTCGGCGAGCGCGCCGCCGAGCACGAGCGCATCGGACTGCCAGGCGAGCTTCAGGTGGTCGTTGCGAAAGGCGCCGCGGCGCTCCAGATAATCGGCGGCGAGCTCGTATATCAGCAGGTAGTGCATGTGCCGTCCTCGTCGTTTTTCAGGCGGTCGTACGCGAGCAATCTTACGCCGAGATGCCGCGCGAGGCCGCGGCCGCCGGCACGCATCACCTGGTCGTGGTTCCATTCGAAGACGCGCCGAAGCAGCGGCGCAAGAACGCTCATCCAGGGCTTGCCGGTGGCGACGATCCACGTGTAGCGAACGCGCGTGTTGCCGCCGTCGCGCGCCAGTCGCCAGCATCCGCGACCGCGAAGCTCGCCCGCCGCAGTGCCTTCGATCAGTTCCGGATACCGCGACGCCGTCGTCGTCATGTCGAAGGTGAGGCGATACGCAAGCCGGCTCGACCACGTGTAGCGCCACACGGCGCCGATACCGTCCGCATCGCCGGGCGCGAGCGGCACGACCGTCTCGAGGTACGACCACCATTGCGGCCACGCCTGCGGCAGCGCGAGCGCATCCCAGACGGTCTCGATCGGCGCGGCGAGCGACCACTGCGTCGTTAGCGCATAGCGGAGTCGCGCGGTGGCGTCGATCTGCATCAGGCATTGCGTCGCGCGTCCGCCACGCGCGCCTCCCACCACGGCTCGAGGAGGTCGGCGAGCGACGACGGCAGTCGCACGCCCGACTGGCGCACGGCCCAGCGGAACCGGCCGAACGGCGGACGCGCGAGCTCGTCGAGCGAGATCAGCGGGGCGTCGAACAGCGTGTCGAGCCGCAGTTTCACGTAGCGCGTGCGCGCGCCGAGCTGCGCCCTTTCGTCGAGCCAATGGACGTCCTCCCACGGCTCGCACAGCGCATAGCCGGACCCGAACAGGCCCTTCGGTGGCACGCCGAGACGCACGAAGAACGCGCGCGATCCCACCTCGATCGCGCGGTTGCGTCCGCATGCCCACTCGATGTCGGCGTGGCCGCGGCGTGCGATGGCACGCCGCTCGCGCGGCTGCTCAGGCCAGTTCCACAGCTTCGGATTCCACGCGTACACATGGCTTGCCATCGGTATCGCTCTTTGGAAATTGTTCCGCGCGAGCTCGCGCGATGGTAGATTCCGCGCGGGAAAACCGCTCGCGCCGCCATGTCCCGCTCGTATTTTGCCGCTGCCGTCGTGCTGCTCGCCGCTGCCTGCGCGAGTGTTCCACCGCGCACCATCGTCCCGCGGGCCGCGCCCCCTGTCGGCGGCAAATATTATCTGGACGACGGCCCGGGATCGAATCCGCCGCCCGATCTCGACGCCATTCCCGACGCCGTGCCGCGCGTCGAGGCTTTGAGCCGCGCCGCGAACCGTCCCTACGCGGTGTTCGGGCGCGAATACGTGCCCGCGACGGCGCTGAAGCCGTATCGCGAGCGCGGCGTCGCGTCGTGGTACGGGCGCAAGTTCCACGGACAGAAGACGTCGATCGGCGAGCCGTACGACATGTACGCGATGACCGCCGCGCATCCGACGCTGCCGCTGCCATCGTACGCGCGCGTGACGAGCGTCGCGACGGGCAGGAGCGTGGTTGTGCGCGTCAACGATCGCGGGCCGTTCCTGCACGATCGCATCATCGACCTGTCGTACGCCGCCGCACACCGGCTCGGCATCGCGCAGAACGGCAGCGGCGAGGTGGACGTCGAAGCGATCCTGCCGGGTACCCTCGCCGCGTCGGCACAGGCCGCACAGCCGCCGCTTGCAGCGGTCGCCGACGCCCCGGTGATTACCGCGCCGCTCGCACCGCCCGCACAAGTGCAACCGGCGACACTGGATGCCGATGCAGCGCCGGTCGGCGGGATGCGCGGCGGCTATTCGGTCCAGCTCGGGGCCTTCGCCAGCTTTTCCAACGCGCAGGCATTCCTCGCTCGCGCGCAGAACCAACTCGCGACCGTGCAGGTCGAAGCGAAAATTCGACAAGCGGGCGGACTCTATCGCGTCTATATCGGCCCTTACCCTGCGCGCAGCGACGCCGAGCGCCTCGGGGAGCGCATCACGCAGGCCTTCGGTTTCCCGACCACGGTTGCCGCGCATTGATAACGCGGGGATGCCCGCCCCTTCGTTATAATGAGCACCGCGCGCCAAGGTGAGCGCGCGTCGCCCGCGCGAACGCGCCGTTTGCGTTCCCGCGGTTCCGTTGGCTCCTCCCGCTGCACCTTCGCTCGATGATCCCGTTGCTTCGTCGCTGGCTCGCCTTTGTTGCGCTGACGTTTTTGCCGTTCGGCACGCAACTCGCACACGCTCAACTGTCGATCGAAATCGTCGGCGGGGCGGGCACCGCCATTCCGATCGCCGTCGTCCCGTTCGATGCCGAAGGCACGTGGCCGCTGGCCGTATCGGGCATCGTCGGCGCCGATCTCGCGCGCTCGGGACTGTTCCGTCTCGTCGACACCGCCGGCGTCGTGCCGCGACCGGTGCGTGCCGAGGACGTGCAATCGGCCACGTGGCGCGCGCGCAACGCCGATGCGGTGGTCGTCGGCTCGATGCTGCCGCTGCCCGACGGGCGCGCCGACGTGCGCTTCGCGCTCGTCGACGTCGTCAAGCAGACGGCGCTCGTGCAGATGTCGTTCACCGTGGCGCCCGCGCAGTTCCGCGTCACCGCGCACAAGATCGCCGACATCATCTACGAGAAGCTGACCGGCGACCGCGGCGTGTTCTCGACGCGCATCGCCTACGTGACGAAGCAGGGGCCGCGCTTCCAGCTGCTGGTGGCCGATGCCGATGGCTACGGTCCGCAGTCGATCGTCTCGTCGAACGAGCCGCTGCTGTCGCCGCGCTGGTCGCCCGACGGCACGCGGCTCGCGTACGTCTCGTTCGAGAACAAGAAGCCGGTCGTGTACGTGCAATCGCTCGACACCGGCGCGCGGCGCGCGGTCGCCAACTTCCGCGGCAGCAATTCGTCGCCGGCGTGGTCGCCCGACGGGCGCAAGCTGGCCGTCACGCTGACCAAGGACGGCGGCTCGCAGGTGTACCTGATGAATCCCGACGGCAGCGGCGTGACGCGCGTGCTCACGTCGCAGGCGATCGACACCGAGGCCTACTTCACGCCCGACGGCCAGTCGCTCGTGTTCACGTCCGATCGCGGCGGCACGCCGCAAATCTATCGCGCGAACCTGCTCGGCGGGCAGGTCGAGCGCCTCACGTTCGAGGGCAGCTACAACGTTTCGCCGAAGCCGCTCCCCGACGGCAAGGGCATCGTGTTCGTGCGTCGCGATGGCGGGCGCTTCCAGATCGCGACCCTCGATTACGCCACGCGTCAGGTGCAGGTGCTGACCGGCGGCCCGAACGACGAAAGTCCGAGCATTGCGCCGAACGGCAAGCTCGTCATCTATGCGAGCGAAGGTGGGAGCCGGGGCATCCTGGCCGCGGTGTCCATCGACGGTCGCGTGAAACAGCGGCTCGTGGCACCCGCGACCGACGTGCGCGAGCCCGCCTGGGGACCGTTTCCGCGGTCATGAAATTTCATCCTTTCGATCGCGCGCCGGGTCGCGGTGCGCACGAACTTACTGCAGGAGGTGGCATGCGCAATTTACTTTTTGTCGCGATCGTTGCGGCGGCACTGGCCGGTTGCTCGACGACGCCGACGACCGAAGCACCCGTCGAGGACCATGGAACGGCCGGCACGACGGCGCCCGGCACCGGTGCCGAAACCGGCGGCGCGCGCGGCGGCGGCGTGAACGGTTCTGCGCTCGGCGCCGGCGCGGGTGGCGACGAGTTGCGCAATCCGAACAGCATCCTGTCGAAGCGCAGCGTGTACTTCGACTTCGACAGCTTCGTCGTCAAGGACGAGTACCGGCCGCTCGTCGAGGCGCACGCGCGCTATCTGCAGTCGCATCGCAACGCGCGGATGACGGTGCAGGGCAACACCGACGAACGCGGCTCGCGCGAGTACAACATCGCCCTCGGACAGAAGCGCGCCGACGCGGTCAAGCGCATGATGACGCTGCTCGGGGCGCAGGACGCCCAGATCGAGACGACCAGCTTCGGCGAGGAGCGCCCGAAGAACCCCGGTCACGATGAATCGGCGTGGGCGGAAAATCGCCGCGACGACATCGTGTATGGAGGCGAGTGATCGACCGCTCGTCTCGCGCGATGCACGGGAAGACGTGACCGGTCGATGAACGCGAGGATTTGCCGCCAATGAGGTCAGTCATCCGAGCAACGCTCGCCGGCGTTGCACTCGCCCTCGTAGCGCACGCCGCGCAGGCGGCGCTGTTCGACGACGACGAGGCGCGCCGGCGCGTCGAGGCCACGAACATCCGGCTGTCGCAGCTCGAGCGCCGCGTCGAGGAGCGCCTGGCGGCACTCGAGCAGCAGGTGAAGGGCCAGGGTCTCGCCGATATCGCCAATCAGCTGCAGCTTCTGCAGGCCGACGTCGCGAAGCTGCGCGGACAGGTCGAGGTCGTCACCTACGAGCTCGAGCAGTCGCAGAAGCGCCAGCGCGACCTCTACGTCGATCTCGACACGCGGATGCGCAAGCTCGAATCGGCGGCGGCAACCGAGCGAAGCGCGCCGGCCACGCCGGGCGCCGCCGCCGAGGGCGGCGCAGCGGGCACGCCGCCAGCGGAAGCGGCCGCACCGCCGCCCGCCGCGGCGACTGCG
>DASSVX010000366.1:0-11474 GCA_035705655.1 Casimicrobiaceae bacterium
GGGCGCGAACGGCGCGCGGTCGTCAAGCTCTCGGGCTATTTCAAGTTTTCGCGCACGCCCCATCCTCACGACGACGTCCGCGCGCACATGGAAGCGCTTCTCGACGCGTTCACGCCCGACGCCTGCGTCTGGGCGTCCGACTGGCCGTTTCTGCGCGCGCCCCGGCACATCGACGTCGGGCCGCTGCTGACGCTGCTCGAGCGCCTCGTGCCCGATGCCGCCGATCGGCGCAAGGTGTTATGGGAGACGCCGCGGCGGGTGCTGGGCTTCGGGTAGAGTGTCCGCTTTTGCGGCGTTCGCCATTGCGATGAAGCGCTTTTCCTGCAGCGAAATTCTGTCCGGACGGGCGCCGCCCGACGTCCCGGTCGTGCTCGCGGGCTGGGTGCGCACGCGACGCGACTCGAAGGCCGGCATCTCGTTCGTGCACGTTTCCGATGGCTCGTGCTTCGACCCGGTGCAGGCCGTCGTTCCGAATACCGTCCCGAATTACGCCGACGAGGTCGTCCATCTGACGGCGGGGTGTGCGGTCGAGATCACCGGCACCGTGGTGGCGTCGCCGGCCAGGGGCCAGCCGTTCGAGATGCAGGCGAGCGCCGTTCGTGTCGTCGGCTGGGTCGACGATCCCGATTCCTATCCGATCCAGCCGAAGCCGCACACGCTCGAATTCCTGCGCGACGTCGCGCACTTGCGTCCGCGCACGAACGTCATCGGCGCGGTGACGCGCGTGCGCGACTCGATCGCGCATTCGATCCACCGCTTCTTCCACGACCACGGCTTCTTCTGGATCAACACGCCGATCATCACGTCGTCGGATGCCGAGGGCGCCGGCGAGCTCTTCCGCGTGTCGACGCTCGACCTCGCGAACCTGCCGCGCACCGCGCAAGGCGCAGTCGACCACGCGCAGGATTTCTTCGGGCGCGAAACGTTCCTGACGGTGTCGGGGCAGCTCAATGTCGAGGCGTACTGCCTCGCATTGTCGAAGGTGTACACATTCGGTCCGACCTTTCGCGCGGAGAATTCGAACACGAGCCGTCATCTCGCCGAGTTCTGGATGATCGAGCCCGAGATCGCATTCGCCGATCTGGCCGCCGACGCGACGCTCGCCGAAGCGCTTCTGAAGCACGTCTTCCGCACGGTGCTCGAGGAACGGGCGGATGACATGGCGTTCTTCGAGCAGCGGATCGAGAAGGGCGTGATCGCGAAGCTCACCGGCATCGTCGATTCCGAATTCATCCGTATGGATTACACCGAGGCGATCCGCGTGCTGAGCGAGGCGACGCAGACGTTCCAGTTCCCGGTGAGCTGGGGCATGGATCTGCAATCCGAGCACGAGCGCTACCTGTCCGAGACCTACGCGAAGAAGCCGGTGATCGTGATGAACTACCCGAAGGCGATCAAGGCGTTCTACATGCGCGTCAACGACGACGGCAACACGGTGGCGGCGATGGACGTGCTGGCGCCCGGCATCGGCGAGATCATCGGCGGCAGCCAGCGCGAGGAGCGGCTCGACGTGCTCGATGCGCGGATGGACGAGGCTGCGCTCGACAAGGCGCATTACGCCTGGTACCGCGATCTGCGCCGCTACGGCAGCGTGCCGCACGCGGGGTTCGGCCTCGGCTTCGAGCGCACGATCGCGTATGCAACCGGTCTTTCCAACGTGCGCGACGTGATTCCCTTCCCGCGTACACCGGGCAGCGCGCGCTACTGATTCACGCGTGCGCGCCTACTCCCACGGCACGTAGCCGAAGCGCTGGTGCCCGAGGTAGGTGTAGAAAAGCCCGATCGTGCCGCGCGTCTGCGAGCTGTCGCCGACGTCGGGATAGAACGCGTCGCGCCGGTTCAGCAGATACCGGATCGAGATGCCGTGGCGGTCGTGGACGCGGAACGTGAGGGACGCGTCGAGACGCACGATGTTGTCGTGCCCGCCGCGCGCGGCCGCGCCGACGCGGCTCACGAAATATTCGCGGCCGGTGAGGTCGAGTGCGACGCGGTCGCCGAGGATCAGCCGCAACGCCAGCAGCGCCTGCGGCGATACCCCGTAGTGGTAGTCGTTGTCGGACGTGCTGCGCGTCGTGCCGACCGCGGTGTAGCCGGCACCGGCCAGCGCAGTTCCCTGCAACGCCATCGTCTCCGAGAGCTTCCACTGCGCCGTGGTGCCGAGCGCGGCCGCCGTGCTCGACACGCGAAAGGTCTGCGGCGCGATGTAGTCGTACAGGCCGTACAGTCCCCACACACCGCGGTAGTCGTGGCCCGCTTCGTAGTCCTTGCCCACGAGGAGGCCGCGGGTCAGCAGGCTTTCGGCGCCGTTCGCGCTCGAGGCCGTGGCTTCGAGGCTGAAGTAGTCGAAAGGCCGCGCATAGGTGTAACCGGGACGGCCCGGCAAGCCATAGTCGATCGAGTAGTCGATCAACGCTTCGCTGCGCTTGAAGTCGGCCGCCGAGGCGCCGGCGCTGTTCTGCACGCTGCGGCTGAAGCCAACCTGCAGCCTGCTGAAATAGATCGGGTCGTTGCTCGGGAAGATCGTGCGGAAACGATCGCCGAACGCGAGCCGGTTGAAGCCCACCGGGGGCGAGATCAGCGCCGCCGCGGTTTCGCGCCAGAACGGCGGCAGGTTTTCGTGCTCGAGCGTGAGATTCGACAAACGGAACAGGATCTCGCCGAGAAAGCTGCCCCCGATGCCGGTGTTGATCTGGTCGTTGCGCGAGGGCAGGCTGCGCTCGCCGGCGATCTCCCACAGCGCGCTGCCGGCGAACGTGTAGCCCAGGGATTCCCAGTAACCGAGCCCCGCGGAACGCGCGAACGCGTGGTACATCGACCCTGCGTACGGATGACCGAGCTGATTGATCTGGAACGGATCGCGGTCGACCACCCAGCTGCTGTGCAGGTTGCGCCGTATCGTCGATGCGTTGCTCGCGAAGTCGGTGCCGAGCACGTGCCGGTCGAACTGGTTCAGCAGGAATTCGAATCCGAGAATCTCCGCGGCCGGGATCGCATAGCTTTTGCGCGCGTCGATTTCCGCAGCGTCGCTTCGCGAGCGTCTTGCACGCTCGTCTTGCAACATTGAATCGGGCGCGACGCCGGGCACGGTGAGCTCGGCGCGCTCGGTGTCGGCGCTGCGCGCGGCGGCCCAGGCCGCCGGCAGATCGGTTGCGCCAGCACCTGGCTCGGCGGCTCCGGCCGCGGCCACCCACGCGAGTGCAAGCGAGACGACGCCCGCACGGTAGCCGCGTCGCCGGTGTCGCGCCGCGCGAATCATCGGGGATGCCCGACGCGTGCGCTCATTTTGCGCGGAAGGTCGCACGCGAGAATTCGTCGAACGACAGCGTGCCGTCGTGGTTCGCATCGAGCTGGTCGAAGATCTTGCGTGCCTCGACCTCCTGCGACGGGGTGGCGCTCGTCGATGGTGCCGGCTTCGCGGACGCATCGCTTTGCGCGCTGCCGGTCGTCGACGGCGAAGGCGGCGGTGTCGATGACGTCGGCGGCATGGCCGACGATTGCGGCGTGGCCGGCGACGGCGTCGACGCCGTGGCGGGCGTGGCCGACTGCGGCGTCGACTGTGCGAGCGTGGTGGCTGCAGCACTCGACGACGTCGGCGCCGCCTGGTCGGATGTCGTTGCGCACGCGGCGCCGGCCATCGTCATGATCGCCGCCGCGCCCGCGGTGGCGACTTTTATCAGCAGGGAATTCATCGCGACTCTCCTTTCATTCGATGGGGGCGGCGGACGCCGCCGATGACGCCTGGCGATGCAAGTAGCCTGCCGGAATGCAACGCAATGATTTACATGGACGCGGGGCGTTCGCGGTAGCCCTGCGAACCGGCGCCGCGTGTAGCGCATACCGTCCGTGTAGGAGAAACACCGGCAGCCGCTTGCCGCGCGCGCCGGGCCGCATCGGCAACGGGATGCGGAACGGGGACGCCCATTGCGCCGCGTTCCATTCGCTGCCCGGATGACGGACAATGCCGCTGCCGTCACCATCAGGGGGAAGAACGATGCGCAAAGCGCTGTGGTCCTGCATCACCGCATGTTCGCTGCTCGCCGGCTGCGCCGCGATGCATCCGCAGCCTCAGCGGGTTCTGAATCATGCGAGCTGTCACGCCGGCAGCGCCTGCCCCGTCGACGTGAAGGTCACGTGCGATCACTTCTACGGCTGCGACATCTCGGTCGACCCTGACCTGATCGTCGTCGAAGACCGCGGACAGCGTACCGACATCGTGTGGCGGCTGTCGGGCGACACCGGCGCGCGCTTCCCGGCCAACGGCGTGGTTTTCGACGACAGCCTGCTCAAGTGCGAGCCACGCGCCGACGGGCGCGAATTCGTGTGCGGCGACACGCCTCCCGGATTCGGTGTTTTCAAGTACCGGGTCAGCGTCACGGTTGCGCAGAGCCTGTTCGGGCCGCGCGGCGCGCTGTCGCTCGATCCGTGGGTCGTGAACAGGTAGGGCCGACGCGACGCCTCGCGCCGGCTCGCGTCACGCGGGTGCCGGTTGCGCGCTTGCGGCGATCCAGCCGCGCACCTCGGCGATCGCCGCGTCGCGGCTGACGACGCGGCCCGCAGCCTCGATCGACCCGAACGCCGGCGCGCCGAGCGCAGCGCGCGCCCGGTCGATCAGCGGAGCGAGAAACGCTTCGTCGGCGGGATCGCGCCGCAGCCCGGTCGTTTCCGCCAACGCTTCGGCAACGCCGAACAGCCGCGCGGCGCGCTTCCAGTCGCCTTTCGCGGCTGCCCAGCCCGCGGACACTTCCAGCACGCTCTGCGTGGCCGGCGTCGAGCGGTTTTCGTCGGCGATGGCGAGCGCCTCGAGCAGGATCGCCGGAACGCGATCGCTGCCGTTGCGCGCGATCAGGGCCATGGCCAGGTTGAGCAGCCCGAACGCGACGACTTCCCGATCGCCGGTCTCGCGCGCGAGTCCGACGACCTGTTCATAGAGGGGCAGCGCCGCATCGAGATCGTTGCGTGCGCGATGCACCTGCGCCATCGCGTTCAGCGCCGAGGCGAGATCGTGCTTGTTGCCCTGCGCACGCACGAGCACGAGCGCTTCCTCGAGATGATGCTGCGCCACGGCCGCTTCGCCGAGGCCAAGGCACGCCATCGCGAGCGGCTGCAGCGCGGATGCGATGCGCCCGTCGTTGCCGAGCTCGCGCGCGATCGCGAGGCTCTCCTCGAGGTGCCGCCGCCCTTCGCCGTAGCGTCCCATGTAGCAGGCCATCTGCCCGACGTCGAACAGCGCCCGGCAGCGCACCACGGACCGGTCGTCGCCCCGCGTGCGCGCCAGGGCCTCGACGCCGAGCCGGTAACCGAGTCCCGGCTCGCCGCGATGTATCCAGTAGAACTTGAGCGTCGCCAGCCGCAACCCGAGATCGACGCCGTCCTGCGCCGATGCGCACCGGGCATGCGCTGCCAGCAGGTTCTCGCGCTCGCCATCGAGACGCGCGAACACCTCGCCCTGTCTTGGCCCGAACAGTTCCGGTACCGCGGATTCCGCGACGGCGACATAGTGGCGCAGGTGACTGTCGCGCAGCACGTTCGCCTCGCCGCTGCCTTCCAGCCGCTCGCGCGCGTACTCGCGTACGGTTTCGAGCACCCGGTAGCGCGCGCCGTCGGCGTCGAGCACGACGAGCGATTTGTCGACGAGCTTCGCGAGCACGTCCATGACCGCCGCGTCCGGCAGCGCTGCGTCCGACGCAATCGACTCGGCATCCTCCATCGTGAACCCGCCGGCGAATACGGCGAGCCGGCGGAACAGTGTCCGCTCGGGTTCCGAGAGCAGCTCGTAGCTCCAGTCGATCAGCGCGCGCAGCGTCTGCTGCCGCGGAAGGGCCGTCCGGTCGCCGCCAGTCAGCAGCCGAAACCGGTTGTCGAGGCGTGCGGCGATCGTGGCGATCGGCAGTACGCGAGCGCGCGCGGCGGCGAGCTCGATAGCAAGCGGAATGCCGTCGAGACGCCGGCAGATTTCCGCGATGTCGGTGATGGTTTGCGCGTTCGCTTCGAGGCCGGGCTGCGACGCCGCGATGCGATCGATGAAAAGCCGCACCGGATCCGATTGCGCGAGCGTCGTCGCGGCGTGCGGCGCGTCGCGATCGGGGACGAGCATCGGTGCAAGCGGGTAGGCGCGTTCACCACGCACATTGAGCCGCTCGCGGCTCGTCGCGAGGATGCGCACGTCCTTCGTCGATTGCAAAAGCTGCACCGCGAACTCGGCGCATGCATCGATCAGATGCTCGCAGTTGTCGAGCACGAGCAGAATCGCGCGGTCCTGGCAATGCCGGACCAGCGCGTCGGTGATCGAACGGCCCGCATCCTCCTTGACGGCAAGCGCCGCAGCCGCCGCTTGCGCGACGAGCCGTGCGTCGGCGAGCGAGGCGAGGTCCACGAGCCATGCACCGTCCTGGAATTCGTCGAGCACGTCGGCCGCCACCTGCAGCGACAGCCGCGTCTTGCCGAGGCCGCCCGTCCCGGTGATGGTGACGAGCCGCGACGTCCGAAGCAGCGCTCCGATTTCACCGAGCTCGCGCTCGCGTCCGATGAAGGACGTGAGCTGTTGCGGCAGGTTGTTCGGAATTGCCTCGAGGGAGCGCAGCGGCGGGAACGTCGCCCGCAGCGCCGAGTGCACGAGCTGGAACAGACGCTCGGGCGTTGCGAGGTCGCGCAAGCGCACGACGCCGAGATCGAGCAGCGTCACGTCGCCCGGCAGGCGGCCGCCGAGGAGCTCGGCGACCGACTGCGACACGAGGATCTGGCCGCCGTGCGCGGCGCTCATGATGCGGGCCGCCCGGTTGACGGCGGTGCCGAAATAATCGTTGTCGCGATGCTCGACGACGCCGGCATGCAGTCCGCATCGCACGCGCAGCGTGAGACCGCCCGTTGCCTGCGGATCGTCGAGGCGCCGCGCCAGGTCGACGACCGCCATCACGCCATCGAGCGGATCGCCGAAGACGGCGTGGACGCCATCGCCGGTCGTCTTGACCAGCGTGCCCTGCCGCGTCTCGATGGCCGACCGTGCGAGCGCATCGTGGCGGGCGAGTGCCTCGCGCATGCGCTCGGGCTCCTGGTCCCACAACCGGGTGCTGCCCTCGATGTCGGTAAACAGGAACGTCGTGACCGCGGGTTGTTCTTGCACGAATCGCCCCGGATGTGCCCTTTCGACACTACTTTACGGCAGCCGTCCCGTACCCACCAGCGCGGTATGATCGTGTGCGCGTGCGCCCGTAGCTCAATTGGATAGAGCACCGGCCTTCTAAGCCGGCGGTTACAGGTTCGAGTCCTGTCGGGCGTGCCATGTCGCCGCGCATCGCCGCGATTTGACTTCCCCGGAACAAAGGCGTTGTATACGAGTCCTCGTACGCAGTGTCCTGTCGGCGAATCCAGCGTACGACACTCACAAGGCGCCCATCATCCGAGGTGCCGGAAGGCCGGAGGAGTCCACGATGTCGGCACGTCCCCGTGTCGCTTGGTCATCGATGGCGGCGTTGCGGGCATCGCATGCAGCGCGCCTGCCGCTTCATTCGCCGAAGACTCGATTCGCCTCGGCACACGCGCTCAACGCATTCAGCGGCAAGCCGCCCAACATTGCGCCCTAGCGGTTGATCGCGCGGCGTGGCCGCCGCGATCTCGCGGTTCGCCTCCGCCCCGTAGCAGGCGGCTCCGCCGTCGGCGTGGTGGTGCGGCGCTGTCCCATGTCCCAACTTCCGGTGTCCGACTCAATGGTGAGCGGACCGGACTTCTCCCAAGGAGATGCAAGATGGCTGAACAAAAATCAAAAATGCCCTTCCGGCGCGCTCGCGAGTTCGAGAAGCGCAAGCTCCTGCAGGTGAGCATCGCGAGCGCGTTGGCGGCCGGGATGGTGATCGCAGCTTCGGCGGACGCACGCACGACGAGCATTCAGATCACATCGCAGGGAATCGCTTTCGGCGGGTACGCCTTTCCCGGCATCGGGCAGTACGAAAAGATCACCGGCATCGCCACCGGAGAGGTCGATCCCAACGATCCGCGGAACGCCGTGATCACCGACATTGCGCTCGCGCCGCGAAACGCGAACGGCAACGTCGTCTATCAGCACAATTTCTACATCCTGAAGCCGGTCGATCCGAGCAAGGGCAATCACCAGGTGATGTACGAGCCGCCGAACCGCGGCGGCAAGACCTATGCATCGCTCAATCGAACGCCGGTCGGCGGAAATCTCACCAACGATCCCGGCGCGATTACCGATGCAACGCTGCTCGCGGGCTCGTTCCTGTGGTCGCGCGGCTACACGACGGTGTGGAGTGGCTGGGAGAACAACCTCGGACCGCTCGGCGGTCTGACGGCCACGGCGGTGCTGCCGGTTGCGACCAATGGCGGCGAAACGATCACCGGGCCGGCGTACGACTACATCGTCAATCCGCCGGGCGGAACGTATGCGCTTACCTATCCGGCCGCATCCGGCACCAAGTCTCCCGTCGCCTTGCTGACGCATCGCGTGCATCTCAACGATCCGCCGGTCGCGGTTCCCGATTCGGGCTGGGATTACACCGACGCAACCCGCACGGCGATCAGGCTGACCGGTTCGAGCTTCATCACGAACGACATCTACGAGTTCTCGTACACCGCGATGAATCCGACGGTCAACGGCCTTGGCTTCGCTGCGGTACGCGATTTCAATTCGTTCATCCGCTACGACACGACTGCCGCCAATCCGCTTGCGGGCGACGTGACGCGCATCTATACCGAGATCTCGTCGCAGCCTGGGCGTCTGCTCAACGACTTCACCAACCTCGGGTTCAACGAGGACGAAAGCGGCCGCAAGGTCATCGATGGAATGATGCAGTGGATCGCGGCGGGTGATGGCATCAACATGAACTACCGCTGGTCGCAAACCAAGCGGACGAACCGCAACCGGCAGGAGCTCCTCTTTCTCGAAGGCAAGTTCCCGTTCGCGAACGTCGAGACCACCGATCCCCATACGGGCAAGACCGACAGCCGCTTCGCGCGCTGCGAAAAATCGAACACGTGTCCTGTCGCGGCGGAAATCTATTCGGCGAACGAATACTGGGTCAAGGGCGCATCGCTGCTGCATACCGATCCTGCGGGAACGGTCGATCTGCCCGATTCCCCGTATGCGCGCGACTATTTCATCTCGAGTCATCAGCACGGAACGGGAAATGCTGCATCGAGGGGCGCGTGCCAGCAGTTCCAGAACCCGCTCAACTCCGCGCCCATTCAGCGCGCGCTGTTTCTGGCGCTCGACGACTGGGTGAACGGCACCGCGCCGCCGCCGAGCCGTGTGCCGAAGCTTGCCGACGGCACGCTGGTCCCTCCGCTCCCACAGTCGGCCGTCGGCTTCCCGCACATTCCCGGCGTGACGTACACGGGACTCGAGACGACGCGGTATCTGTTCGACTTCGGCCCGAACTTCTACGAGACCGGCGTCCCGACGATCAATCCGCCGCACGTTTCGGCGCCGTACCAGGACAACCCGGCGAACGGGCCGATCTATCCGACCTTCGTGCCGAAGACCGACAGCGATGGCAACGACATCGCGGGGGTGCGTCTGCCCGACGTCACGGTGCCGCTCGCGACGTACACCGGTTGGGCGTTGCGCGCCGGCGTATGGGCGAACGACGGATGCGAAGGCTCGGGGCAGTACATCCCGTTCCCGAGGACGAAGGTCGATCGGGTCGCCTCGGGCGATCCGCGACCCTCGGTGGAGGAGCGCTACAAATCGTTCGGCCAATATCGCAGCGCGGTCGTGAATGCGGTCGACGACCTCGTGAAGAAGCGGCTGATGTTGTGCGAGGATGCCGGCGACCAGGTGCACCGGCTGGTCGACGCGGGACTTGCGGCCGGCGTGCCGGCGCCGACGGGACCCGAACCGATGTACCCGGACGTTCCGCACTGCAACTAGCGCTCGCGTTCGGGCCTCGCTGCACCCCGCAAACCCACCGTCGCGCCGCGACGGTGGGTTTTTTCTGCGGGATAGCGATTACAATGGCCGGCGCGCCGGACGCGAAAGCGGAGCAGCACATAACAGCAGCGGTCGGGAGCGGCGCGTATTCCCGATCGATCGATTCAATGGAGGAGACACCGATGAAAAGCATTACGCCTGTCGGCATGCTGGCCGCGCTTGCGCTGGCACTCGCCAGCGGCTCGCTCGCGGCCGCGCCGGTCGTCCTGCGTGCATCCCATCAGTTCCCCGGCGGCAAAGGCGACGTCCGCGACGAGATGGTGCAGATCATCGCGCGCGATGCGAAGGCAGCGGGCGTCGATCTCGACGTCCAGGTCTATCCTGGAGCGGCGCTGTTCAAGCCGAACGAGCAATGGAACGCGCTCGTCAACGGACAGCTCGACATCTCGTCGTTCCCGCTCGACTATGCGAGCGGCAAGGTGCGCGCGTTCGGCGCGACGCTGATGCCGGGGCTCGTGCGCAACCACGAGCGTGCAGCCCGCCTCAACGATTCCCCGTTCATGAAGGAGATCAAGGCGAAAATCGAGAAGGCGGGCGTCGTCGTGCTGTCCGACTCGTGGCTCGCCGGTGCGGTTGCATCGAAGAAGGGCTGCATTCGCACGCCGGCCGACATGCAGGGCCTCAAGATCCGCTCGGCCGGTCCGACATTCGCAGAAATGTGGCAGGCGGCCGGCGCCTCGATCGTCTCGGTGCCATCGAACGAGGTCTACAACGCGTTGCAGACCGGTGTGGCCGATGCGACGGACACGAGCACGAGCAGCTTCGTGTCGTTCCGCATCTACGAGCAGGTCAAATGCATCACGGCGCCCGGGGAGAACGCGCTGTGGTTCATGTACGAGCCGGTGCTGATGTCGAAGAAGAGCTTCGACCGGCTCGACAAGAAGCAGCAGGCGGTGTTGCTCGCCGCCGGCAAGAAGGCCGAGGCGTTCTATGCGAAGGAGGGCAAGAAGCTCGACGACGAGATGGTCAAGGCGTTCAAGGACCACAACGTGGAAGTGGTGACGATGACGCCGGCCGAATACGACCAGTGGATCGCCATCGCCAAGAAGAGCTCGTATGCCGATTTCGCGAAGGAAGTGCCCGACGGCAAGAAGCTGATCGACGACGCGTTGTCGGTCAAGTAACCCGGCGAAGGTGCCGGTGCGCGGCGGCCCCGCCTTCGCACCGGCGTCCAGCGATTTGAAATACCTCCCAAGCGACGGCATGCTCGACCGCTTCGCGCGCGTCGTCAGGGCGTTGTCGCAGCTCTGCGGTTTCATCGCCGCAGGGCTCGTGGCGCTCGCCGTCGTGATCGTCTGCGAGATGGTGTTCGTCCGCTATGTGCTGAACCAGAGCACGATCTGGCAGACCGACTTCATCACCTACTGCATCACCGCGGCGACGTTCATCGGCAGCCCGTACGTGCTGATGACGCGCGGGCACGTCAACGTGAACGTGCTGCCGCTGCATCTCGCGCCGCGCGGCCGCTTCGCGCTGGCGCTCTTCGCCGCATTGACGTCGGCCGCCTTCTGCGTCGTCATGGCCGTGATGA
>DASSVX010000367.1:0-2491 GCA_035705655.1 Casimicrobiaceae bacterium
CGTCACATACCAGGCGCCGCCGCCGAAATAGCGATCGGCGCGCGAACGTCCGAGCGCCGGCGCAGTGCGACCGCGATTGATCGGGAACTCGCGCGCGAAAAGGCCCTCCAGCGCGGCGAGCGTCTGCCACACGCGCGGATCGGCGACCGAATGGGGCCCGTCGGCGAGATCGGCGTCGAGGACGCCGAGCAGCACCGCGGAATCGATGAGATCTTCACGCGTCCCGCCCCTGGACGGCCAGATCGCGGCATAGACGTCGTACTGCACAGACCGGTGCCGTTCGAGCGCCGTGCGCAACCGCGCCTCGGCATCAGCGCCCTGCACGAACTCGCGCCCATGCACGAGCGCGCCGAGCTGCACCAGCGCGACGTAGTAATGGTGCGTGTTCTCTTCCGGCTCTTCCCACGGACCGATGCAGGCCTCGCCCGCGTGTCGCGCAGTGAAATCGAGATCGAGCGCGAGCAGCGCGTCGAGCTCCGCGCTCGCACCGGCAAATTCGCGAAAGTGAAGGCAGGCGAGCGCGCGCAGCGCGGGCCCGTCATATTGCGGCCGCGACCAGCCGAGGACGTCGAGCGTGCCGTCTGGGTTGAAGCGCGGCTCGCCGAGCAGTCCGTCGGCGCCAAGCGCCCGGATGTCGTCATCGGCCCGCAGGAATTTACGGAACGCGGCTTCGGTCCGCGCGGCGTGTGACTCGTTGCTGCTCACATCGAGCCGCGCGAGGCGCAGGCTGAATGTGACGTAGTCTTCGAAACACGTCGTCCAGCGGCGACGCTCGGTTTCATCCGCGGCATGCATCGCCAGTTCCGCGACCGTGCGCATGACGATCGCGGAATCGCGAACCCAATGAAAGAAATAATCCGGTTCCGGATTCCAGTCGGCGATCGCGGGCGACGCCAGCACGGAACCGCGCGCCGGAACGATGGTCTGGCCGAATTGCGCGCGAACACGCCGCAAATCCGTCGCCGAAATTGCGCGCGACATCAATTCGGCGCTCAATCGCGACTGTTTTTCGATCCAACCCGCAAGTTCCATTTTAACCGCCGAGACTCACACAGTGCCAATTTTGCATCGCTCGCGCACCTGCGACAAAGCAGAACACAGAGTTTTCTTGCAATCCGACCGCGCAGACACAAATCTTCCACTCGACGCTGCGAGTCGTGATGTCACGACCGCGCCCGCCGGTCGGGGGGAGGCCGGCAACACGGACTAGACGTGAAACACCGGCAACATTCCGACAGCGAGGGCGCGCCCGCGCGCTCTGTCGCCACGCTCCTGGATTCGCTTCGCGATCGCGCCGACGCGTCGGCCGACCCGCCGCCCCTGCCATTGTTCCAGCCGCCGAGCATCGCCTACGAGGGCCGTAGCGCCGCCGCCGAAAGCCTCGCGCTGATCCGGATCTTGTGGCGCAGCCGCCATCGCGCCGTCGTCGCATGGCTTGCCGGCGGCATCCTCCTCATGCTGATCGGCAACATGTTCGGCCAGATCCGGCTGAACGACTGGAACGGAGCGTTCTTCGACGCCATCGCCAAGCGCAACGTCGCCGAACTCGGTCATCAGCTCCTGATCTTCGGCGGCATCGTCGCGTTTCTCCTGTCGCTCGTCGTCGGCCAGACCTGGATGCAGCAGATGCTGAAGGTCCGGCTGCGCGAATGGCTGACGCGGCATCTGCTCGACGACTGGCTGGGGCGCGGGCGCGCCTACCGGCTCGGACTTGCCGGCGAACTCGGCGTCAATCCCGACCAGCGCATCGAGGAGGACACGCGCAAGCTCACCGATCTGTCGGCTGGCCTCGCGATCGGGCTGCTCCAGGCGGGCATCTTGCTGATCTCCTTCATCGGCATCCTATGGTCGCTGTCGAGCCACATGGTCTTCGTCGTTCAGGGCCATCACTTCTCGATTCCCGGCTACATGGTCTGGTGCGCGATCATCTATGCGCTGATCGGTTCGCTGCTGACATGGCGCGTTGGCCTGCCGCTGATCGGGCTCAACGCGCAGCTATATTCGCGCGAGGCGGAGCTGCGCTTCGCGCTCGTACGCGTCAGCGAGAGCGCCGAGAGCATCGCACTGCATCACGGCGAGCGCGACGAGCGGCGCCAGCTCGAGGGCAATGTCGACCGCGTCATCGCCACGATGAGCAAATTGACCGGCGCCGCATCGCGGCTGACCTGGATCACCTCGGGCTACGGCTGGCTCGCCATCATCGTGCCGACGCTCGTCGCCTCGCCCGGCTATTTCAGCGGCACGCTGACGCTCGGCGGGCTGATGGTGGTGGTCGGCGCCTTCAATCAGGTGCAGGCGTCGCTGCGCTGGTTCGTCGACCAGTTCCCCGCGGTTGCCGACTGGCGCGCCACGCTCCATCGCGTCAGCGGCTTCAAGGCGGCGATGGACCGGCTCGACCGCAGCGATGAGGCGGTCGATCACATCCGCATGGCGCGCCATCCGCACGGCAAGCTCGCCTTCGACGAGGTGAGCGTGTTGTTTGCGGACGGCC
>DASSVX010000368.1:0-4483 GCA_035705655.1 Casimicrobiaceae bacterium
AGCGCCGCGAGGCGGCGCTCGCGATGCTTGCGAGCGTCGGCCTGCGTCCCGAGCATTACGCGCGCTATCCGCATATGTTCTCGGGCGGGCAGCGGCAGCGGATCGCCGTGGCGCGCGCGTTGATGCTGAACCCGCGCCTCGTCGTCGCCGATGAGCCGATCGCGGCACTCGACGTGTCGACGCAGGCACAGGTGCTGAACCTGCTGGCCGACCTGCAGCAGCAACTGCGCGTTGCCTACCTGTTCATCGCCCACAACCTGCAGGTAGTACGTGTGATTGCCGACGACATCCTGGTGATGTATCGCGGCAAGGCCGTCGAGCAGGGACCGGCGGAGGCAATTTTTTCCAGTCCATGCCATCCATATACACAGGCGTTGCTCGCGAGCACGCCAAGCCTCGCCCGGCGTCGTTCACACGCGCGCAGCATCCGCGGCAACGTTACGCGATGATTCGCATTGACGCTCGCGGATGCATTGGGCATGATCGCGGCCCATCATCATGAAAACGAATCCGGTCGAGCACATCGGCCGCTGGGCGGACGACTTCACCCGCATCCGGCGCGACCTGCACGCGCATCCCGAGCTCGGCTTCGAGGAGCACCGCACCGCGCGGCTCGTCTGCGACCAGCTCGCCAGTTTCGGCATCGCGCATCACGCGGGCGTCGGCAAGACGGGCATCGTCGCGGTGATCGAGGGACGCAGCGACCGGCAGGGGCGCCGCGTCGGCCTGCGCGCGGACATGGACGCACTGCCGCTGCAGGAGGAAAACGACACGGCGTGGCGCTCGCGCTACGACGGGCGCATGCACGGCTGCGGCCATGACGGCCATACGACGATGCTGCTTGCCGCCGCGCGCTATCTGCATGAAACCCGCAACTTCGATGGCATCGCGTTCCTGATCTTCCAGCCGGGCGAGGAGGGCTATGCCGGTGCGAAGGCGATGCTCGACGACGGGCTGTTCGAGCGCTTTCCGGCGGAGCGCGTGTTCGCATTGCACAACTGGCCGGCGCTGCCTGCCGGACGCATCGGCATCACGCCGGGACCGGCGATGGCCGCAGCGGACCGCATCGAGATCGTCATCGACGGACGCGGCGGGCACGGCGCGCACCCGCACATCGCCGTCGACCCGGTGCTCGTCGCGGGCCATATCATCACCGCGGTGCAATCGATCGTCAGCCGCAACGTGAGCCCGCTCGACACCGCGGTGATCAGCCTGTGCGCGATGCAGGCGGGCAATCCAGGCGCGATGAGCGTGATTCCGGCGCACGCGCGGCTCGTCGGCACCGTGCGCACGTTCCGGCCGAAGACGCAGGACATGATCGAGGCGCGCCTCACTGAGCTCGTCGGCTCGATCGCCGCCGCGTTCGGCGCCCGCGCGACGCTCACCTACGAGCGCGTGTATCCACCGACGATCAACCACGATGCCGACGCCATGTTCGCAGCGGACGTTGCGGAGACGCTGATCGGGCGCGAGAACGTCGTGCGCAATCTCGACCCGTCGATGGGCGCCGAGGATTTTTCGTTCATGCTGCAGGCGAAGCCCGGCGCCTTCGCACGGCTCGGCCAGGGCGGGGCCGAGCACGGCGCGTTCCTGCACAGCAGCCGCTACGATTTCAACGATGGCGTCATTGCGCTCGGCGCGGGTTATCTCGCGGCATTGGCCGAGCAGGCGATGCCACTCGCAGCGGCGTAGGCGCGCAGCGCCGCCAGGGTTGCGCCGATTTCGTCGATGCCCGACATCGCCTCCGCGTTCGCCGCGACGTACGCGGCAGCGCGCGAAAAATTCGCGCAGGCTGCGCGGCGCCAGGGACTCGCCGTCGTTTCGCGCGTGCATCCGCGGGTCGCGGGCGCGCAGGGCGAGGAGCTTGCCATCGATTTCGCGCTGCTCGGCGACGCCGGCGCACGGTCGCTCCTCGTCGTGCTGTCCGGCGTTCACGGCGTCGAGGGCTTCTGCGGCGCCGGATGCCAGGTCGCGCTGCTGCAGGATGAAACCGTCGTCGCCGCCGTGCGCCACAGCGGCGTCGCGGTGCTGTTGTGCCATGCGGTCAATCCGTACGGTTTTTCACATCTTCGGCGCACCAACGAAGACAACATCGACATCAATCGCAACTTTCGCGATTTCGCCGCGCCGCAGGCGCCGAATCCGGCATACGCGAGCCTGCATCCGGTCATCGTTCCGCCCGAGTGGCCGCCGACACCCGGAAACGCCGCGATCGTCGACGATTACGTCGCCCGTCATGGCGCCGCCCGGTTGCAGGCGGCCGTGAGCGGCGGTCAGTGCGACTTCCCCGACGGGTTGTTCTATGCCGGCCGCGCGCCCGCATGGAGCAATACGACGCTGCGGGAAGCGCTGGGCGAGCACGGACAGGCACGCGGGCGGATCGGCTGGATCGACATTCACTCGGGGCTCGGTCCCTGGGGCCTTGGCGAGAAGATCTACGCCGGCCCCGACGACGCGTCGATGCTCGCGCGCGCCAGGGCCTGGTACGGCTGCGACGTGACGAGCTACTACGATGCGACATCGACATCGGCGTCGTTGACCGGCGTGTCGTTCCATGCAGCGCTCGATGCCTGTCCGCAGGCCGAATTCACCGGCATCGGCATCGAATACGGCACACGGCCGCTCGAGGAGGTGTTCGACGCGCTGCGCGCCGAGCAGTGGCTTGCCAACCATCCCGACACCGGCGAGCCGGCGCGCGGCGCGATCAAGCGCCAGTTGCGCAACGCATTCCACGACGACACCGATGCGTGGAAAATGATCGTCTACGGCCAGGCGCGCGTGGCCGTGCTGCAGGCGCTGCGCGCGTTGACGTGAAAGGAGGCCGTATGCCGTTCGCAAGATGGTGCGTTGCCGCTGCTGGCTTGATCGTGGCCGGCTGCCAGACGTGGGGTCCGACCTGGAGCGAGCTTTCCGGGGCGCGCTACACGCGGATCAATCCCGATCGTGCGCAGGCCATCCTCGTTTCGGCCGGGGACGAATCGATCGGCAGCGTGACGCCGTTCCGTGTGGCGCCCGGAAAGTCTCGCGTCGTCGTGCAGTCGCCCGTGCACAACCGGTTCCGCGGGTCCGAGAAGGACATGATGCTCGACATCGCGCCGTGCAAGCGCTATTACATCAATGCGCAGTTTGCAAATCCGGTGAGCCCCGACTGGACGCCGGTGGTCGACTACGTCGAAACGATCGCAGGCTGCAGGGCTTGAGCGGAAGAGGTCGCGGCACGGACCGCTCGTTCCGCTATAATTCCGCGACTTTTTCGCCGCCCGTCCCTCGCCTGCCAGGTCGAGCGGCTCCGCAGTCCGCTTTCTTCCGAAAATTCCCTTGCGCCTGACGCAGATCAAGCTCTCCGGCTTCAAGTCGTTCGTCGATCCCACGGCGATCGGCACACCGGGCCAACTCGTCGGCATCGTTGGACCCAATGGTTGCGGCAAGTCGAACGTCATCGACGCGGTGCGCTGGGTGCTCGGCGAATCGAAGGCTTCCGCGCTGCGCGGCGAGTCGATGCAGGACGTCATCTTCAACGGCGCCGGCGAGCGCAAGCCGGTCGGCCGCGCTTCCGTTGAATTGCACTTCGACAACAGCCAGGGCCGCATCGGCGGTCAATGGGGCCAGTACGCCGAGCTGTCGATCAAGCGGATGCTGACGCGCGACGGCGACTCGACGTACTACATCAACAACATCCCGGTCCGCCGGCGCGACATCCACGATCTGTTCCTCGGCACCGGGCTCGGGCCGCGCGCGTACGCGATCATCGAGCAGGGAATGATCTCGCGCGTCATCGAGGCGAAGCCCGAGGAGCTGCGCGTCTTCCTCGAAGAGGCGGCGGGCGTGTCGCGATACAAGGAGCGGCGCCGCGAAACCGAGAGCCGGCTCGCCGACACGCGCGGCAATCTTTCCCGGGTCGAGGACATCCGCCAGGAGCTCGGCAACCAGCTTGCGAAGCTCGAGGAGCAGGCGAAGATCGCCGGGCAGTATCACGAGCTCGAAGCGCGGCATCGCCAGGCGCAGCATCTGCTGTGGCATGCGAAGGCGCAGGAATCGATGCGGGCGCGCGAGCGCTGCAGTGCCGACATCGCGGCGCTCACGGTGGCGCTCGAAGCGCTGCAGGCCGACGTGCGGCAGGCCGAGGCGCGGCTCGTGCAGTTGCGCGATCAGCACTTCGCGGCCGGTGATGCGCTGCACGAGCGGCAGGGCGCGTTTTACGCGGCCAATGCCGAGGTGACGCGCCTCGAGCAACAGCTCGCGTTTGCGCGCGAAAGCGAGACGCGGCTCACCGAGCAGCTCGCGCAGTTGACGGAAGCCATCGGCGCACTCGGCGGCCAGCAGGCGGCACTCGACGCCGAGCAGGCCGATGCCGAGCGCGCACTGCAGGACGCGCTCGCGGCCCGCGAGCGAACGCAGGCCGACGAGGCGCAGGCGCAATCGGGGTTGCCCCCGCGCGAGTCCGCCGTTGCCGACGCGTCGCGCATCCTGGCCGAGGTCCAGC
>DASSVX010000369.1:0-7688 GCA_035705655.1 Casimicrobiaceae bacterium
ATCAGCATCGCGGGCTTCGTCGCCGCGTCGGCGCTGTGCGGCATCGCGACGTCGCTGCCGGAGATCGTGCTGTTTCGTCTTCTGCAAGGCGTGTTCGGCGCCTCGCTCGTGCCGCTGTCGCAGGCGATCATGGTCGACAGCTACCCGATGCACGAGCGCGGCAAGGCGCTCGCGATCTGGGGCATGGGCGTGATGGTCGCGCCGATCCTCGGCCCGACGATCGGCGGCTGGCTGACCGAAACGCTCGACTGGCGCTGGAATTTCTACATCAACGTGCCGATCGGCGTGCTGTCGTTTCTCCTCGCCGCACGACACGTGCCCGATACGCCGGTCAAGGCACGCGGCATGGACTGGTGGGGGCTCGCGTTTCTCGCGATGTTCATCGGCGGACTGCAGTATCTGCTCGATCGCGGCCAGCAGGAGGACTGGTTGTCGTCGGCGTCGATCCGCTGGTCGGCGGCGACGCTCGTCGCGGGCATTGCCTGCTTCGTCGCGCACTCGATGATGTCGAAGCGCGACGCGCTCTTCAACCTGTCGATGTTCGCCGACCGCAATTTCGCCGCGGCGTCGTTCGTCGGCGGTGCGATGGGCCTGTCGCTGTACGGTGGGATGCTGCTGCAACCGGTGCTGTTCGAAAGCGTGCTGCAGTACCCGACGTTCGACACCGGCCTCGCGATGATGCCGCGCGGGATCGGCAGCCTCATCAGCATGCTGATCGTCGGGCGCCTGGTGGGAAGGATCGGCGCCAAGCCGCTCATCTACTTCGGCATCGCCACCGGCTTCCTCGGTGCGTGGATGATGACGCACGTCGGCCTCGATTCGACGGCGAGCGCGCTGATCGTGCCGCTCCTGCTGCAGGGCGTTGGTGTCGGCTTCGTGTTCGTGCCGCTGTCGGCGATCGCGTTTGCGACGCTGCCGAAGGCGCTGTCGGCCGAAGCGGCCGGCGTCTACAGCCTGATCCGCTCGATCGGATCGTCGATCGGCATCTCGATCGTCAGCGTGTCGCTGTCGCGCGGTGCGCAGGCGAGCTGGGGCGCCTTGCGAAGCTACGTCGATCCGTATCGCTTCGAGGTGCAGCGATACCTCGATCCGCTGCACCTCAAGGCGCACGGGCTCGGCCTCGCGCTGATCGCCCAGCAAACGGCGCTGCAGGCGCAGATGCTCGGCCTGCTGCGCGCGTTCTGGGTGATCGTCGCGAGCTTCGTCGTGATGGTGCCGCTCGTGATGCTGCTCAGGCCCGGTCGCGGCGGCGCGCCGCCGCACGCGGCGATGGCCGAGTAGCGGGCACGATCTCGTTCGCCAGCAGCGACGAGTCGAGTCGTTGCACGTTGGCCAGCGCCGGAAAAAGACGCATCCACAGCACGACGATCGCCAGCGTGCCGATGCCGCCGGCCACCACCGAGGCAACCACGCCGAGCCACGCCGCGGTCAGTCCCGATTCGAATTCACCGAGCTGATTCGACGTGCCGATGAACAGCGCGTTGACGGCGCTCACGCGGCCGCGCATGTGATCGGGCGTCGAAAGCTGCACGAGCGACTGGCGCACGACCACGCTCACCATGTCGGCGGCGCCCAGCACGATGAGCGCGGCCAGCGACAGCGTGAACGAGCGCGAAATGCCGAACACGATCGTCGCCGCGCCGAACAGCGCGACGCCGGCGAACATGCGCCGGCCCGCATGGCCGCGCATCGGATGGTGGGCGAGCCACAGCGCCATGCCGAGTGCGCCCACGGCGCTCGCGGAGCGCAGCAACCCGAGTCCCCACGGCCCCGTGTACAGGATGTCGCGGGCGTAGATCGGCAACAGCGCGGTCGCCCCGCCGAGCAGCACCGCGAACATGTCGAGCGAGATCGCGCCGAGCACGGCGGGGCGGGCGCGAATGAAGCGGATGCCGTCGAGTACCGACGACACGCCGGGCGTCGTCAACCGCGGTGGCGCGTGTCGCGGCCGCACCAGGTGCACGATGACGCCGGTCAGCACGAACAGCGACATGCTGGCCCCGTAGACGATGCCGGGGCCCGCGATGTACAGGAGGCCGCCGAGCGCGGGACCGCCGATGATCGCCGCCTGGCTCGCCGACGCCGTCGCGGCGATCGCGCGGGCGAGGAGCGGTTCGGGGACGAGCGCCGGCAGCAACGCCTGCATCGTCGGCATTTCGAACGCGCGCGCCGCGCCGATCACGAAGACCAGCGCGAAGATCGTGACGGGATCGATTCCGCCGAATACGCTGCCCGCGCACAGTCCGAGTGCGGCGAGCGACTCGGCGAGCATGCACGCCTGCAGGATGCGCCGCCGGTCGAAGCGGTCGGCGACATGGCCGGCGACGAGGACGAGAAAGAACGACGGGACGAACTGCGCGAGGCCAACGAAGCCGAGGTCGAGCGCGCTTCCGGTCAACGCGTACATCTGCCAGCCGACGGCGACGCCGACCATCTGGCGCGCGAGCATTGCGAACACGCGCGCGAACCAGAACAGCACGAACGGCCGCTGCGCGAGCAGCGCGCGGTCGCGGTCGACGGCTGGCGTGCGTGCGCCGCGACGCGCGGCGCGCGTCAAGCGCGCGAGCCGATCAGCGCGAGGAATTCCTCGCGGGTCGCCTGCGACTCGCGAAACGTGCCGAGCACCGACGACGTCACCATCTCCGAATTCTGCTTCTCGACGCCGCGCATCATCATGCAGAGGTGGCGCGCCTCGATCATCACCCCGACGCCGCGCGCGTCGATCGAATCATGGACCGCCTGCGAGATCTGCTCGGTGAGGCGTTCCTGCAGCTGCAGGCGGCGGGCGTACATGTCGACGAGCCGCGCCAGCTTGGAGACGCCGAATACACGCCCCGTCGGGATGTAGCCGATGTGGCAGCGACCGAAAAACGGCAGCATGTGGTGCTCGCACAGGCTGTAGACCTCGATGTTCTTCACGATGACCATGCTGTTCGTCGTCTGCGTGAAGATCGCCCCGTTGATGATCGCAGGAAGGTCGGTGCGATAGCCCGACGTGAGGAAGGCGATCGCCTTCGCGACGCGCTCCGGCGTCTTCTGGAGGCCCTCGCGGGTGGGATCCTCACCGATCGCCTCGATGAGCTCGCGCGTCAGTTTCTCGATCCTCGCTATGTCGACCTGCATGGCGGCGTCCGGCGGTGGGAAGCGCCGATTATCGCGTGAAACCGCGAAGCTAACGACGGGGCCGGCGGGAGCCCTGCGAGACGCGGTGATCGCGACAGTCGACGACCGGTCGTCGTGTAAAAAATGCGCACGCCTTCAACCCGGCGTCATTTTCGGGCACGATGGATGGCTTTCAGGCACGGTGCGGAACGCGAGGTGAGCAGAACGGCGGACGGCGGAGAGCGGCGCACGACCTGTCCGAGTTGCGGACGGCAGGTCGCGGCCGGTGCGCGCTATTGCATCCAGTGCGGTGCCGAGCAGTCGGTGCCAACGCCCATTGCGGCGGTTGCCGCGGCCATGGCGCGCGGGCAGCCGCGCGAAGCGGCGAACGCCGCGCACGCCGATCCGGCGCGGTCGATCCTGTCCGACGCATCGCCGACCGATGCCGCGCCGGCGGCTGCAACGCTCACGAGAGCGGCGAGCGTCTCGGCGGCGAACTCGGCGGCGCCGACCCCGCCCGCCTACGATGCCGGGCCGCCGCGCGCCCGGCTCGCGGCGGTGCTGATCGGCTGTCTCGTCGCCGTGACGATCGCGCTCGCCGCAGTCGCGCTCTGGCGCGGCGAGCGTGGCGCTGCGATCACTGCCGGCGAGTCCGACGCAGGCGCGACGGCCGCCAGTGCGGCGCCGTCCGGCGCAAGTCCCCGGGCGTCGACCGAAGCGCCGCCCGCACCCACGGTGCAGACCAAGTCCGAAACGGCGTCGTCGCCTGCGTCTGCTGCCGGGACGAACCCGGCACCCGGCGCGCCAGCGCCGTCGACCGCGACGCCGGACGTCGCGAGCGGACCGGTGGAGATCAAGGCGCTGCCACCGCACGCGCCGGCGAGGCGGTCACCTCATCGAAGCGCGCCTGAAAGCACCGCGTCGGCACCGCCCACCCCGCCGCCCGCAGAGCCGGCCGCCGCGCCGGCGCCTCCGCCGATCGCGCAGGCAAGGAGCGCCGCCCCCGCACGCGCGACCCAGCGCGTCGCCGACCACTGGCAGCACCTTGACGACGAGCTGTCGCGCTGTACGCGGGAGGACTTCATCACCCGCGTCATCTGCGGGCAGCGGGCGCGCTTCCGCTACTGCGACGGCTACTGGGGCAAGGTGCCCCAGTGCCCCGGCAATCCGCTCCCCGAGCGCGGGCAGTAAGCCGCCATCCCGCTGCAGCGCGGCATCACGGCTCGCGCTGCTTCACCGTAGGTGCATCCTTACACGGGATTCCGCGCCGAGCCGATCCTCGTCGGCTGGCGATCGCGTCTAACCTGAACGGCATCGGTCCCGGTACGCGCGGGACGCCTTCGGGAGACACAATGACGCAGATCGTGGCAGGCGTCTTCGACGACGAGCAGGCAGCGACTTCCGCTGCACACGAATTGCGAAACGCCGGGTTTGGCGCAGCGGACCTCGACCAGTTCTCGCTGCGCCCGCCCGGCCAGCACCAGGGGTTGCCGAGTGGCGGCGACGAAACGGCCGACGCGAAGGCGAAAGGCGGCGACAGGGGGGCGATGAAGGGCGCCGCGGTCGGCACGGTCGTCGGCGCCGCGGCGGGTCTTGCGGCGACACCGCTACTCGGTCCGATCGCCGTGGCCGGGGGTGCCGCCGCGGGGGCGTATGCCGGATCGCTCGCCGGTGCGGTCGGGCGCATGGGCGACGACCGGCCCGCGCCGCAGCTCCGCCCCGCGGGCGTCATGGTCGCGGTCAACGCCGACACGTTCGATGACAAGGATGTCGCGATCGGGGTGCTGCACGACCATGGCGCACGGATGATCGAGCGCGCCGACGGTGCGTGGCGCGACGGCAAGTGGGCTGACTTCGATCCGGTGCGTCCGCCGGACGTGCTCGAATCACATGTCGCGGGCGCCGCACCGAGCCCGGCCGCACACCGGGGCGCGCGATGAGTGTCGAAGTTCGCGCCCGCACCCGGCGCCCGGCGCTGCGGGCGATCGGGCCGCGCCGTTTGCAGGAGGGACGCTGGGGTTACATCCTCGCGTGGCTGATCGGCGTGCCGGTGCCCATCCTGATCGTGATCTACCTTCTGCGCGGCTGCACGTAGGTACCAACTGCAAAGGCGTCACAGAATCGGAGCGAGCGCGCCGAGTGCGCGAAGGCCCGCAGCGAGTCCCGAGACAGTACGCGAAAGGTACGGCGAGGGACGAGCGAGGACACGACAAAGCAATCGGTGCGCGCAGCCCGATTATGTGACGGCTTTCAGCCGCGGCCGACGAACGGCATTTTCGTCGCCATCACGGTCATGAACTGCACGTTCGCGTCGAGCGGCAGGCCGGCCATGTAAAGCACCGCGCTCGCCACGTGCGCCACGTCCATCCGCGGCTCGACGGCGGTCTCGCCGCTGGCTTGCGGCACGCCGCCGCTCATGCGCGCCGTCATCTCGGTTGCCGCATTGCCGATGTCGATCTGCCCGCAGGCGATGTCGTACTTGCGTCCGTCGAGTGACGTCGATCGGGTGAGGCCCGTGATCGCGTGCTTCGTCGCCGTGTAGGGCGCCGAGTTCGGGCGCGGCGCGTGCGCCGAGATCGAGCCGTTGTTGATGATGCGTCCGCCGCGCGGACTCTGCGCCTTCATCATCCGGATCGCGTGCTGCGTGCACAGGAACGGGCCGAGCAGGTTCGTGTCGAGCACCGCGCGCAACGTTTCGACGGGCAACTCCTCGAGGCCCACGGCGGGCGAGCCGATGCCCGCGTTGTTGAAAAGCAGATCGAGGCGGCCGAAACGCTCGGCGACGCTCGCGAAGAGCCGCGCAACCGAGTCGGGGTTGCCCACGTCGGTGACGACCGGGACGAGCTCGGCATTGCGCGTTCGCGCGGCACGCACGGTTTCGTCGAGCGCATCCTTGCGCCGTCCGGCAAGCGCGACACGGTATCCGGCATCGGCGAGCGCGAGCGCGACGGCCCGGCCAATGCCGCTGCCGGCGCCGGTGACGATCGCGCTCTTGCGTGCTTCGTTCGCTGGTGCGGTCGGGCTCATCGATGACTCCTGTCGTTGCCGATGCGTGAAACAAGCGCGGCGCGCTGGACCGAAGACACCGGCCGGGCGGCTTCGCCGCGGCCGCGCTCGGCGACGTGCCGCATGCGCGCGCCGGGAGGCGCGAACATCGACGGCGGCGCAATCGCGTGACCTTGCGCGTAGTCGACGCCGACGCTGCGCAGCGCGTCGAGCGTTGCCGCAGTCTCCACCGACTCGGCGATCGTCTGTTTTCCCATCACGCGGCCGATGCGATGAATGGCCTCGACCATCGCCGCGTCGACCGGATCGTTGAGCATGTTCTTGACGAAGCTGCCGTCGATCTTCAGGAAATCGACGGGCAACTGCTTCAGGTACGTGAACGACGACACGCCGACGCCGAAATCGTCGAGCGCGAAGCGGCAGCCCGGTTCGCGCAGCGCCCCGATGAATTCGGCCGCCTTCGACAGGCTCGTGACCGCGGTCGTCTCGGTGATCTCGAAGCAGATCGACGCGTGCGGGATGCGAAAGCGCGCGAAGCTTTCGCGAACATAGTCGAGAAACTGGTCGTCGCCGATCGAGGCGCCGGAGACGTTGATCGCGTACGTGCCGAGGCTCGCGCCGGCGGCGCGACGCTCGGCGAGCACGCGAAACGCCGTGCGGATCACCCAGCGGTCGATCGACGGCATCAGGTGATAGCGCTCGGCGGCGGGAATGAACGCAATCGGCGGGATCAGCTCGTTCTGCTCGTCGATCAGCCGCACCAGCAGCTCCTCGTGCTGCACGTGCGGACCCGGGGCATGCATCGCGCGCATCGGTTGCGAGTAGAGGCACAGCCGATCCTCGGCCAGCGCGCGATGCAGCCGATGCACCCATTCCATCTCGCCGCGGCGCAGCGTCACCTCGCTGTCCTCGGGGCGGTAGACCTGCACGCGGTTTCGGCCCTTGTCCTTGGCGAGGTAGCACGCGGCGTCGGCCGCCGAGAGCACGGTCGCGAGCGTGTGCGGTCCGTCGGCGAGATTGACGAGCCCGATGCTGACGCCGATCGTGAACGAGCGGTTCTTCCATGCGAACCGGAAGTCGATGATGGCCTTGCGCAGCGCTTCGGCGATGCGCAGCGCCGGAGCAGGCGGACAATGGGGCAGCAGCACGCCAAATTCGTCGCCGCCGAGGCGCGCGAGCACGTCGCCTTCGCGCAGGCGCGGCCGCAGCAGCGCACCGACCTGTCGCAGCAGCTCGTCGCCGGCGGCATGCCCGCTCGTGTCGTTCACCACCTTGAACTGATCGAGGTCGAGGTAGAGCACCGCGTGCTGGCCCTCCGGTCCCTCGCGCTGCTCGACGATCGCGCGCACGCGCTGCTCGAATTCGCGCCGGTTGAGAAGTCCGGTGAGCGCGTCGTGGCTCGCGAGGTTGGAAAGCCGCGCCGCATACTGCCGCTCACGGCTCATGTCCTGGATCACCAGCACGGCGCCCACGCTGTTGCCTGCACGATCCCGGATCGGGGCGACGCTGTAGTCGATCGCGATCGACTCGGCGCCGCGGCACAGCAGCACGACGTTGCCCTCCGCCTCGACGATGGCACC
>DASSVX010000370.1:0-3239 GCA_035705655.1 Casimicrobiaceae bacterium
CGACGGGTCGTCGCTTTCGAGAGGGACGCTTCCGCCGATCAGGTACTGGCGATGCAGACGTGCCATCCGCGCGAGAAACGCCTGCTGCGGGCCGTCCCCGTCGCGCTCGCGTGCGGCAACCTTGTCGCGCGCGTGACGCGCCATCAATCCGAAGTTCTCGGGCAACAGCACGAGTGCCGCGCCTTCGCTCGCCGCCCTGTCGATCAATGCCGCGGCCGTGGCGAGGTTGGCAGCGATGTCTTCGCCGGAGCTCATCTGGACCGCCGCGACGCGCAGCACGGTTGGCGTGCTCATCCTTCGCCTCCTTGCATCATCGAATCGTTGCCGACGACGACTCGGCACTCGCGGCACGTGCATTCGCCCGCGCCACGACGGGATCGTCAAAGCTGCCGGAAACCGTGTACCGGTAGCTGAAGAGCTGGTCGAACGGATTGTTCAGCATTTTCTGCGCGAGCAGCGTTCCCGCGCCGATCGCAGCACCCAGCAGCGGGTTGGCGATGAAGAGCGCCGCCGCGCCCGCCGAGACCCCTGTCGACAGCGACGGCTGCACGCGCACGTCGAGCTTTTGCGTCTCGTGCGCGAGATCGACCTCTCCGGCAATGTCGACCCCCGCGGCGGGGCCCGAAAGGCGCAGGTTGCCGGTGTGCATGACGCCGCGGTCGATGCGCACGTCACCGGTGATCGTATCGAAGGCGAATCCCTCGCTGAATACATCGCGAAAGTCGAGCGAGACCCGCCGCGGCAACGCCTGCAGCGACAGCACGCCGAGAAGCCGCCCCATGCCGGGCTCGAGTTTGGTGAATTGTCCTGCGCCCGTGTGCAGCGTCAGACGCCCGGCGAGTGACGGATAGTCGAAGTCGCTCGGTGAGCCGGCCCATGAAACCTGCCCTTCGATCCTCGTCGGCGCCGCCTTCACCGCGTCGGGCCAGCCGAACCGGCCGAGAAAGGCGCCTGCCTCGCGCACGTCGATCGCCACATCGAGTTGCGTCTGCGAACGCGTGCTTGCATCGCGCCACGAGCCATGGGCGTCGATCCGGCCGGCATCGTTTGCGAGCGAGAGCTTCGTGATCTGCCAATCGGCGCCCGAGGGCTGCGCAACGAGCTCCAGCTTCCCGAGCGCCCTGCCCTTCCTGATCACGCTATCGGCGACGAGATCGACGGCGGCCCAATGGTTGGGGTCGCTCGCGCCAGTCGTCGTGGCGGCATCGATACCTTGCGTTGCGGGCGGCAGGCTCAAGCGCGTCAAGCGCGCGCTGATGCGACCGTACGGCTGCGCGATCGTTGCACTTCGCCATGTGGCATTGCCGGCGATTTCGCTTCCGTCCAGCACCACGCGCCAGTCGCCATCGCGGCGGCGCGCCGTCGCCTTGACGTTGCCGAAGCTGCGCCCGAGCGCCGTGGCGCTTGCTGCCTGCAAGTCGACGCCGTCGATCGCGGGCGTCCGTGCCGATGCCGTCGATTCCGCTCCATCGCCACGCATCGGATCGACCGCGAGCCATGCATCGACGTCGATCGCCGCCACATCGGCGCGGATCCATACGCCGGCACGCTCGGGCGACGTCGCGTCGCCGATGGCTTTGCCGACCAGAACGAGTGCGCGATCGACGTTCGCGGTGGTGCCGCCGGTCTGGCGATGAATCAGCACGCGCGCGATGCGGCCGTAGTCGACGCTGATCGTGTCCTCCTGCGGCTTGGTTGCACGCCGCTCGACGCGCAGCGGCCGCGTTTCGCTCGCGACCTTCCCGATCGGGGCCGGCAGGTCGACGGTGGCGCCGGCGAGCGACGATTGCAGCGTCCATGCCATCTGGCCGCCCCGTGCATCGAGCGCGAGCTGCCAGTCGGTGTTACCCGACACGCGTGCGAGCGCGGGTGCATCGAACGCCGTACGCGCCCGTTCGACGTCGGCGCTGCCTCGCGCGTCGACGCGCAGGTGGCCGCGCTCGGCGGTAAGCGCGAGCGTGACTGGACCGCCGAATGCCTGCGCCGTCACTGCGCTTGCGCGAATGCCGTGCTCGTCGAATGCGAGTGCGCCCGCCGCCTCCGCGAGCTGAACGGCCGGCGCGAGTTGAACCGCGCTCGACGCAAATCGATAATCGCCGGTGACGCTCGTCTGTCCCGGATCGTGAAGCGGCAGAGCAAATTCCAGCGCAAGCTCGCCGTCGCCGCTTGCGGTAATGCCGTCGGTGACGTGATCGATCCATTCGGCAATCGGGCTCGCCGCGACGAACGCCAGAAATTGCGGCGTGGGTCCGCGCGCCGTCCCCTTGATTCGCAGCACCGGCCGGGCGTCGCGCCAGTTGGCGATTTCGGCGCGCGTCGTACCAATCTCGACACCGTTCATGTGCGCGCCCGATGCGTCGACCGCGACATGCGCACCATCGACGCGAACATCCCCCGCCGCATCGGTGATCGGCGTCCAGCGATCGGCATAGGCAAGCGTGACGTCATGCGCCTTGACGTCGAGCTCGAAGCGGCCCTGCTTGCCCTGCGCGAACGGGAAGAAGGCAAGGTCTCCGGCGAGCGCCAGCCGCGCTTCACCCGTGCTGCCCTTGACCAGCGCACGCTGCAGCCACTCGCGCAAGGTTGCCGGCGCCACGGCCGGCACGTAGCGATACGTGCTTGCGAGATTTGCGCGCGTCAGTCGCCCGGTGATGTCGACGCTGCCCGGGCCGTCGGGTCCCGAACTCCACGTTCCATCCGTCGTGCCCGCCAGATCCGCGTTTGCAAAGCCTACGCCCTTCCATTGCACCCGCGTCGTGCCGGCTTCCGTTTGCCAGAGGACGTCGCCGGTGATGCTGTCGAACACGAGCGGATCGGCAAAGATTCGCGGCAAGGTGAGCGTCGATGCGTTGCCGGCAACGTGAACGCGCCCACCGCGCTGGTCCATCTCGATGCTTCCTGCAATCCCGGCAACACCCGGTAGCCCGTCATGCGACGCGACTGCGAACCGGCTCACGTTGCCGGCGACCAGGTAGCGCTGCGGCGCTGCGAGCTCGCCGGTCCACTCGACGTGCGCGTCGCGCACGCTGCCGTGCGGCGCGAAACGCACGATGTCGCGCCGCACCGCCTCGGGAAGGGGCAGATGCGACGCAATGGCGGCGAGCGGCTGCAGCTCGATTTCGCCGACCGCAAGGCGGCCGCCTGCGGCCGCCGCCGGCGTCGCCTCGTCGAGGTCGAGCGCGAGATCCGTCGGCCCGAACCGGCTGCCGTCGGGCAGCACGAACGCGAGGCCGTTCGCC
>DASSVX010000371.1:0-3944 GCA_035705655.1 Casimicrobiaceae bacterium
AAGCCGACGAGGTCGAACAGCACCGGAAAGCGGCGGCCGCGCCCGCTCGTGCGGCCGCGCACCGTGCCGCTGTCGTAGCCTGGCGGCAGCCACACTGCCAGCTTTCGCACGTGCGGATCGCCAAGCGGATTGTCGGCGAGCACCCTGGACTCGTATTCGAGCACCAGCGTGGTGCCCGACGGTTGCGTCATTCTCTTGCGGCTCATGATGGGTCGGCGTCGGGAACGAATGGGCGCGATTGTGACGGCCCGCGCGCAAGCAGGCAACGTTAGAATCGACGGCTTTTACGTGGATCGACATGCCACGACCCGAGCCCGCGGTCGCCGACCTTCCCCCGATTACCCGCAGCGCGCTGTTCGCGAGCTTCCTCAAGATGGGATTGCTGGGCTTCGGCGGCGTGCTGCCGTGGGCGCGTCGCGTGATCGTCGACGAGCGCCGCTGGCTCGGCGACCGCGAGTTCGCCGAGCTGATCGGGCTTTGCCAGGTGCTGCCCGGTCCGAACGTCGTCAACTTGTCGGTCATCATCGGTGCACGAACGCACGGCGCGGTCGGCTCGCTGATCGCGGTCGCCGGCATCCTGCTCGTGCCGGTCGGCCTGATGCTGGTGATCGCCGCGTTCTACGCGACCGTCGCGCAAGACCCTCTGACGCGCAACGCGATCGCCGGCGCGTCGGCGGCGGCCGCGGGGCTGATCCTCGGCACCGCGGTGCGGCTCCTGCTGCACACGCGCCCGCCATTGCGCGGCCTGTTGACCGGCGGCGCCGCGTTCGTCGGCGTGGGCGTGCTGCAGTGGCCGCTGCTGTGGGTGATCCTCGTGCTGATCGTTGCCGGCATCGGCGCCGAGTGGCGTGCGCGCCGATGAGCGCCTGACCGATGCATGCCGACACGCAGGTGCTGGCCGAGATCGCGACGCGGTTCGCGGCGCTGTCGCTCGTGGCGATCGGCGGCATCAACGCGATCCTGCCGGAGATCCATCGCGTCGTCGTCGACCTCGAAGGGTGGATGACCAGTGCGCAGTTCGCCGATCTGTTCGCGCTCGCGCAGCTCGCGCCCGGTCCGAACGCGATGGTCGTAGCGCTCGTCGGCTGGAAGGTGGCCGGCGTGACCGGTGCGCTGGTCGCGACGGTCGCCGCCTGCGGGCCGTCGTCGGTTGCCTGCTACATCGCGTGGCACTGGGCCGATCGCCTGCGCGAGTCGCCGACGCGTGCGCTGGTGCAGCGCGCGCTGGCACCGCTCGCCATCGGTCTCATCCTCGCGAGCGGCTACACGCTGGCGCGGGGCGCCGATCGCTCGCCCGGCGCCTTCGCGCTGACGCTGCTCGCCGCAGCGACGCTTGCGTGGACGCGCGTCAACCCGGTGTGGGTGCTGCTGGTCGCCGGCATCGCCGGGCTCGCCGGCCTGGCGTAGCGACTTACTTCTTCCGCGGATCGACCATCGAGCCGCGACAGCGCGGCGCACCGCAACGGCACGCGTAGTTCGCAAGAAGGCGCGCACTGCGCCGGCCGGGAACGTTCAGCTTGTAGTCGTACGACAGTTCCTCGCCGGCGCGGATGGTCCGCTTCGCCTCGATGATGACGCGCCCCTCGTCGTTCTCGTACGGCACGCAATTGGGCTGGCAGCTGTGGTTGATCCAGCGCGCCGCGTTGCCGCGCACGCCCGCGTCGATGACGCGGCCGTCGTTGAGCTCGAACAGGAACGTGTGAAACGGATTGTCGGGGTCGCTGTCGGGAAGCTCGTCGGCCTCTTCGACCGAGATCCGCCGGCCGCGGTACTCGATGATGTCGGCGCCCTTGCGAATGGTCCGCGTCGCGAACACGCCGCGTCCATGAATCGGCGAATGGCGCACCGCGTAAGCGGGTTTCGGACGCGTCGTCGGTGGCTTGCGGGTACGGGCTTCGGGCATCGGCGGGGCGTCGGGAAGGTTGCGCGGGACGTTCGGGAGCGCGCGATTGTCGCATGCGCAGGCGGAAGCGGGAGTGCGCGCCTTGAAAACGGACGGCGCGTTCCGCATAATAGTTCGCATGCGAAACACTCACATGCATATCGAGTCGGCGCGAAGCCGGCCGGCGCGTACCGCCGGCTCGCCGGCGCCGGCCGACCGGCTCGAGTCGCTCGCCATCCTGATCGGCGGCCTGTCGAAGGCGTGGCGCGAGGAGCTCGACCGGCGGCTGCGCCCGCTCGGCCTGACGCGCGCGCAGTGGCAGGCGCTGCTGTGGCTGTCGCGCGCCGGCGGCACGCTCGTCCAGCGCGAGCTCTCCGGGTGTCTCGAAATCGGGGCGCCCGCAACCGTCGCCCTCGTCGACCGGATGGAGCGCGACGGGCTCGTTGCGCGAAGCGCGGTTCCCGACGACCGGCGACGCAATGCCGTGGTTCTCACGCCGAAGGCACGCCGGCTCCTTGGCACGATCGAATCGGCTGCCGGCAAGCTGCGGCGCGACGTGATGGGCGGCCTCACGCGTGACGAAGTCGACACGCTGTGCGCGCTGCTCGGCAAGGCGAAGCTGCGCATCGACGCGCTCCGCGCATGACGCGGCTCACGTTCCATCTCTCGCCGCGATCGGTGCTGATCGTCGCCGGCGCGATCATCGTCGCGATCGCCGGCGCGTGGTATTGGCACGAGAGCGGCCAACGCCAGTCGACCGACGACGCCTATGTCAACGCGCGCATCGTGCAGGTGTCGTCGCTCGTCATGGGGCAGGTCGTCGACGTGCCCATTCACGAGAACCAGTACGTGCACACGGGCGACGTCCTGTTCGAGCTCGATCGCCGGCCGTTCGAGGCCGCCCTCGGCGAGGCCGAGGGACGACTGCGTCAGGCGGAGCAGGGCACGCGGCAGGATGAATCGGACGTGCTCGCCGCGCAGGCCGACACGGCGCAGCAGGCGGCCGCGCTCACCAATGCCGAGGCGAACCTGCGGCGCACGACGCAACTCGTCAAGCAGAACTTCATGTCGAAGCAGGCCGAGGACGACGCGCGGGCGCGCGTCAATGTCGCCGAGGCCGCGGTCGCGGCCGCGAAGGCGCGCGTGGCGAAGGCGCGCGCCGCCCTCACGACGACGCCGAGCGGGTCGACTCCCGCGGTGCGTATTGCGCAGGCGCAGGTCGAGAAGGCGCGGCTCGACCTCGAGCACACGGTCGTGCGCGCACCGGAGGAGGGCTGGATCACGCGCTTCGACCTCACCGCGGGCACGGTCGTGACTCCGGGCAACCCGCTGTTCGCGATCGTCGTGGGCGGCAGCTTCTGGGTCGATGCGAACTTCAAGGAAACCGAGCTCGCCGGCGTCGTGCCGGGCCGGCCGGCGACGATCGTCGTCGACATGTATCCCGACCACACGTTCCACGGCAAGGTGGAGAGTCTCGCCGGCGGCACCGGCGCCGCGTTCTCGCTGTTGCCGGCGCAGAACGCCAACGGCAACTGGGTCAAGATCGCGCAACGCGTGCCGGTCAGGGTGAGCATCGCCGATCCCGATCCCGCGCATCCGCTTCGGGTCGGGGCCACGGCCACCGTCCGCGTGTCGATCGCGAAGTAAGCCGTCCATCGTGGCCAACGTCTGGAAGTCGGCTGCAGGCGATGCGCAAGGCGGCTCACGGCTGTTCCTGACACTCGCCGTGATGGCGGCCACCGTCGTGCAGGTGCTCGACACGACGATCGTCAACGTCGCGCTGCCGCACATGGCGGGCGAGCTTTCCGCGTCGACCGACCAGATCAGCTGGGTGCTGACGAGCTACATCGTCGCCGCCTCGATCGTGATGCCGATGACCGGCTATCTGACCGACCGCCTGGGGCGCCGGCGCTACCTGCTCATCAGCATCGCGGGCTTCGTCGCCGCGTCGGCGCTGTGCGGCATCGCGACGTCGCTGCCGGAGATCGTGCTGTTTCGTCTTCTGCAAGGCGTGTTCGGCGCCTCGCTCGTGCCGCTGTCGCAGGCGATCATGGTCGACAGC
>DASSVX010000372.1:0-9574 GCA_035705655.1 Casimicrobiaceae bacterium
GATGAGCGGGCTCGATCTCGCGCAGGCGGTGACGTGTGAATCGCGCTACGAGTGGACCGCGGGCGCGTGGTCGCTCGCCGGCGGTTACCGCGCGACGGGTGCGCCGAAATTCCACGTCGTCGCCTACGACTACGGGGCCAAGCACAACATCCTCCGGCTGCTTGCGCAGCGCGGATGTCGCCTCACGGTGGTTCCCGCGAAGACTCGCGCGAGCGAGGTGCTGGCACTTGCCCCCGATGGCATCTTCCTGTCGAACGGGCCGGGCGATCCCGAGCCGTGCGATTACGCGGTGGCCGCCATCCGCGAGCTCGTCGAGCGCGGCATGCCGACGTTCGGCATCTGCCTCGGTCACCAGCTCCTCGGGCTTGCTTCCGGTGCGCGCACCGTCAAGATGAAATTCGGTCATCACGGCGCGAACCACCCGGTGCTCGACAAGGACACGGGGCAGGTGCTGATCACGAGCCAGAACCACGGCTTCGCTGTCGACGCGGCGTCGCTGCCCTCGAATGTGCGCGTGACCCACGTCTCGCTGTTCGACGGCAGCCTGCAGGGCATCGCCCGCACCGATCGTCCCGCGTTCAGCTTCCAGGGCCACCCGGAGGCCTCGCCCGGTCCGCACGACCTCGGCTACCTGTTCGACCGCTTCGCGACGATGATGGACAGGAAATAGCGATGCCGAAGCGGAGCGACATCGAGTCCATCCTCATCATCGGCGCCGGTCCGATCATCATCGGCCAGGCGTGCGAGTTCGACTATTCCGGGGCGCAGGCGTGCAAGGCGCTGCGCGAGGAGGGCTACCGCGTCATCCTCGTCAACTCGAATCCCGCGACGATCATGACCGACCCGGAGATGGCGGATGTCACGTACATCGAGCCGATCACCTGGCCGATGGTCGCCAGCATCATCGAGCGCGAGCGGCCCGATGCGCTGCTGCCGACGATGGGTGGCCAGACGGCGTTGAACTGCGCGCTCGACCTTGCGCGCGAGGGCATTCTCACGAAGTACGACGTCGAGCTGATCGGGGCGTCGAAGAAGGCGATCGACAAGGCCGAGGACCGCGAGAAGTTCAAGGCGGCGATGACGCGCATCGGCCTCGGCTCCGCGCGCTCCGGCATTGCGCACGACCTCGAGCAGGCGCTCGACGTGCAGGCGCAGATCGGCTTTCCCGCGGTGATCCGTCCGTCGTTCACGCTCGGCGGCACCGGCGGCGGCATCGCTTACAACAAGGACGAGTTCGTCGACATGTGCAAGCGCGGCCTCGACCTGTCGCCGACGCGCGAGCTTCTGATCGAGGAGTCGCTGCTCGGCTGGAAAGAGTTCGAGATGGAGGTGGTGCGCGACCGCAAGGACAACTGCATCATCGTTTGCTCGATCGAGAACCTCGATCCGATGGGGGTGCATACCGGCGACTCGATCACCGTCGCGCCGGCGCAGACGCTGACGGACAAGGAATACCAGATCATGCGCGACGCCTCGATCGCGGTATTGCGCGAGATCGGCGTCGACACCGGCGGGTCGAACGTGCAGTTCGCGATCAACCCCGCCGACGGCCGCATGACGGTGATCGAGATGAACCCGCGCGTGTCGCGCAGCTCCGCGCTCGCGTCGAAGGCCACCGGCTTCCCGATCGCGAAGATCGCCGCGAAGCTCGCGGTCGGCTACACGCTCGACGAGCTCGCCAACGACATCACCGGTTCGGAAGGCGGCCATTTCATGCCGGCGTCGTTCGAGCCGACGATCGACTACGTGGTCACCAAGGTGCCGCGCTTCGCGTTCGAGAAGTTCAGGCAGGCGGACGATCGTCTCACCACCCAGATGAAGTCGGTTGGCGAGGTGATGGCGATCGGCCGCACGTTCCAGGAATCGCTGCAGAAGGCGCTGCGCGGTCTCGAGGTCGGCGTCGACGGCTTCAACCTGAAGACCGTCGATCCCGACACGATCGCCGACGAGCTCGCGTACCCGCGCGCCGAGCGCATCTGGTACGTCGCCGACGCGTTTGGCATCGGCATGAGCCTCGAGGAGCTGCACGCGCACACGAGGATCGATCCGTGGTTCCTCGCGCAGATCAAGGAGATCGTCGATACCGAGCTCGCGGTCGAGAAGCGCACGCTCGAATCGATCGGCAGGGACGACCTGCGGCAGCTGAAGCGGATGGGCTTTTCCGACCGGCGGCTCGCGCATCTCACGAAGACGACCGAGACGGCGGTGCGCACGCGCCGGCATGCGCTCGGCATTCGACCCGTCTACAAGCGCGTCGATACCTGCGCGGCCGAATTCGCGACGCGCACCGCGTACCTGTACTCGACGTACGAGGACGAGTGCGAGGCCGAGCCGACGGATCGCAGGAAGGTGATGGTGCTGGGCGGCGGGCCGAACCGGATCGGGCAGGGCATCGAGTTCGACTACTGCTGCGTGCACGCGGCGATGGCGCTCTCGGAGGACGGGTTCGAGACGATCATGGTCAACTGCAACCCCGAAACGGTGTCGACCGACTACGACACCTCCGACCGCCTGTACTTCGAGCCGCTCACGCTCGAGGACGTGCTCGAGATCGTGCATGTCGAGAAGCCGTGGGGCGTCATCGTGCAGTTCGGCGGGCAGACGCCGCTCAGGCTCGCGCGCGACCTCGAGGCGAACGGCGTGCCGATCATCGGCACGTCACCCGACATGATCGACATGGCCGAGGACCGCGAGCGCTTCCAGCAGATGCTGCGCCGCGCCGGTCTGCGCCAGCCGGACAATCGCACCGCACGCAACGAGGATGAGGCGCTCGCGGCGGCGGAAGCGATCGGCTACCCGCTCGTCGTGCGGCCGTCGTACGTGCTCGGCGGACGCGCGATGGAAATCGTCCACGAGCCGCGCGATCTTACGCGGTACATGAAAGAGGCCGTGCGGGTCTCCAACGACAGCCCGGTGCTGCTCGACCGGTTCCTTAACGATGCGACCGAGGTCGACGTCGATGCGGTGTGCGATGGCACCGAGGTGATCATCGGCGGCATCATGGAGCACATCGAGCAGGCGGGCGTCCATTCGGGCGATTCCGCGTGCTCGCTGCCGCCGTTCTCGCTGTCGCCCGCGTTGCAGGACGAGTTGCGGCGGCAAACGATCGTGATGGCGAAGGCGCTGCGCGTCGTCGGGCTCATGAACGTGCAGTTCGCGATCCAGGACGATGGGGCGAGCGCGCCGGCCGTCTACGTGCTCGAAGTCAACCCGCGCGCGTCGCGCACGGTGCCGTATGTATCGAAGGCCACCGGGCGCCCGCTCGCGAAGATCGCCGCACGCTGCATGGTGGGACGCACGCTTGCGGAGCAAGGTGTCGCCGGCGAAGTCGTTCCGCGCTACTTCTGCGTGAAGGAAGCGGTGTTCCCGTTCATCAAGTTCCCCGGAGTCGACACGATCCTCGGACCGGAAATGAAATCGACCGGCGAGGTCATGGGCGTCGGCGAGACATTCGCCGAAGCGTTTCTCAAGAGCCAGCTCGGGGCGGGCGTGAGGCTGCCCGCCTCGGGGCGCGTCTTCCTGAGCATCAAGGACGCCGACAAGCCGGCGGCGATCGGCGTCGCACGAAGCCTCCACGCGCTCGGCTGCGAAATCGTCGCGACGCGCGGCACCGCCGCGGCACTCGGCGCAGCGGGCGTGGCGGTGCGCTCGGTCAACAAGGTCAAGGAAGGGCGTCCGCACATCGTCGACATGCTCGTCAACGGCGAGATCGCGATGGTCGTCAATACGGTCGAGGAGAAGCGCTCGTCGATCCAGGACAGCTACGCGATCCGCCGCGCCGCGTTGACGGGCCAGGTACCCACGTTCACGACGATCGCCGGCGCGCGTGCTGCCGCGATGGGCATGGCGCAGATGCGCGATCTCGTCGCCTATTCGCTGCAGGCGCTGCACCGCAGCCTGTGACGGCGCGGCCGCGCGCAAGCGGCGGCCTCGGACCCCACTCGCATTACCAGTGTGCATGCAGCTCATGCACGGAAATCGTTTGCGCACACCGGGATGTGACTGGATCATGGGCGCATGGGCACGTGCAGCTTGATTCTGAGGCATGCGTGCAAGTCATTCGTGAACGAGAGGTATCGGCATGTCAACGAAAGCATCGACACGCGGCGCCGCGATGCTCGTGTTCACCACGCTCGTGTGGGGGGCGATGTTCGCCGTCGCGAAAGGCGCGTTGGGCGCGATCGACGCGTTCTGGCTGACCGCGTGGCGCTACGTGCCGGCGTCGCTGACGATGGTTGCATTGCTGTGGCTCGTCGAGGGCCGGCGCGCGCTGTCGACCGACGGAGCGGCGCTGCGCCTGTGGGTCTACGGGTCGCTCGGCTTCGCCGGCTTCAGCATCCTTGGCTACCTCGGGCTCGCGCGCTCGCGGCCCGAGCATGCCGCAATCATCGTCGCGCTGATGCCGCTGTTCACGTCGATGGCGAACTGGCTCGTTCGCGGGCGCCGGCCGAACGGCGTTACGATTGCTGCGACGCTCGTCGCACTGACCGGCGTCGTGCTCGTCATCACCCGGGGACACCTGCAGAGCGCGATCGACGAAACGCTCTCCGCCGATACGCTCGTGCTGGCGGGCGTGCTCTGCTGGATCGCCTACACGATGGGCGCGCAAACGCTGCCGCAGTTCAGCACGCTTCGCTACACGGCGCACAGCATGGCGCTTGGCACGCTGACGATCGCCGGCGTCACGCTCGCCGCGTCGGTGGCGGGCGTCGCGCATGCGCCGTCGTGGCCGGCCGTCGCGGCGCACGGCGGCGAGATCGCCTATCTGTCGCTGATCGCCGGCGTGCTTGCGGTGCTCGCCTGGAACGCGGGGATCGCGGCGCTGGGCCCCGCGAACGGCGTGCTTTTCATCAATCTGGTGCCGATCACCGCGTTCGCGATCGGCGTCGCGCATGGCCAGCGCTTCGGCGCGAGCGAAATCGCCGGCGCGACCCTCGTGATCGGCGCTCTCGTGGCGAGCAGCCTCGCGGGGCGCGCGCCGGTCGCACGAGCGCCCGAATTCGCGTAAACTTAAGGCACGGCCGGAGGCGGTTCCCGCTTCCGGTCGTTCGCTTTTTGGTGACGCGAAATGATCAAGGTACCCATGACCGTCGAAGGTGCGGCCCGGCTCAAGGCCGAATTGCACCGGTTGAAAACCGTCGAGCGGCCGGCAGTGATCGAGGCGCTGGCGGAGGCGCGCTCGCACGGCGACCTGTCGGAGAATGCCGACTACGACGCCGCGAAGGAGCGCCAGGGCTTCATCGAGGGCCGCATCTCCGAGGTCGAGTCGAAGCTCGCCCACGCGCAGGTGATCAATCCCGCCGACATCGAGGCCGACGGCCGCGTCGTGTTCGGCTCGACGGTGGAGGTCGAGGACCTCGGCAGCGGCGATCGCAACGCGTATCAGATCGTCGGCGACGACGAGGCCGACATCAAGGCCGGCAAGATCTCGGTGAACTCGCCGATTGCGCGCGCGCTGATCGGCAAGATCGAAGGCGATACCGCCGAGGTGCAGGCGCCGGGGGGATTGCGCAGCTACGAGGTGCGTGCCGTCCGCTACGTTTGAATGCTGGCCAGGCGACCGCCCACGAACGCGAGCTGGCGCATGTCGCTGCCCCGATCGTAGGTCCACACTTCGCGCCAGTTGCCGTGGCTGCCGCTGCGCACGATTGTTGTCGGCCTGCCCCAGCCCGGAACGTTGAGCACCTGATCATCGGTCATCCCGAGCCCGACCGACGTGCGGAAGGGGAAGACCGGCTGGGTCTCCGACATCGCGGGTGCGGGCAGCGCCGGGAATGACGCTTCCGCGGGCGAAGCTTCCGCGGGCGCGGCAAGCGAGGCATCGGCGGCAGGTGCGCTCGCGCCGTCGCGTTCGGCCGGATCGGCGTAGCCGGGCAGCCGAAGCAGGCCGGCGTCGGCTTGGCCGGGTGCGCACGGCGCGTTCTGATAGGCGACACCGGCGCCGTCACCCACGCACTTGTGGATATCCTGCGCGACGGTCGTCCCCGTGAAGGCAAGCGCGAGTGGAACCGCCAGCCAGAAGCGATGTTTCATTGCGTTCGTGAGCCTCGAATTCGTCACGAACGTAAGGTGCCCTGGCCGCGCGTGCATGGACATCGGCCGCGTGCGCGCACGCGTGTAGGAATCGATGAACCGGGCGCGCCGGGCGCGCGCTAGCCGACCGCGACGAGCAGATCAGGGTCGAAGCGCGCGTTCTCGTTCACGCCGTTTTTCGCATAACCCCGCGGATTGCATACGACGCGCGTGCCATTGACGGCGTAGTCGAACGTGTCGTGCGTATGTCCGTGCACCCACAGGCAGGCGCGCCTGCCGTCCATCATGTGCTCGAGATCGGAAATGAAGCACGCGTTCAGCAGCGAATCGCGGAATCGCGGATGGATGCTCTTCGGCGACGGCGCGTGGTGCGTGATGACGACCGTGGGTCCGGCAAACGGCTTCGCGAGCTCACCGGCGACAAACCGGCGATGCACGTCGAAACGCGCGACCGAATCGGCCGGCGTATAGATCGCGTCGGAATGCCGGCGCGTGCGAATGCGCGAAAAATCGCGCAGGAACCGCTGGCCTTCGCGCATTGCGTCCCCGCGCCGCGCGGCACCCAGCAGCATGAAATCGGTCCACAGCGTGCTGCCGATGAAGCGGACGCCGTCGAGCACCACGACGTCGTCGTCGAGGAAGCGGACGCTGGTGCCCTCGCACAAGTTGCGCAGCGTATCGAGCGTGCCGTCGATGCTGTCGCCGTAGAACTCGTGGTTGCCGGCCACGTAGAGCACCGGCTTGTCGATCGCGCGTGCCCACGCGACCGCTTCGCGCGGTCGCGAGATGTCGCCGGCGAGGATCACGACGTCGGCGTCGTTGTCCGGGACGTCGAGCGCTCCCTGGCCGAGATGCAGGTCGGACAGGATGTTGAGCTTCATTTTGGAAGCCCGCTGCTCAGTGGTTGTCGCGCGGCACCGCCGAACCCGAGCGACCGACCAGGAAGTCGAGGTCGACGCCGTCGTTCGCCTGCAGCACGTGATCGACGTAAAGCTTCACGTAGCCGCGCTCGCCATGCGACGGTGGTGGCGTCCACGCGGCGCGCCTTCGCGCGAGCTCGGCGTCGTCGACTTCGAGATGCAGCCGCCGCTTCGCGACGTCGAGCGTCACCAGATCGCCGTTTCGCACCAGCGCGAGCGGCCCGCCCGCCGCGGATTCCGGTGCCGCGTGCAGCACGACGGTGCCGTACGCGGTGCCGGACATCCGCGCATCGGAGATGCGCACGACGTCGGTGATGCCGCGCTTCAGCAGCTTCGGCGGCAGCGGCATGTTGCCGACCTCGGCCATCCCCGGGTACCCCTTCGGGCCGCAGTACTTCAGCACCATCACCGAGTTCTCGTCGATGTCGAGCGCGTCGTCGTTGATGCGCGCATGCAGGTCCTCGATCGACTCGAACACGACCGCGGGGCCGGTGTGCTGCATCAGGTGCGCCGACGCGGCCGACGGCTTGATGATCGCGCCGTCGGGCGCGAGATTGCCGCGCAGGACGGCGATGCCGGCATCGCGCTTGAACGGCTCGTCGAAGGTCTTCACGACATCGGGCTTCCAGCACTGCGCGTCGCGGTTGTTCTCGCCGATCGTGCGCCCGTTCACGGTGAGCGCGCCGTCGTGCAGCAGGCCGTGCTTCGACATCTCGCGCAGCACGACGGGCAGCCCGCCCGCCTCGAACAGGTCTTCCATCAGGTATCTGCCCGACGGCATGATGTCCACGAGGCAGTGCACGCCGCGTCCAAGCCGATCCCAGTCGTCGAGCGACAGCGCAACACCGATGCGCCGGGCGATCGCGATCAGGTGCACCACGGCGTTCGTCGAGCCGCCGATGCCGGCGTTGACGCGGATCGCGTTCTCGAACGCTTCGCGCGTGAGGATCTTCGACAGCACGGTGTCGCTCTTCACGAGCTCGACGATGCGCCTGCCTGCTTCGCGGGCGAGCAGGTTGCGCCGCGCATCGACGGCCGGAATGGCCGCGTTGCCCGGCATGCCGACACCGAGTGCTTCGACCATGCACGCCATCGTCGATGCGGTGCCCATCGTCATGCAATGGCCGTGCGAGCGGTGCATGTCGGCCTCGGCCTCGTGGAACTCGGTGAGCGTGATCTGCCCCGAGCGCAATTGCTCGCTCATCGAGATCACGTTGGTGCCCGAGCCGATCGCCTTGCCGCAGTGGATGCCGCGCAGCATCGGTCCGCCCGACACGCCGATCGTCGGGATGTCGACGCTCGACGCGCCCATCAGCAGCGCGGGCGTGGTCTTGTCGCAGCCCATCAGCAGCACGACGCCGTCGAGCGGATTGGCGCGGATCGATTCCTCGACGTCCATCGACGCGAGGTTGCGATAGAGCATCGCGGTCGGCCGCAGCATCGTCTCGCCGAGCGACATCACCGGGAATTCGAGCGGAAATCCGCCGGCGTCGAGGACACCCCAGCGCACGTGCTCGGCGATGGTGCGGAAATGCGAGTTGCACGGCGTCAGCTCGGACCACGTGTTGCAGATGCCGATCACCGGCCGGCCCTCGAACTGGTCCTGCGGAAAGCCGCGGTTCTTGAGCCACGAGCGGTAGTAGAAGCCCATCTTGTCCTGGCGCGCGAACCAGGCCTCGCTGCGCAGCTTGCGGCGGCTCATCTTCTTGATTTCTCCGTCAATCCTCGAACGCGTCGGCCGGCTGGCGCACCGGCACCATCAGGCGCAATGCAGCCGCGATCATCGGCCAGCACAATAGCAGCAGCCCGATCGCGGTCAGCGTCGAGACGAGCGGATTGGACCAGAAGATCGACAGCGATCCCTTCGACATGATCATCGACTGGCGGAATGCGTCCTCGGCCTTGTCGCCAAGCACCATCGCGAGCACGAGCGGGGCGATCGGATAGTCGAGCTTCTTGAACGCGTAACCCGCGATGCCGAAGACCACCGCGAAGAGCAGGTCGGGCTTGCTGCCCGCCACCGTGTAGGCGCCGATGAAGCAGACCACGACGATCATCGGGCCGATGATCGCGAACGGAATGCGCAGGATGGCCGCGAACAGCGGCACCGTCGACAGCACCAGCACGACGGCGACGATGTTCGCGACGTACATGCTTGCGATCAGGCCCCAGACGAAGTCGGGCCGGTCGATGAAGAGCGTCGGTCCGGGATTGAGCCCCCAGATCATCAGCCCGCCGAGCATCACCGCCGACGTCGCCGAACCGGGCACGCCGAGGGCGAGCATCGGCAGCATCGCACTCGTGCCGGCCGCGTGGTCCGCGGTTTCCGGCGAGATGACGCCCTCGGGCTCGCCGCTGCCGAAATACCGGCCGCGGCGCGAGAAGCGCTTCGCGAGCCCGTAGCTCATGAACGACGCGGCGGTCGGTCCGCCGGGCGTGATGCCCATCCAGCAGCCGATCGCGCTGCCGCGCAGAAGCGCAACCCAGTGCCGCGGCATCGAGCGGATCGTCTCGAGCACGGCTCGCGGACTGATGCGCGCGGGCACGCCGTCGAAGCGCAGCCCTTCTTCCATGCTGATCAGCAGCTCGCCGAGGCCGAAGAGGCCGATCACCGCGACGAG
>DASSVX010000373.1:0-8993 GCA_035705655.1 Casimicrobiaceae bacterium
CGCGCCCGGCAAGTGCCTGAATCGACGCCGTGTTCGCGCGTGGTACGCGGCTTGCGCCAGCAGCACGACCGCCATGGAACATACCCACCGGTATTCGCCTTCGCCGCCGAACGTTGCGGGCGTCGTCATCAGCAACGCCGAGCGCCCGATCGTCGCAGCGCCCGGACACACGAAGCTCGACGTCGTCCGCTATCACGAAGCGCTCGCTTCGTGGCTGCTGCCGCAAGTTGCGCCGCGGCCGATCGCCGTCGTGAAGTGCATGGACGGGCGCTTCGACGACTGCTTTTTCCAGAAGCACCCGCTGCGCGGCCGCGAACGTGACGATGATTCGCCGCCGTTCATGCGTCTTGCCGATGTCGCCGACGTCGTGCGCGCCGTGCAGAACGGCACCTACGAGTTTCACACCTGGGGTGCGAGCTTCCCGCGGCTCGAGCGTCCCGACCGCATTACGCTCGACCTCGACCCCGATGCCGATCTCGCCTGGCCGGCCGTGCGCGAGGCAGCAGAACACGTGCGCACGTTCCTCGATCGGCTCGAGCTGCGCTGGTTCGTGAAGACCACCGGTGGCAAGGGCCTGCACTTCGTGCTGCCGATCACCCGGCGCCATACCTGGCTCGAAGCACGCGACTTCGCGCGCGCCATTGCCGAGACGCTCGCGGACGACATGCCGGCGGTCTTCACGGCGAAGGCCGCGAAGGATGCGCGCGCCGGACGCGTCTATGTCGACTATCTGCGCAATGCGGAAGGTGCAACGGCGGTGGCCGCGTACTCGCTGCGGGCGCGCGCCGGATTGCCGGTGTCGATGCCGATCGCGTGGTCCGACCTCGAGCGCGACATTCGCGGCGACTGCTTCAATATCGACAACGCGGCCGACGCGATCGCCCGGCGACGTGACGATCCGTGGGCCGGTTACGATCGCGCGCGCCAGACGCTGTCGGCCTCGATGCGCCGCGCCGTCAACGCGTAGCTTGCACCACATCGCCGCCGCCGGCGACGCTTCAGCAATCGCAGTCGAACTCCACGGTCTCGGTCGGATCGGTCGCGTACGCGTGGCCGAAGCTGATGTGTCCGCGGCCGCGCAGGACGAACTCCTCGCGCCGCAGCGGCATCTCCGCCTCCCCCGCCTGCGTCACGAACGTGCCGTTCGAGCTGTGATCGATGAGCACGAAACGGTCGCGGCGCCGCTCGATGCGCCCATGCAGCCGCGACGCAAGCCGGTCGGCCACCACGAGGTCGTTTTGCGCGTCGCGCCCGAACGCGAGCGCGGGCTGGCCTTCGTCGAGCACGATCTCGCGCTCGCCATGGCGCAACCGCAAGCGCGCCCGCGGAACGCTGACGCGCGTGGCCAGCGTGGTCAGGTCGTCGGCCGAGTCCTGCCACAGCAATTCCCAGACGTCGAGGTCGTGCGCCTTGCCCTTGACCGTGAGTGCCGCGAGCGGGCGGGTGCGCATGCGCAGCCACGGCGAGAGCATCGCCGCAGTGGCGCCGGAAGTGATCACCTGCGATCCGTGCGCGATGCCGGCGAGCCGCGCCGCGACGTTGACCGAATCGCCGAAGACGTCGCCGTCGGCGGCGAGCGTCGGACCATGGTGGAAGCCGACGCGGATGGCGACCCGCGCCCCGCCGGCGAAGGGTTCGGCGCCGATTCGTGCCTGCAGTGCCGCGGCCGCCTGTGCAGCCTCGTCGGCGAGCGGAAACACCGCCATCACCTCGTCGCCGATCGTCTTGATGACGCGCCCCGCATGGCCGGTGCAGACTTCGCGCATCAGCGCGATGCAGCGCCCGACGGTGGCGAGCGCACGCTCGTCGCCCAGCGTTTCATAGAGTCGCGTGCTGCCGCTCACGTCGGCGAAGAGCACGGCGAGTTCGGTCGATGCAGTCATCGTCAATCCGGGCGCGGGTTGGCGCGGGTGGCAGCGGCAGTATAAGGGCTTGCGCATGCCCGGAGCCGGGCGCCCGGCCGTGCCGCCCCGAGCGGCGACTTTTCGCATTGACGCAGCGAGAATGGCAAGTCTAGTATCGGTCGCGTCTCGAGTCCCACCTGTCACCGATGAACGTCGTCCACGCGGGTACGCTGCTTCTGCTCGCGCTCTGGGCCACTGCCGCGTGCGCCGTCGAGCGCGGCATCTACACCGTGGTCGACGGCGACGTGCGCGTGCTGCGCAAGACGACGTGGTATCGCCTCGAAGCGGGCGCGCGCGCCGAGAGCGGCGACGTGATCGACGCGGGCGAGCGGGCACAGGCGCAACTGGAACTTGCGCATGGCGGCACGTTGAGCATCATGGGACCGGCGCTCGTTCTTGCAGCCGAGCTTCCGTCCGACGACGCAAAGCCGGCGGCAGCCGAGTTGACGCTGTTGCGCGGGTGGTTCAAGGCGTCGAATGCGCCGAAGGCGCCACCGTTGCGGCTCGCGCTCCCCTCGTCGGCGCTGCGGATGGCCGCGGGCATTGCCGTCGTACACTGCGACGCTGCGCACAGTGAATTTTTCGTGGAGAGCGGAAGCGTGACGTTGACCACCCCCGCCGCGCGGGGCAGGGAAGTGGCGCGGGAAGCACGTGAGGGTGAGTTCTGGCATCGCAGCGGCGATCGCGCGTTCGAGGCCGACGACCATCCACCGCCCGCGTTCATCGATGCGATGCCGCGCGCGCTGCGCGACAAGCTGCCGAGCCTCGCCAGTCGCTTCGCCGCGGCTCCGGGGTCGTTGACGGCCGGGCGTGAGGTCACGTTCGCGGAAGCCGAGCCGTGGCTCACGGGGACGACCCGCAAGGCGTTTGCCAGACGCTTTGCGCCGCGGCTCGCCGACCCCGCGTTTCGCGCCGCGGCGGCGGCGGCCCGCCCGCCGGTGCCCGAATGGGACCGCACGCTGCATCCCGAACGGTACCGGCCGCGAGAATCCGAGGACGGGAGCCGCCCCGCGGCTTCTTCAGCGAATCGATGACAAGGGCAGTGCCATGAAGCTGATCTGGAAGTTCAACCTCGTGCTGCTCGGCATTTTCGTGCTGGGCTTCGCGATCTCGGGCTACGTCTCGTACAAGGTGCTGCAGGCGAACGCGCGCGAGGAGATCGTGCAGAACGCGCGGCTCATGATGGAGGCGGCGCTTTCGTCGCGCACCTACACGAACACCCAGGTGAAGCCGCTGCTCGAGACGCAGCTCAAGTATGCGTTCCTGCCGCAGACGGTGCCGGCGTATGCCGCCACCGAAGTGTTCAACGAAATGCGCAAGAAGCATCCCGACTACGGCTACAAGGAGGCGACGCTCAACCCGACCAACCCGCGCGATCGCGCAAGCGACTGGGAGGCCGATATCGTCAACGCGTTCCGCGCCTCGCACGACAACATCGAGATGGTTGGCGAGCGCGACACCCCCACCGGGCGCGCGCTGTACCTCGCGCGACCGATCCAGATCACGAGCGGCGCCTGTCTCGTCTGTCACAGCACGATCGAGGTGGCGCCGAAAACGATGATCGATCAGTACGGAAGCGCGAACGGCTTCGGCTGGAAAATGAACGAGGTGATCGGCGCACAGGTGGTGTCGGTGCCGATGTCGGTTCCGATCAAGCGCGCCGACGAGACGTTCCGCACGTTCATGCTGTCGCTTGCCGGCGTGTTCGTCGTCACGTTCGTGCTGCTGAACGCGATGCTGCACGTGATGGTGATCCGGCGCGTGACGCGCCTTTCGGCGATCGCCGACCAGGTGAGCCTCGGCAACCTCGACGCCGGCGAGTTCCGCACGCGCAGCAGGGACGAGATCGGCGTGCTGACCGATGCGCTCGCCCGCATGAAGGTGAGTCTCGTGCAGGCGATGAAGATGTTGGAGTAATTTGCGATGCCTGATCCCGTCCGGATCGGCAAGTACGAAGTGGAGCGCGTCCTCGGCAAGGGCGCGATGGGGATCGTCTACAAGGCGACCGATCCGCACATCGAGCGCAGCGTCGCCATCAAGACGGTGCGCAAGGACCTCCTCGACGCCGACCTCGCCGCGCAGTTCATGGCGCGCTTTCGCAACGAGGCGCGGGCGGCAGGGCGGCTGCACCATCCGAACATCATCGCGATCTACGAATACGGCGAGGACGACAGCGTCGCGTACATCGCGATGGAGTACGTCGACGGCATGGGGCTGCGCGAGTACCTGAATCGCAACGCGCGCTTCGAGCTGCACCAGATCGCCGCGCTCGTCACGCAGCTTTTACAGGCACTGGCGTTCGCGCACGCGCAGGGCGTGGTCCACCGCGACATCAAGCCGGCAAACCTGATCCTGACCGCCGCCGGCATCGTCAAGGTGGCCGATTTCGGCATTGCACGAATCGATGCGACCACGCTCACGATGACCGGGATGGTCATGGGCACGCCGACCTACATGGCGCCCGAGCAGTGCCGGGGGATGGCCAGCGATCACCGTGCCGATCTGTTCAGCGCCGGCGTCGTCCTCTACGAGCTTTTGACCGGCACGCGGCCGTTCGCCGGAACGATGGAGGCGGTCACCTACAAGATCTGTCACGAGCAGCCGCGCCGCGCGTCGGAGGTGTGCCCGTTCGCCGTGGCGCCGGCGATCGATGCGGTGATCGACAAGGCGCTTGCGAAGAATCCCGCCGATCGCTTCCCCGACGCGCGCGCATTCGAGCTCGCGCTGCGCCTCGCCTGCGGTACGCCGGCGGGAACGCATGGCGGCGGCGAAACGACGCTGGTCAATCTCGCGGACGTTCGCCTGTCGCCGACTGCGACTTTGGCATTCGACGACGCGTCGCTCGCGACGATCGAGCGCCAGCTGGTGCGCTTCGTGGGGCCGATGGCGAAGATCCTGGTGCGCCAGGCCGCGCTTCGCGCACACGACGCGCGCGAGCTGTACGCGCTGCTCGGCGTGCATATCGCCGACCCGCGGGAGCGCGAGCGCTTCGAGGCGCACGCGCACGCGGCCGAAGGCAGCGGCTCGCACGCCACGCGCGAAGGCGGCGCGGGCCGCGTGCCGACGAACGCGCGCGGTGTGGCCACCGCGTCTGCGTCGCGCACCCGCGCGTCGCGGCCGCTCGAGCAGGCGTTCATCGAGCAGACGACCACGCGGCTCGCCGTGTATCTCGGACCCATCGCGAAGGTCGTCGCGAAGAAGGCGGCGCAGCAGGCGCACGACGCCGACGAATTCGTTCAGCTCGTCGCCGAGCACATCGGCACGCAGGACCGCAGCGCATTCCTGCGCGAGGTCGCAACCGGCGACGCCTGAAACACGGTGAGACGCTGTTTCGGTAGCATTGCGCGTCGATCCCCCCTTCCGCCGAGGAACCGCCCATGCGTTACCTTCGTCTCGTCCTGGCCGCCCTGCTCGCCGCCGTTGCGGTCAATGCGGCCGCCGACGACTATCCGTCGCGACCGGTCAAGATCGTCGTGCCGTTCGCGGCCGGCGGTCCGGCCGACGTCTACGCGCGTTTCCTCGCCCAGCGCATGCAGGAGGCCATGGGCCAGCCGTTCGTCATCGAGAACCGTCCCGGGGGCGGCTCGGTCGTCGGCACCGAAATCGTCGCGAAGAGCGCGCCCGACGGCTATACGCTGCTGTTGATGTCGAACACGCACACGGTCAACGAGTCGCTGATGCCGAACAAGCCGTTCGCGCTGATGCGCGATTTCACGCCGGTCGCGCCGATCAACTATTCCGATCTCGTGCTCGTCGTCAATCCCGACGTGAAGGCGAAAACGCTGCAGGAGCTGATTGCGCTTGCGAAGTCCGAGCCCGGCAAGCTCAATTACGCGTCGTCGGGCCCCGGGACGCCCTATCACATGGCCGGCGAGCTGTTCAAGTCGATGGCCGGCCTCGACATCGTTCACGTTCCCTACAAGGAAAGCTCGGGCGCGCGCACCGGCGTGCTGGGCGGCCAGGTCGAGATGATGTTCGACGCGGTGACGGTGATGAACGAGCACGTGAAGGCGGGCAAGGTGCGTGCGCTCGCCACCAGCGGCAAGCTGCGCTCGAGTGTGATGCCCGACGTGCCGACGCTTTCCGAGGCCGGCGTTCCGGGCTACGAGGCCGTCATCTGGCTCGGATTGATTGCGCCGAAGAACACGCCTCCGGCCATCGTCAACCGGCTGAACGCCGAAGTGACGAAGATCGTCTCGCGTCCCGAGACCAGGGCCGAATGGGCGAAGCAGGGCGCCACCGCGATGACGATGGCGCCCGATGCGTTCGGCAAGTTCCTTGCTGACGATATAGTCAAGTGGGAGCGCATCGTGAAGCTCTCCGGCGCGCGCGCCGACCGGTGACGAAGCGCATGCCGGTGCTGCGCGTTCTGTCCGCGGGTGCCGCCAAGGGCGTCGTGCAGACCCTCGCCGGGCCGTTCGAAGCCGCATCGGGCGCGCGCGTCGAGGCGACATTCGACTCGGCGGGGGCGATCAGCAACGCGGTGACCGGCGGCGCCGGCTGCGACCTCGTGATCCTCCCGGCCGCGATGCTCGACACGCTCGCAGCGCAAGCGCTCGTCGACGGCGATTCGATCGCGGCACTCGGCCGGGTGCCGACGGGAATCGCGGTCGCGGCGGGCGATCCGCTGCCCGACGTGCACGATGCCGACGCATTGAAGGCGGCCCTTGTCGCGGCGAGCGCGCTGTATTGCCCCGACACGATGCGCTCGACCGCCGGCATTCACTTCACGGGCGTTTTGCGCACGCTGGGTCTCTACGACGCGTCGCTCGCGAAGCTGCGCGCCCATGCCAATGGCGCGCAGGCGATGGCCGCGCTCGCACACGCGGGAGCGCAGCGCGCGATCGGCTGCACCCAGATCACCGAGATCCTCTATACGCCCGGCGTCGTGCTCGTCGCAGCACTGCCCGCGCCGTTCGAGCTCGCGACGATCTACGGCGTCGCCGTTGCCTCGAGCACCGGCGCGCAGGCGCCGGCACGCTCGTTCGCCGCGCGCCTGACCGGTGCGGCAACGCAGCCCCTGCGTCGCGCGGGCGGATTTCTCGACCGGGCGACGTGACGCTGCCGCAGGTGTCCGCCTCGCATCAGCGCGGCAGCGCCTGCCCGGTTAGCGCATGGCGGATGTCGCGCAATTTGGCTTTCGCCCGCGATTCATTGACCGGGCCCATCCGGATCATCATCTTCTGCCCGGCCGAGAGCCTTTCGAGCGCCGGGTCGGCGAACTCGTAGAGCACCTTCGGCTGCGTGAGCGCCACTGGCGCGGGCACGTCGGGCGTCGCGATCAGGTGGTCGATCACCTCGACCAGCCGGTCGTTGAAGTAGCCATTGGGATAGCCGAGGTCCTGGTAGGCCTTCTGGAACAGCGGATAGTAGTGCACGTACGTCTGCACGAGCTTGTGCGTGTCGACCTGCTCCATGACCCGCATGTACGTCGCGTAGCGTTCGGCGTTGTCGGCGCGCAGCAGCACGCGTCCGTCGCCTGGCGCCGTCTGCAGCGCGCCTTCGACCGGGTTGACGGGCATTTTCGACAGCGCCACCGTTTGCCGCGGCAGGTTGTCGATCGTCGCGACGAAGCGCGGGACGATTTCCTGCAAATGGAACACGCGGTCGAGCGGGATTCCGGCGAAGAGCGACGCCATCGCGTCGCGCAGCGCCGCGTCGCTGTCCGCGACGGCGGGCAGCGCCTCGGTGGCCGATGGCGGCGTCGCGTCGGCCGCCTCGATCGGATGCTTCGGCGTCGTTTCGGCCGGCGCCGCTGCAGCGGGCGCGGCCGGCTGCTGCGGCGCGGGCGCGCTTACCGGTTCGGGAGCGTGCGTGGCGCGCCACACGAGCACGACGGCCGCGATGACGGCGACGATGACGATGATCGCAACGATCGGCCACGCCAGATTGCGCCGCCGCGCGGCACGCCGGCGCGGATCGGCCGAACGCGTGAAATCGGTGTCGGGATTGAGAGGTTCGACGCGTTCCATCCGGATCTCCAGGGCTACAAGGGCTCGAGCCCGCGGCGGCTCCCGCGGCCAACGGGTTTCGACTTGACCGTGCGCCGATGGTTCGGCGGCGGGTAAATCGGGGTCAGAGCTGTAATTATTCCGGCGTCAATCCATGCCGACCCATCCGCGCTCGTCGCGGAATAATTACGGCTCTGACCCCGATCTCGATTCTGCGCGGAATAATTACAGCTCTGACCCCGATTCAGGCGTGGCCGAGCCGCTCCCCGTGCTCGCGCGTCGCATGGAAGCCGATCTTCGGCCAGCGCTCGACCGTCACCTGCAGGTTGTACTTGTTCGTCGCGAGGAATACCGGGTTGCCGTCGACGTCGCTCGCGAGCGACGCGGCCTGCTCGCGCTCGAAATTGCGCCGGGTCGCGTCGTCGGGATAGGTAAGCCAGCGCGCCGTCGAGATGTTCGCCGTCTCGTAGATGGCGTCGACGTTGTATTCGGTGGCGAGCCGCTGCGCGACGATCTCGAACTGCAGCGGCCCGACGGCGCCGAGCAGCACGGTGTTCGTGTGCGCCGACGTGAAGACCTGGATTGCACCCTCCTCGCCGAGCTCCTGCAGCCCCTTGGACAGCGGCTTCGCCTTGAACGGGTCGCGCGGACGCGCGACGCGGAAGAGCTCCGGCGCGAAATACGGAATGCCGCGGAACGCGAGCGATTCGCCTTCCGAAAGCGTGTCGCCGATCTGCAGCTGGCCGTGGTTGTGGATGCCGATGATGTCGCCCGCGACCGCATCCTCGCTCGATACGCGCTCGTTGGCCATGAACATGAGCGCGTTGCCGAGCTTCATCTCGCGCCCGATGCGCAGGTGCCGCACCTTCATCGCGGGCTGGTAACGGCCCGAGCAGACGCGGAAGAACGCGATGCGATCGCGATGGCGCGGGTCCATGTTCGCCTGGATCTTGAACACGAAGCCGCTGAACGATGGCTCGACCGGCTCGACGACGCGAAGCGTCGCGTCGCGCGGAAGCGGCGCCGGCGCCCAGCCGACGAGCGCGTGCAGGATTTCCTGGACGCCGAAATTGTTGATCGCCGAGCCGAAGAAGACCGGCGTCTGTTGGCCAGCCAGGAAGCGCTCGAGGTCGAACGG
>DASSVX010000374.1:0-3943 GCA_035705655.1 Casimicrobiaceae bacterium
GCACGCCGCAATAATTACAGCTCTGACCCCAATTACCACAGCTCTGACCCCGATCTACGGCAAGTCGGCCGCCGGCATCCGCGCGAGGATGATGCGTATCTTGCGGTTCAAGCCCGGCGCGCCCGGATTGTGTTCGTAGAAACGCGGATTGGGGGCCATCGCTGCGAGCCGCGCCGACTGCTCGGCCGACAGCCGCGCGGCGGACTCGCCGAAATAGCGCTGCGCGGCCGCTTCGGCACCGAACACGCCGCTGCCCCACTCGATCACGTTGAGGTAGAGCTCGAAGATCCGCCGCTTGTCGAGCATCGCCTCCAGCATCAGCGTGATGACCGCCTCCTCGCCCTTGCGCAGCCAGCTGCGCGAGCCCGAAAGGAACAGGTTCTTCGCGAGCTGCTGCGTGATCGTCGATCCGCCGGCGACGATGTGCCCGCGCTTCTCGTTCTTCTCGAGTGCCAGCGCGATCCCGTCCCAGTCGAAGCCTTCGTGGTCGACGAACTTCGCGTCCTCCGCGGCGATCATCGCGCGCTTGAGCGGCGTCGAAATGCGCTCGTAGGGAACGAACCGGTAGCGCAGCCGCGCCCGCGGGTTGCTCGCCCGAAGCGCGTCCATCCGCTCGGTCATGAAGGCCGTTTCTCGCGGCGGATGATCGCGCCACCACCAGATCATCGTGGCGAAATACGCATGCAGCGCGACGACGGCAAGCACGGCGAGGCCCGCCGCGAGCACGAGCGCTCGCGCGAACGGACCCTTGCGCCTCACCGCGTCACTCGCTCGAGAACTCGTCGCCCCGGGCGAACGTCCACGTCCGCGTGATGCTGAGGATGTCGGTGTCGCGCCGGATGTCATCGGGAAACGGCGCGTACGGACCGGCCATCTCGACGATCTTCACCGCGGCGGCGTCGAGGATGCGCTGACCCGATTTGCGGTTGACCTCGACCTTCTCGACGCTGCCGTCGGCGCGAATGAAGACGGTCAGGATCAGGCTGCCGTACAGCTTCTTCTGCCGTGCGGCCGCCGGGTAGTTCGTGTTGCCGACGCGCTCGACCTTCATGCGCCAGTCTTCCACGTAACGCGCGAAGCGGTACTCGCGCGCCTGCGCTCCGATGTGCTTGCGCCGCGGAATCTTCTGGTACTCGTCCATGTCGCGGGCAATCTTCGCCTCGAGCCGCACCGCCTCGAGCGTCTTCTGCATGATGTCGTTCGCCGTCGGCGACTCGGTCGGCTCGGGCTCCGCCAGCGGCTTCGGCTCGGGCGTCGGGATCGCGGTCGGCGAACGCAATCGGGTCATCATCTCCTGCGTGGTGTTCTCCTGCACTTCCTGGCGCGACGCGGCGACGGCGACGTTGCGCCGCTGCGTATCCGGGAGCGCAGGCAGCGGCGTCTTCGCGCGCCGGTTCTGCTCGGTGTTGCCGCCGCCGTCGAGGTTCGCCTGCGCGAGCAAATCGGCCTTCGTCGGCTTGGTCAGCGACTTCGCGTTCACGAGGGCCACTTCGAGCGGCGGATTCGGGTCGTGGTTGCGCCCGGAGCCCACCGTGAAGTGGAGCGACAGCGCGACCGCGTGCAGCACGACGGACAGGGCGATCGCAACGGCAACGGTCGACACACGCCGCGGCGTGGCGAGCGCCTCGGGCGGAATGCGCGCGGGCGGCAGTGCGCCGGCCATGGCGAGGTTGGGCTTGCGCGCCGGCGGCAGCGCGCCGGCCATGACGAAATTCGCGTTCGGCGCACGCGCGGGCGACGGCGCAGCGGGCCGCGCCTCGGCGGCCAGCTCCTGCACAGGCTTCGGCGCTGCGACGCGACGTGGCAAGGACGCGATCCGTTCGCGGAACTCTTCGGCCGGCCGATTGTAGCGCGGCCATGCCACTGTCATGACAAATGAAGGCGTCCGCCGATCGGATTGCACCCCCCGCGTGGCGGCAATCCAACGCTTCAGCTGCTTTCGCCGGTCGTTGCGTCGCCGGCAAGGCCCGCGTAGCGGCACTCGAGCGTGCAATCGAACAGATCGATCCGCCCGATCGCGACGCGCACCGGCGTGTCGGCGGGCTGCGCGGGCATGTCGGGCAGGCGCATGACGAGCGGGAGCCTGTCGAAGCGCACCAGCGTGTCGCGGATCACGCGCGCGTTGCATCGGGTGACCTGATCCTGCAGGAGCCAGCGCAGACACCAGTAATGCTCCATGCGATCCTGCATCTCGGCGTACTGCGAATACGTCGCCTCGAAATCGGTGAGTGCGGCGACAAGCTCGGCATCGTTGTCCGCGTACGGCGCGCGCACCTCGCCGACGACCGCAAGCAACTGCCGCTGGTTGACGAGATCGCTGTAGCGGCGAAGCGGCGAGCTCGCCCACAGGTAGTGTCCGACGCCCAGGCCCTGATGCTCGCCGGGACGCGTGCTCATCTTCACCTTGCCGCCCGATTGCACGCGATAGAGCCCGGGGATGCGCGCAAGCGCGAGCAGACGCCCCCACGTGTGGTTCACGTGAATCATCAGCTCGGCGACGAGCTTGTCGAGCGGATTGCCGCGAATGCGCGGCGTAATCGTCACGCGGCCACGCTCGCCCGCGCCGTCGGCGTCCCAGTCGACGTCGAAGCTGTAATCGATGCGCGACACGTCCGCCTTTCCGCGCTGACCGGAAAGGCGCACCGCGAGGCGCCACAGCGCGCGCAGCTCCGCGGTCCACGCCGGCTCGTCGCCGGCGGCCGGGAGTGCGAAGGCGTCGGTGAGCGCGTCGTGGCGAAGGTTCGCGGCGATCGGCACACGCTCGAGCGCCGTGCGATGCCGCAGCGGCGTGCCCTCGGCGTCGATCTCGACGTAGAGCGAAAGCGCCGGCGGGCTGTGCTCCTGCGCAAGCGTGAACTGCGCCACGACTTCGTCCGGCAGCATCGTCACCTTGCGACCCGGCATGTAGACGGTGGACAGGCGCTGCCGGGCGATGGCGTCGAGCGGCGTACCGCGCGTGATGGCGAGCGCGGGACAGGCGATGTGGATGCCGACTTCGAGTCGCTCGTCGCCGAGGTCGCGCACCGAGAACGCGTCGTCGATTTCGCTCGTCGATGCGTCGTCGATGGAGAACGCGCGCACGGGCGCGACCGGCAACTCGGGCGATTCGGGCAGCGAGCCCCACGCGGGGAATTGCGTGCCTTGGGGAAATGCTTCGACGATGAAGCGGCGGTAGTGGTAATCGTGCGACGACGCAAGCGCGCCGCACGCACGAAGGAGCTGCACGGCGCTCGTTCGTGCCGCTTCGCAGGCGAGGGTCAGCGCCTTCCACTCGGGCGCGTTCCGGTCCGCCCGGTACAACAGCACGTCGAGCTTCGCCGCAAGTGCTGCGGGCAGCCGGTGTGCCTGCAGCTCGGCGACCCATTGCGCGATCTCGCGCGCCTCGCGCTCCTTGCGCGCAAGCGACGCCACCGCCGCCTTCAGCGCCTCGGGCGGCGCCCTGCGGAAGCGGCCGCGCCCCTTGCGATAGAAGTGGGTGGGCGCACGGGCAAGTGCCAGCGCAACGGCGGCCGTTTCGGCGGGTGCGGGCGTCGCGCCGTAATACTCGCGCGCGAGCTCCTCGAAGCCGAACTCGTCGTCCGGAACCACTTCCCACAGGAAATCCGGATCTAGCTCCGAGACGAGCTTTTGTGCGCGCGCCATCGTCTCCGCCGGTGACGGATCGGCGAAGCGCAGCAGCACGTGGGCCGCCTTGACCTTCTGCCGCTTGCCGGAGACCGCCTCGACCTGCACCGATGCATCGTGATCGGCGAGGAGCGTGCCGGCCTTCAGCTGGCCGTCATCCTCGAACAGCACATTCATGGGAATCGGAGAATCGCCCGGGCGCAAAGCAAGCTGCGACGAGCCGGCCGCGGCGTTGACGAGAGCGCGGATTATAGCGGGTACCATTCAGAGGTCAGGAGTCAGAGCACAGAGGACAGCACCCATGCAGCGAAGCGCGATG
>DASSVX010000375.1:0-4426 GCA_035705655.1 Casimicrobiaceae bacterium
CTGCGCAACGGTGTCGCGGCACTCGGAACGCGCTGCGCGGCCCGCCTGATCGCACGCAGGATGCGCATGTGCGTGCCGCAACGGCAAAGATTGGGTGCCATGTGCCGGCGGATTTCGGCGTCGCTCGGCGAAGGATTCGCGTCGAGCAGGGCCTGCGCGCGCATGATCATGCCGGCGATGCAGTAGCCGCATTGCGCTGCCTGTTCGTCGATGAACGCCCGCTGCAGCGGTGACGGCCGATCGGGCGTGCCGAGTCCTTCGATCGTGCGGATCGCCCGTCCGCCGAGCACCGAGATCGGCGTCACGCACGAAAAGACCGCCTTTCCGTCCACGATCACCGTGCAGGCGCCGCATTGCCCGAGCCCGCAGCCGAACTTCGCGCCGTTCATCGCCAGATGATCGCGAAGCACGTAGAGCAGCGGCGTGTCGCCATCCGCGTCGATCGCATGCATGCGACCGTTGACATCGAGTTCGATCATTTCGATTGCTCCCGCTCGATCCTGTGCAGTGTCGCGTTGACGTCGGTCCAGCGCGGACGATCGCTGAAGCGCGCCCGCACGAATTCCACCACCGCGACGATCTGCGCATGCGTCAGCGCGCCGCTGAAGCCCGGCATGATGGCACCCGATTCGCCGGGTGCAGGATGCAGCCCTTCGACGACCACGCGCAACACGTTTCGCGGCGTCGACGCGTTCACGCTGGTTGCGAGCGCAAGCGGTACGGGCCTTGTCGCCGGCGCGCCTGCGCCGGCGTAATGGCAGGTGGCGCAGGCCCCGGCGAAAATTATTTCGCCGGCGTCTTCGGTTTCGGCAGTGCCAGCGCTGGTCTCGTTGGCCCGGTCGGGGCCGTGACGTCCAACGGCATCGAATTCGCGCTGCTCCGCGGCCGCAACGAGGTCCTTTGCCGGCTTGCTGCGCTCCTGGCCCGGGAGGCTAGTCAGGTACGTGACGATTGCCAGCACGTCGGCCTCGGGCACCGCGGCCAGGCCGTCGACGACGGGCCCCATCGGTCCGGCGGCGAGTCCATGCTCGGCGTCGAAGCCGTTGCGCAGATAACGGAACAGCGCCTCGGCAGTCCATTCGACCGGCGCAGGCGAGGCGGCGAGAATGCCGGGTGCGTGCCAGCCTTCGGCGTCGCCGCCCCGGAATCGTTCGCGCCTTTTCTCGGCACCGGCGATGTTGCGCGGCGTATGGCACGCACCACAGTGCGCGAGACCTTCGACCAGATACGCGCCGCGGTTCCATTCGGCACTCTGGCCCGGGTCGGCGCTGAAGCGGCGCGCATCGAGGTAGAGCCAGTTCCAGGCAGCGAGGACTGGGCGCAGGTTGGCGGGAAAGACGAGGCGGTTGCGTGGCGCACGCGCCGTCACCGGCTCGCGCGTCATGACGAACGCGTACAGCGCGTCGACGTCGTCGTCGGTGACGCGCGTGAAATGGTCGTACGGAAATGCGGGGTACAAGTGGCGTCCCGCCCGGTCGATACCCTCGTGCATCGCGCGGCGGAAATCGTCGCGGCTCCAGCGGCCGATGCCCGTTTCGACGTCGGGCGTGATGTTGGTCGAATAAAGGGTGCCGAACGGCGTGGGAAGTGCCCGGCCGCCGGCAAAGGCGCTTCCGCCGTCGACGGTGTGGCAGACGCGACAGTCGCCGAGCGCCGACAGCTGGGCGCCCTTCGCAACCTCTGCACGGTCGAACGTTCGGTCCGCTGCCGTCTGGGCCGTGGTGGTCGGCGACCCGGCGCAGCCGAGCAAGGTGCCGGCGGCGAGGGCCAGCATCGACAGGCGGTGCGCCGCGCGGAGGGCGATCATCCGGCTAAGACACGGACGTGCGCGCCGATGTTCAGTCCGTCTTCGCTCGCGACGGCAATCTTCTGCCGTTACATCGTCTTGAAACGGTGTGCGAAGGTGCGCGAGACGGTGAGCCGTTCCGGCCGCGACTTGAGCGTGATGACCGGCTGGTCGCGAAAGTCGCGCTCGACGCGCGCGATCGCGTCGAGGTTGACGATCGTCGCGCGATGGATCTGCCAGAACGCTTCCTGGTCGAGCTCGTCGTAGAGGTCCTTGATCGGCGTTCTGATCAGCGCTTCGCAATCGCGCGTGACGACCTTCGTGTACTTGTCCTCGGCGCGGAAATAGACGACGTCGGTCACGGCGATCATCTGCATGACATTCCCGAGCGAGGCGCGAATCCACTTGAGCGGCGCGCCCGAGGCGTCGCGCTCGGCGAGCCTCTGCAGCAGTGCGGCGAGATCGAGCGGCGGCAACGCGAGCCGTGCCTTGACCCGCGCGACCACCTTGGCCATGCGCTCCGCCGTTGCCGGTTTCAGCACGTAATCGACCGCACCTTCGTCGAACGCGGCAATCGCGTATTCGTCGTATGCGGTGACGAACACGACATGACAGCGGCCGGCGAGCGCGCGCGCCACGTCGAGCCCCGATTTGCGCGGCATCCGGATGTCGAGGAACACGACGTCGGGCGCGCGTTCTTGCACGAGCGCCAGCGCCTGCTCGCCGTTCTCGGCCTCGATGATCTCGGCGAGCTCCGGCCAGGCATCGCAAAGACGTGCACGAAGCTGCGCGCGCAGCAACGGCTCGTCTTCGGCGATCAGCGCGCGCGGCATCTCGACGTGGCGTGCAGCTACGCCGCTCCGCCGGCGGCCGAACGAGCCCGGCCGTCGTCTGCCTCGTCGGGCAGGCAAAGCGTCGCGCGCATGCCGCGCGGCAACGCCGGCTCGAGGCTGAAGCGCGCACGCGCGCCATAAAGTGCTTCGAGTCGCTCGCGCACGTTGGTGAGGCCCACGCCCTGGCCGCTCCGGGCGGTCTCGCTCGATGCGCCGCAGCCCGTATCCGTCACGCTGACGATCAGCGAGCCGCCGCTGCGGGATGCCGACAGCGTGACCGATCCGCCGTCGGGCGACGGCTCGATGCCATGCTTGATCGCGTTCTCCACGAGGGAAATGATGAGATTCGGTGGAAACGGATGATCGCGCAGTTCAGCGGGAAGGTCGATGGCGAAGCGAAGCCGCGCCCCGAGCCGCGTCGCCAGGATGCTGAGGTACGCCTCGACCAGCGACATTTCGCGGGCGAGCGTCGACGAACGCGCGCGCAGTTGCGGCAGCGCGGCGCGCAGGTAGTCGATCAGATGCGCGAGCAGCGCGCTGGCCTGCTTCGGGTCGGTCTCGATCAGGTATTGCACGGAGGCCAGCGTGTTGAAGAGGAAGTGCGGCTCCACTTGCGCCTGCATGAGCTTCAGTTCGGCCTCGACCGCCTGCTTCGACAGCAGATGCCGCTCGGCTTCGGCCTTGTGCAACGCAGCGGCCGCGCGCGCCTCGCGCCGCTTCACGTAGAAGATCAGGCTGATCAAAAGCCCGTTGCCGAACGCGGCGACGACGTTCATCGCGAAGAAGCCGAAGCGCTCGCGTACCTGCGACAGCGGGTATCCCTTGATGACGATCACGAGCACGACGCCGATCAGCGACCCGATGAGCGCGGCGACCGCGAGCCGGCGCAGCGGCCTGTCGTGATCCCATGGCGCGGCCACGTTTATGCAATACGCGATCGACATGCCGTAGAGCTGCACGGTGACCAGCGGCTGCCAGAATGGCCGCGGATCGTCGATCCACAGCACGAGCGCGATCGCCGTGTCGATCGCAATGATCAGCAACAGCGTCGTCCAGCTGAAGCTGAACCCGGCGCGAAGCGACGAGGCGAGACGCGGAGCGGGAAGGGTTGCCATGCCCGGCATTCTAGAGACCGGCGGGGGGCGGGGTGCGCGGCGCGACGAAACGCCCGCTGCACGGATGAAGCGACGTCGCGGACGACGGGCCGAACGACGCGGTCGTCAGTCCTGCCGCTGCGTGCAGGCGACGATGCGCTCGACCGCTTCGGCGCACTGTGCGCGGTCGGCCACGAGCGCAATGCGGATGCGACCAGCGCCGGGATTCACGCCGTCGGCTTCGCGCGCAAGCAGGCTTCCGGGCAGCACCGCGACGTTTTCCTCGGCCAGCAGACGACGCGCGAACGCGACGTCGTCACCGGGAGTCGATGCCCACAGGTAGAACGCGGCTTCCGGCATCGCGCACGGCAGCGCTTCGGCGAGCCTCGGTGCGAGCGTTGCGAATTTCGCCGCGTATTCGGCGCGGTTGTGCGCGACGTGCGCTTCGTCGCTCCACGCGGCGATGCTCGCCGCGGCGACGGCGCCCGACATCGCCGAGCCGTGATACGTGCGGTACTGGAGAAAGGCGCCGATCAGTGCGCGCTCGCCGGCCACGTAACCCGAGCGAAGCCCCGGCGCGTTGGATCGCTTCGACAGGCTGCCGAACACGACGAGGCGCGGGAAGCCATCGCGGCCGAGTGCGCGCGCGGCGCCGAGCGCGCCGAGCGGCGGCTTCGCTTCGTCGAAATGGATCTCCGAATAACACTCGTCCG